>CAZYYI010000011.1:0-22556 GCA_964651835.1 uncultured Lachnospiraceae bacterium
ACTTGCGACCCCCTGATTACGAATCAGATGCACTACCACTGTGCTACATCGGCATATGATATGTAATTAAAAACTAATCACATAATCATTATATCATTATATTTTTTTTAACAAAATATATTTCAAGCTAAAGCTAACTAAATAAAAATTAAAATTTTATGCTTTCGCTTTTATTAATTTTAACTTGTTTAGTCTGATTGTTTTTGTTTTTATGTTTTTTGTGACGATCTGCAACATACTCATCAATTTCAATTCTTAAATTTTGCATAGCAAGCGAATATCTTTCAAGGTTATTTTCAACTTCATCTTTAGTAAGTCTTTTTGGATTTTCACCTACTATTTTAAGAGGTTCGCCAACCAAGACATAATTTTTTCTAAAAACCTTAGGTTTATGATACATTATCATAGGTATGATTTCTGCTTCACCCTTTGAGGCAAAAGTTATTACGCCAGTTTTTATGTCACCCATTGACTCGGTATCTGCTTTGTTTCTTGTGCCTTCTGGAAAAATAAATAATTGCTTATTTTTGCCAAGCACTTTTAATGCTTGCTTAAAGGTTGATGGGCTGACATTATTTCTATCTACTGGAATTCCGCCAACATGTTTAAAACCCCAGCCAAGCAATTTATTTTTAAAAAGTTCTGCTTTGGCAAGAAAATAAAATTTGCGTCTAAACTTTATATCCAAAAGCAATGAGTCAGCATTGCTATAATGGTTGCAGGTAACAACAAACTTTTTGCCTTTTGGCAATCTCTTTTTATTTATTACTTTTGTCGGAAACAAAATTGTCATTGGCAAAAATACTACAATAAACACTAAAGCAAAAAACATAAGCCCTCCTAATTTTTTAAATCTTTAAAATCACTAGCACAAGTGACAGCAGTTGAAAATGCAAGTTGCAAATTGAATCCGCCAGTCAGTGCATCAATATCAAGAACTTCACCAACAAAATATAAATTATCTACAAGTTTACTTTTCATATTTTTTGGATTGATTTGTTTTAAGTTTACACCACCGCTAGTTACCACTGCTTGTTCAAAACTTTCAAGCTTTTGTGGCAAAATTTCAAAATTTTTAAGCAAACCCACAAGCAATTTGCGTTTTTCTTTATTCAACTGATTTGCTTTCATAGTTAAATTTACCCCAAGCCTTTTAGCAAAAATCGAGCAAAGTGATTTTGGAAGCAAGCCTTCAAGAAGTGATGAAACTTGCTTTGCACCAAGGTTTGCAATATCTCTATCAATCCTAAGTTCAAGTGACTGATTTGAAAGTGCTGGTTTGAAGTCTATTGCAAGTTTAAGTTTGCTTAAATCCTGTCTATTAATATAGCTTGAAGTTGAAAGCACTATTGGACCTGAAATGCCATTATGAGTGAAAAGCATTTCACCAATATCACTTTCATATAAAACCTTATCATTAAGTTTTGAAATCAACTTAACATTTTTAAGACTGAGCCCTTCAAGTTTAACAAGCTCAGTGCCCTTTAAAACTATTGCACAAAGTGCTGGTACTGGCTCTACAATTGTATGATGGGCAGCTTTTGCAAATTCATACCCATCACCAGTTGAACCAGTAGAAGCATAGCTTATGCCACCAGTGGCAACAACTACTGCATCAAAAGGCAAAACTTTATCATCAACTTTAATCCCTTTAACTTGGTTGTCTTCAATCACCAGTTCGTTAACTTTGCTATTAAGTTTAACTTTTACACCAGCCCAAGACAATGCCTTTTCAAAGGCTTTGATAATATCACTTGATTTGTCACTAACAGGAAAAACACGATTACCTCTTTCCACTTTTAATGGCACAGATAATTGTTCAAAAAATGCTTTGGTATCTTCAGAGTTAAACCTTGTGATTGCACCCATAACAAACTTGCTACCGCCAACCACATTTTTTAAAAACTCACTGCCAACCACATTGTTTGTAACATTGCATCTGCCCTTGCCAGTTATATATAACTTTTTGCCAAGTTTTTCATTCTTTTCAAAAAGTGTAACACTATGACCTTTTCTTGCGATATGAACTGCACACATCATTCCAGCAGCTCCACCACCAATCACACAAACATTCATAATTCACCATTTTATAATTTATTTGTATAAAAATATTAATTTAATTAAAATTTTTACATTTTAACAGTTTTTTCTATAATGATTTTAAATATTCTATTTCACTTGGTCTAAGTGGTCTAACAGTTCCACGAGTAAGCCCACCAAGTTTGATTTCACCAACAGCAACTCTTTTTAAAAAGATTACATTATAGCCAAAGTTATCAAAGATTTTACGGATTTCACGATTTTTACCTTCTTTTAATTCAACTAAAAGTTTGGTTTTGCGGTTTTTTACTTCAACAATATTTACCTTGCATTCTTTAAATTTTGTGCCGTCTAAAATTGTAACGCCCTTTTCCATTTTGCTAGCGTCTTCATCAGTTACTTCACCTTCAACTTTAACAGAGTAAAGTTTTGTGATTTCGTTTTCAGGTCTTGTCAATTTTTGTGCAATATCGCCATCATTGGTAAGTAAAAGTAAGCCCTCTGAGTTATAGTCAAGTCTACCAATTGGCATAAGTTTTTTGTATTGCTCTGGCAACAAATCCATAACTGTTTTTCTATCTCTATCATCTGAAACTGTTGTCAGATATCCTTTTGGTTTATGCATCATAATGTAAGTAAATTTGTGTGGCAGTTCAACCTTTTTGTCATCAACTTTAACCTTGTCATTTTCAGACACATTAAAAGCAAGGCTTGATATAACCTTGCCATTAACTGTTACTCTGCCATCAAGTACAAACTGTTCACATTTTCTTCTGGAAGCAAGCCCTGAGGCAGCTAAAAATTTATTTATTCTCATAACAACATTAACTAAAATTTTTCAATAATCTTTTTTAAATTATCTATAAAATTAGTTTTCTCCTTAGTATATATAGTAAATACTTTTTCTGAAAAAATCAAGTTATTTTCTAGTTCAATTTTAAGCTCACCAATATTCTGTGGCTCAGGACTAGATTTGAGTTCTAGATTTTCAATTTCTAGCTTGCCTATTACCTTTGAATACTCACTTTCAGTAAGAGGCAAAATTATATCATTGTTTAAGTTAACTGAGATTTTTTCATCTTCTGCATTGCCATCAAGTTTTGTGAGTTCACCTGCTGAAAAGAGTTTATACATTTTGTATTCTGCAAAAGCCTTTTCAATAAGTGCAGTGGTTTCTTCAAACATAGGTCCGCAGTCAAGCACAACTGAAACAACTTCCATATCGCCTCTTTTTGCACTGCCAACAAAACATCTACCAGCCTTTTTTGTATAGCCTGTTTTAACGCCATTTGCACCGTTTAAATTTCTGAGTAGTTTATTTTTATTTTTTAAAAATCTATACTTTTCTTTTTTGCCAAGTTCATTGTCAATCTTCTTTTCCTGAGTTTTAACAATCTCAGCAAATGTCGGATTTTTAAGTGCATAAGCTGTAATTTTGGCAAGTTCAAAAGCCGTTGTATAATGCTCATCATCGTGCAAACCATTTACAGTTACAATGTGCGTATCTTTAAGCCCAAGCTTTTCACAATAACTATTCATAAGACCAACAAAGTTTTCGACTGAGCCTGCAACAATAATGGCAATAGCTACTGCGCTATCATTACCCGAGCGAAGCATTAAGCCATACAAAAGTTCTCTAAGTGACAAATGTTCGCCTTTTCTAAGATAAATTGATGAACCTTCAATGCCAACCGCTTCGGCTGGGATTTCGTGTTTTTCATCTAAATCTTTACCGCTTTCAATTGCGACAATTGCTGTTAAAACTTTGGTGGTGCTAGCCATTGGAAGCCTTTTGTTTTCATCTTTTGCATACAAAAGTCTGCCTGTTGAAACTTCTATTGTTGCCATACCTTTTGCAGTTGTCAGTTTATCTTCTTTAACTTTATTAGTTGCAGTTGCAATGAGATTAATGCTACTAAAAGCATTAAAAGACAAACTAAAAATAAATAACTGCAAAACTAATAGTATAAGTGCTATAAAATGCTTACTATTTATTCTTTTTATCATTATTTTTACTTCCAAAAGTTTTAGACAAAAATTTTGCAACTTCAGGCACGCTTTCAATAAGTTTTTCAATTGCAGACTTAGAATCAATTTTAATCAAGTTTACAAGTTTGCCATCAATAACTAAAAATCCAATTGGTTGCAAGTTAAGACCAGCACCTGAACCGCCAGCGAACGGATACTCTGTTTCCTTTTTAATTTCCTTAAGTTCTGAATAATACTCGCCACCACCAGATACAAAACCCACTGTGGTTTTTGTAAGCGGAATGATTGTGATGCCTGATGCAGAGCTAATTGGTTGACCTATTACAATATCCACATCAATAAGTGAGCGAATATTGTGCATTGCTGTTGACATAACCTCTTCAATTCTATTATTAAAATTATCCTTCATTTTTACTCTCCTTTAACTTATTATTGCGAAAAGCCGCAGAAATTATTGATACAAATAGCTGAAAAATACTTAAACTTACTACAACATCTACTGTGACTTCTAAATTATCTTTATTAAATGTTGGTGCAATGTCTTCATAAAGTTTAACATTTTCAAATTTTTGACTGAGTATACTATAAAACGTTTGTACCACAGCCGACACACTTCCACATAGCAGTGCCGAATTAAATGAGTTATCTGCAAAGCCTCCAGTAAAGAATATTTCTACCTTTTTTACATCAATTTTGCTAAGAATATTTAAAATTAAAAATCTTGTAAACTTGGAAGATGAAAACGTGATTGGACCATCAATATTACTTACATAAAGCTTTCCATCTTTCATAAAAACCATACCGCATAAAATTTTAATAAATATTACTTTTAGGCTATAATAAGTTTTGGTTTCAAACAAATTTAAATGAAACATCAGCCTGGTTTTGAATGGTAAAAATATTAGCAAAAGTAACAAGATAGTAATAAAAAAAACTATAAGCAGATTTCTCATACTCATAGTTTGTACTAAATATTAATAATTATTTATTAAATTATAATTCAACAGTTTCATCTGAAATTGTATCTAGTTTTGCAAGCTCCTCAAGTTGTTTATCAAGGCTATTATCATCAGCAGCGGTTTCAACTTCATTAGTTTGAACATCACGATTAAACAAGTCTTCTGAAAAGTTTTCACGCAATTTTTGCACTTTTTCAAGCAGCTCATTATAGTCTGGCAAATCATTTACTGAAGAAATATTAAACCTTTTCAAAAACTCATCAGTTGTGCCAAACAGTGCTGGTTTGCCAACACTATCTCTATGACCTACAACCTCAATTAATTTATGCTCTAATAAAATGTTAATTGCATAGTCAGAATTTACACCTCTAACTTCTTCAATCTCCATTCTTGTAACTGGTTGCTTATAAGCAATGATTGCAACTGTTTCAAGTGTAGATTTTGTAAGGTTTCTTTCACGAATTGGATTAAGCACTGCTGTAACATAATCAATGTAATCTGAATTTGTTGCAAGTTGAAGTTTTTTATTGAAATTTAAAAGTTTTATGCCGCTTTTTTCATCATATTTTTTTTGCAAATTTTCTACTGCAGCCATAACCTCTTTCTGACTAACATTAAACTTAAAACACAAATCAGAAACAAGCACTGCATCACCAGCAACAAATAAAACACTTTCAATCACGTTTTCTAAATTTTCCATATTATTCTCCATCGTAGTCCAAATTAATTTCTTCAGTGAGTCGCTCAGACTCATCTGCATTTTTGATAATTTCAATATTTTCAAAAAGCTCATTTTGCTTAACTGTTATATATTGTCTTTTTAGCAGTTCAAGCAAAGCCAAAAATGTATTTATAATTTCACTTTTTGTAGTTTCTTCTTCAAACAAATCAGTAAATTTAAATTCATTTTTTGTAAGCAACATATCCTTAATTTGATTGATTTTTTGAGCAACTGTAAACCTATCTTTTTCAATCTTCTTTTCTTGTGTTACCTCAGCTTTGATTGTCATTTTTTGCATGAGTGATGAAAAAGCTGAAATTAATGCATCAACAGAAAGTTCATCAGGAAGTTCATATTTAAACTCACCAACTGTGCTATCTGGCTCTCTATACAGCTTGTTTGCGTCTTCGTAGCCAGACAACTTTTCACTCTGCTCTTTAAACAGCTTATATTCCTCTATCTGACGAATAAGCCTTACCTCTGGGTCTTCCTCATCAGTGATTTCAGGTTCACGAGGAAGAAGATGTTTTGACTTAATTTCAAGCAATGTTGCTGCCATACTTATAAATTCACTTGCTTTATCAACATCAATTTCATCAATATTATCCATTATTTGCAAATATTGTTCTGTAATGTCAGACAAAAATATATCACAAATATCAATTTTTGTTATCTTTATTAAATGCAAAAGCAAATCAAGTGGACCTTCAAATTGTTCAAGTTTAAATTTATAATCGCTCTCTTCAGTATCTTCCAAAATCTCAAGAGATTTTTTATCTAGTTTTGTTGTATCAAAAATTGGCGCAGGCTTAATTTCCTCAGTCTGTACCTCACTTTTTATTAAATTTTCTTCTTCTGTTAATAAAATTTCTTCCATATCTAAATACCTAAAATTAAAGAAAATACATAAATTAGTCCGTCAATTAATAACCCAGCAGTATAGTTAAAATATAAATAATAAAGCCCAGTAATTATAAACAGCAAATAAATTATAAAGGAATATTTTTTCATAAAAACCAAAAATGAATTTTCAGTTTTTGACATACTTGCAATTAAGTTGTAGCCATCTAGTGGATAAATTGGCAAGATATTAAAAAATACCAAGGTAAAATTAAATGAAACTGAAATCAGCAAAAAGCTGCTAAGTAACTGTCCATACAAAGTATATTCCAAAAAATTTGGGAAAAACCTATAAAGCAGCATATAGACAAACAAAAAGAATATTCCGAGTATTAAATTTGCAAGCACTCCAGCAATTGATACTAAAAACAAGCTTAATCTGCCTCTTTTAAAATTTCTGGAATCAATTGGAACTGGCTTTGCCCAACCAAACCTAAAAAGAAATAAAAATATAAAGCCTTTAACATCAAAATGAGCGTGTGGAGCCAGTGTATAACGATGCATAGCAACTGCTGTGTAATCGCCTTCTCTTTTTGCTGCAAAAGCGTGCGCAAATTCGTGAAATGGCATGGCAACAAAAATTGCCATAACCGTAGCAACTATGCTGATTAAAATTTGTATAGCACCCATTTGCAAGAGTTCAGGATAAAGCATTCAAGCCTCCATATAAATATTATAGCAATTTAAAAAATTTTAGTCAAACCTATATACAAATGTAGATTATTTATTGCAAAAGAAAAAGTCGAAATATTCGACTTTTTCTTGTAATTACCAAGCGCTCACTATTTTGTTAAATGTATCTTTAAATTTTTCAGCTTCTACTGGTTTTTTAATTACCAAGTTGACTTCATCAACTACCATATTATTACTATCAAACACAAACATTTTACCAACAACTGCATTTGATTTTAATGGAGCGCTGACATCATATAACTGATAGTCTGTATGATATTCACCATCTTCTGTCTTTTTTACAAATATATTTGAATTTCTTTCAGCGTATACTTCAGCCATTTCCTTAGACTTTTTTACACTGGTAATTGTGACTGGGATTTCACTATTTACAACCAATTTATTTGTATAATTTGAGAAACCATAATTAAGCAACTTTGTCATCTCTGCAAATCTAGTTTTGCTATCATTAGCACCAATAATTACACCGATAAATCTTGTATTTTCTCTTTTTGCTGACGCTGTTAAACAGAATCTTGCGGCGTCTGTATAACCAGTTTTACCGCCTTCAATACCATCGAAAGTTTTGATAAGTCTGTTTGTATTAACTAGACCAGTCTTTCTGCCACTTGGATGTATAAAATCATCCATCCAAATTTTAGAATATTTTTTATAAAGGCTATTACCTGCAATTGTATTATAAATTTTTGCAATATCATAAGCGGTTGAATAATGGTTATTTGATGGAAGCCCTGTGCAGTTTATAAAATTTGTATTTTCAAGATTTAAACTGCTTGCAAGTTTATTCATTTTTGTTACAAACACATCTTCACTGCCTGATACATATTCTGCAAGAGCAACCGAACTGTCGTTGGCTGATGCAACAATTACACTTTTGATAAGTTCGGTAAGTTTGTAGCTTGAACCAGCATCCAAAAATGCAGATGAACCGCCAACTGCCGCAGCTGTTTCAGACACTTTAACCATATCGTTTTCATGAATGATACCCTTAGAAAGTGCATCAAAAACAATTGATAATGTAGCAATTTTAGTCATAGATGCAATTGGTAAACGATCATTTGCATTTTTTTCAAAAATTACTTTGCCACTTTCCGCTTCAATCAAAAGTGCTGACTTTGAGGTTATTTTTAATGCCTCATCAGTATCATTTTTATTTACCGCTAAAGCTGAAGTTTGAACAAATGAAATTGGAAAACATAAAACCAATTGAACAAAAATCAATAATAAAAAAATAATAGGTTTTTTCATATTCTCTCCTTATATAAACCTATTATTTGAATTTTTATTAAAAATTATGCATAAATTGAAAGCTACAGTTTTAATAAATTATAAACATTGCATTTTTTAATAGTAATGGATAAATTATTGCAATAATAGAAGCTAAAATAATAACTAGAACAAAACAAATGGCAACCTTAATCCAAAACAAACTATCATTAAAGCCATAAGTAAAACTTTTGCATCTTTTTGCATTATAACTACGTTCAAAACATATACAAGCAAAGATTATAAGCAATGCAATATATAAAATATTTACCGGAAGCATTAAAAATATAGCACTTAATGCTCCTGAAAAGCCATAAATTGATATAATTGCAGACATACTCATAACAAGCAATGCTGATTGATAAGCTACAAGCAAAAAGCTAAAAAGCATTACATAATACTCAAGTGATAAAATAAACATTATAATTAGTGGCAACAAAAAATATAAAAATCGTTTCCAAAATAATGCCGCTGAGTTTACACTGCCATTAATTACTGAATATAAAATTTTATTTTCAGAAGTAAGCAAATGAACATAGCCATCACCTGTGCAAGCAATGATTATGCCCATTACAATTCCTACAAGCACAAATAAAAGATATGCAAAATATATATTGCTATTTTTTTTGAAATGATATCTTAAATCATAAACACTTAAATTTTTTATTCTCACATTATAGTTTATGCAAGACCTATTAATTGTTAAAACTATCTAACATATTTTGTTTTAATTTTTGAAATTCTTTAGATGAAATTATCTGAACAAATTTGACAAGTATTTGACTACTATGTGGATTTAATAAAAATCCATCAAAGCTATCCTTTAAAAATTTATTATCATTTTTATTAATAAAATACAAAGAGTTTTCTAAGCACTGCCTCATTGCCCTTTCAACCGAAGATACTGTTTTGCCATACTTATTTGCTATGAATGGGTAAACTTCACTGCAAATTTTAATATGCATTTTTCCACTGCACATAAAAAATAAGACAGCCTCTTTCCAGTATGTGTAACCAAGTTTGCTAAGTGAAACTCCTAAATAATTTAATATAAAGTGAACATCATTACTGATGGTTATATAAAGTGTGTCCATTGGAACACTAACTTCACCATTTAGCATACTATTATTTTTGATATAGATATCAACAAGATCAGTTTTATAATTTGAATAATAATTTACATTTTCCATACCAAGAATATACTACATATTATTACAAAATGCAACAAATTTTGAACAATTTTGAACATATTATTAAAAATTATACATTATTATACAAAATTATATAAAATTATATAAAATTCTACTTTTTTTGACTAATTATCAATCATATATTCAGCAAAAACTCCGTAACCTTTTGTCGAATCTGATACAAATACATGAGTTACTGCACCAACAAGCCTACCATTTTGGATTATAGGGCTACCGCTCATGCCTTGTACAATTCCGCCAGTTTTGCTGATAAGTTCTTTATCTGTCACCCTAATAAACATACTTTTATTGTCTTTTGCACCATTAAAGTAAGTTTTAACAATCTCAATATCATAATCTTTAGGAACTGTTCCATCAATAGTACATCTAATTTTTGCCTTACCACTTCTGACTTCATTGCTTCTTGCAACTTCAACTAGCTCTGTATCATAAGAACTTATGAAATTTTTATCAAATGTGCCATAAACACCAAATTTAATATTTTTGTCAAGAGAGCCAAGTTCGCTTCCGTTTCTTAAAAACAAGCCTTTAAGTTCACCTGGTGCACCTTTTGCACCCCTTTTGTAACCCACAATATTACATTTGAATAAATTACCATCAAGCACTGGCATAGTAGCACCAGTATCAATATCACATACTGGATGGCCAAGTGCACCAAAACGGTAATTATCTTTTCTTATATAAGTAAGCGTACCTACGCCCGCAGCGTTATCACGAACCCAAAGACCAAGTTTATAAATTTGCAAAGCATCATCATAAATAGGAGTAATACTACCTTTGCATTCTGTTCCGTCATGAATATAAGTTATATTTAACTTTTTACCTACAAAATTTTCACTATTAATAACCGATAAAATATTTTCTGCACTATTAACTGAAACATCTTCAATATGGGTTAAAATATCACCCTCTTTAACACCAGTAGCTGAAGTGTTTGAAATTGCAACCACAACCACACCTGAGCAAGAAATTGTAAAACCTAAAGGAAAACCACCAAGATATACACTGACCCTTTCCTTATTATCATCTACTGCTGGAGTATCTTTTTTGAACAAGCCCTTTATTATTTCAGTAAAACTTGGAAAAGCTGCCGCAGTGTAACTACAAGAAACTGATGGAGAGTTTTTTATTGAAATTGGATTAAAAATAGTTATTCCAAAACTAAAAAGGCAGATTACAAAGATTAATAATTTTGATAGAAATGCCTTAACCGAAAAATTTTTCATAAAAAAACTACTCCTAAGTAGTAGTAGTTTTTGATATAATTATAATTATTATTCATTTTAATTTTAAATTAACTATTATAGTTTTTTCCGCTATCAAGCATAAGTTTTGCGTGCTCTCTTGAAAAACTTGAAACACTGCCACCAATGAGCCTTGCGATTTCTTCAACTCTGTCATCAAAAGACAGCTCATTTAAAAATGTTTTTGTTTTGCCATCAACAACTTCTTTTTTAATTACAAAATGCGTTGTACCAAAGCTTGCAACTTGAGCAAGGTGCGTTACACAAATAACTTGGTGTGCTTTGCCTATTTTTGCAAGTTTTTCTGCAAGCACATTGGCAGTGTCACCACTGATACCAGTATCAATTTCATCAAAAATCATAGTATCAACAAGCACGATATCTGCTGTTATATTTTTTACAGCAAGCATAAATCTACTCATTTCACCACCACTTGCAACTTTACTTAATGGTTTTAGAGGCTGACCAGCATTTGCAGTAAACATAAATTCTATTGTATCAAAGCCAGATTCATCAAAACTTAATCTATTATCACTAAATTCAATTTCAAAATCAGCATTTTTCATTGAAAGTGCTGACAATTCTTCTTTAACTTTTTTAGCAAAAATATCAGCATATTTTTTTCTTAGTTCAGTTAGTTTAGCCGCCTTTGACTCAATAACTTCAGTAAGTTTTTGTTTTTCTGCTTCAAGCTTTTCTACCACTTCAGAAGATGAAATCAATTTGTCATATTCTACTTTTATATTTTTCAAGTACTCATTAATTTCAGCAATATTTGAGCCATACTTCTTTTTAAACAAAGAAAGCAAGTCAAGTCTCTTTTCATTTTCAGCAGCAGCATTTTCATCCATATAAAAGTCACGCCTAAATGAGTCAAGTGAATCAGATATATCTTCAAGTTCATACCTTGCAGAAGATAACCTTTTTGATAAGTCTTCTTGCTCTGGCAAATATTTTAAAATCTCTTGCATTTCATAATCGCATTTTTTGATGATATCAATAAGCCCAAAACCTTCACCACTTCCATCAAAAATATTTGATATTTTTTCAAGCGAAGATAAAATTTTTTCTTGATTTAAAACTTTAACTCGAAACTCTTTTAAACTTTCCTCTTCACCATCTACAAAGTGTGCTTCTTCAATCTCATTAATTTGAAAAGAATACAAATCAAGTAGTCTCTCTTTATCACGGCTATCAAAGTTATAACTTGCAAGTTCTTTGCAGACTTGTTTAAGTTTTTTATAAACTTCTTGATATTCTTTTTTTGCATTGTTTATTTCTAAACCACCAAAATCATCTAAAACTCTGAGCTGATTATTAACTTTTAAAAGTTCTTGATGTTGAAACTGTCCGTGCAAATCCATAAGCGGAGCTGTTATAGCTTTAAGCATTGAAAGCGTAAAACTTTTGCCATTGACCCTGCATTCATTTTTACCATCTGATGAAAGTTTCCTATAAATTATAATAGTGTTTTCCCTTTCAAGCCCAAACTCTTCAAGCTTATCTAAGACCTCTGGCAAAGTAGTTTCAAAAACTGCCTCTACACTTGCAAAGTTTTCACCATAAGATATCAAGCTTTTGTCTGCTTTTTCACCAAGCAAAAGAGCAAGCGAGTCAATAATAAGCGACTTGCCCGCACCTGTTTCACCAGTAAGTACATTTAATCCAGTGCCAAGATCAATTGTTAAATCATTAATCAAAGCAATATTTTTTATCGTCAAACTTTGAAGCATAATTACTCCTTAATTTCAGTTAGTGGCTTTTCAATAATCTTATCAATTTCAGATTTAATAACTGCAATTTTGCCCTCGGTTTCCTTAAGCAAATCAAGACAAATTTTTGTATACTTAACACTCTCTTCGTAAAGTTTAACAGAGTCATCAAGCGTAATAGAAGGACTGTCTAAATCCTCTTTTATCTTATTTAATTTTTCAAGGGCTTCTTCGTACTTCATACTAATTCTCCTTAACAGTTTTACTTTTTATTGTAGCTTCAATATCACCATCAATCATTTTAATTTTTATATTATCACCAACATTTGTTTCAGCTACAAAATTGATTTTTTTATCATTATTTTCAACAACTGCATATCCATTTTGCAGAATTTTTAACGGATTTAGTTTTTCTATAACTTCAATCAGTTTTAAAGTATCATTCTTTTTTTCATCAAAATTTTTATGCACAAGTTTATCAATATCTTTTTCTAAAAGCAAAATTTTTGATTTTGAATCACTAAGTTTTAATTTTGTTTTATCAATAATACTACTTGAAAAGTTTAGCAATTTCTCTTTTTTATCATTAAAAATTTTGTTTACAAAGTAGTTATTATTTTCGCTAATTTGGCTTATATAATTAATTTCGTCATAGTAGCTAAACACTGCAACTTCAGCAGCAACAGATGGAGTTGGAACTCTTAAATCTGACGCAAAGTCACACAGTGTAAAATCTGTTTCGTGACCAACAGCTGATATAATTGGCTTTTGAGATTCATAAATTGCCATAACAATTTTTTCAGTGTTAAATGGGCTTAAATCTTCAAGTGAGCCACCGCCACGAGCAACAATTATTGTGTCAATATCATCTCTTGTATTAAAATATTTTATACCCGCCACAAGCTCATCTTCTGCGCCAACACCCTGAACTTTTGACGGATAAACAATTAAATTTGTATATGGATTTTTTGACCTTGTTACATTAATTATATCACGAATAACTGCACCAGTTTCACTTGTAACAATGCCTATATTTTTCGCGTATCTTGGTATTGCTTTTTTGATATCTTCTCTAAAAAAGCCCTCGGCTTCAAGTTTTTGTTTAAGTTCTAAAAACCTTTGGTAAAGCTCACCCATACCAAGAGCAGCCGCTCTGCCTACAATAAAATTCAATTTTCCAGATTTAACATAAAAATTGACTTTTCCGTAAACGGTAACTTTATCACCATTTTTTATATTTAAATCACTTGCACCAAATTTGACGCAAGAAAGCATAGCGCCTTCATCTTTTAAATCAAAGTAAGCATTTCCGCCCGAAATCTTGAAATTTGTAACTTCACCAAACACATTAATTTCGTGCAAAAACTCTTCGGCGTCAAAAATGTTTTTAACAAAAGTATTAAATTGTAATACCGATAATGTTAAAGTTTTCATTATTACCCCGCAAATTTTGATAGCACACCATTAATATATTTTGCACTTTTTTCTGTTGAATATTTTTTTGCTAAATTTAAAGCCTCATCAATACTAACTTTATATGGAACATCACTCATAAACTTAATTTCATAAAGTGCGAGCAAAAGCAATGCTTTATCAACATTATAAAGTCTATCTAAATCAAAATTATGTGCATTTTCTGAAATAAGTTTATTTAAAGTGTCAAAGTTTTTAACCACACCAAAATAAACCTCATTTACATAGGCTGTATCATCATCTTTTTCATTGCTTTTAAAATCAGTAGCATATTCATCAATAAGCTCTGGTTTTGTTTCACCGCTAAACATATATTCAAAAATAAGTTTAAAAGCAATTTCACGTGCATTTCTTCTACTCATAATCTTTCCTTTTAATTTAAGTTTTTTTCTTCTTGTAATTCTAGCCCTTCATCTTTTTCAGATTCATCTGCTTTTTTAATCTTAAAATTTTCTTTCAATTCAACATCACTTGTTAAGCCATATTTTTTTACACTTATAGTTTTTGGATTTTTTATTACAGATTCTCTATCACTTATTTCATTATCTTCATTAATAGTAGATTCAACATCTTCATAGTTTTGAGCAATATTTGTGTCTTCATAGTATGGTTCATTTATATTAGTTTCATTAATTAAATTTTCTGACTCAAATGTCTCTTCATTAATATCACTTTTTGCACTTTCAGTATTTTCACCAAAATCTAATACATTTGAAAACTCACCAAGTTGTTTTTGCAAATTTTCAAATTCCAAATCACTTTTTGTGTCTTCATAAGTTGGTTTCATTTCTATTTCACTTTGAAACTTGGAAATTTCTAACATATCACTATATTTATAATCAAGAGTTTCGTTTTCTTCACTAGCTACATTTTTATCATTAAATAAAATGTCCAAAATGCTAGGGCTATCAGCCTTGTCATCTTCAGAATGCTTTATATTATCATCTACTGGTTTAACCTCAGTTTCAGCACCTTGTGGATTTAAATTTTGAGTATCTGAGTTAACTATGTTTTGAGGTTTATTTTCATTTATTTCTTGCTTTATATCAACATCTAAATCTTCAAAATCAAATGTATCTTGCATAACTGAGATGCTTTTTAAATCAATACTATCTGAACTTATCTCACTTTTAGAAGCCGTAATCTCTTCTGCTATATTTTGCCCACCATTAGGAGACAAAGTTTCTACCGTAAGCTTGAAAGGCTTAAATACTTTTTCTTTTTTCAAAAGTCCGCCTTTGACTTCT
This sequence comes from uncultured Lachnospiraceae bacterium, assembly GCA_964651835.1. Classification (GTDB taxonomy): domain Bacteria; phylum Bacillota; class Clostridia; order Christensenellales; family UBA1242; genus RGIG1681. Next base: position 15,456 of record CAZYYI010000011.1, read on the forward strand.
TTTACTTTAGAATAAATATAATTTATAAAAAAATGTGCAAATATATCCATTAAAAGTTGTTTTTGCAAAGTTTTATAATATTTTCTATAATTAAAAAAAGTTTTTAAAATTTCATTAGCTCTTCCACCAGACAAAGTGTTAATCATACTAAGCAATTCTTCAGCATCTGCGTCATTGCCTTGAAGCACAGCACTTTTATATCTTGCAACTAAATCGGCTAGTGGTTCTTTTTTATCTTTAACTTTATTATCTTTATAAATAAATTCTGTGTTTTCGCTTGCAAGCTTGCCCAACTTTTTACACACATTTTTACGCTTTAAAATAAATACAATAGGTCTTTCTGCCCCATCTGAATAAAACTGTGGAGGCACACCTATTATTTCATAAGGTGTGAGCTTTCTTGTACCATCTTCATAAAATTCTGGCTCAATACCAAGCAAAGTGTAAATATCTGAAATTTTTTCATCAACAATAAACTTGCTTTCTGGCAAGCCTAAGAATCTAAAAAATTCATATACTAACTCATTACTTTTCAAGCTCATAAATCCTCATTTCATTAGCTAACAAAATCACTTTCTAAATCATTAAAAACAACGCCTACAACGTGGATATTTACACCATCAGTTTTAAAATCTGTCATAGATGCTATAGATGAAATAATATTTTCCTGAACTCTAAATGCAACATCTTTAACAGAATATCCAAATTTTACATTAACAAAAACATCAATGCAAACTTTGTCATCTTCTTTAAACTCTACAATAATGCCTCTGCTTTTATTTGCGTTTAAAGCACTAGAAATTGCAGAAACTGCAGTTCTTGAAATAGAAGCTATACCATTAATTTCTTGAGTTGCGAGTGAAACAATGCTCATAACAACTTTCTTTTTATATGTTAAGTTATCTTTACTTTTTTCTTCATCAATTTCAACAAGTTTAACTTTTTTTGCCATATAGGTAATCCCCCAACTTAATTTCAAGAAAATTATAACACACTTTTTATTTAATAGCAATTTTATTTTACCACTAAATTTTTTTTAATAAAAAAAGCGAGGCATTTGCCCCACTTATAATAATATTATTATTTATTATTTTATGCCACGAGATTAAACTGATGTTACCTTAACATTAGTAGCACTAGTTCCAGTTTCTTTTACAAGTATTGCTAAAATTTTTGCAACTTCATCTGCGTTTAAACCATTAGATTTTACCATAACAGTATATGAACCATCAGAATCAGTAACAACTGCATCTTCAAAACCAGCTGCCATAATCATACCTTCAAGCACGGTTTCTTTTTCCATTTTTGAAGCTAATGATTTGATAAGTGCATTTGTTTCAGTGATTTGTTCTGTATCAGTAGAAGTCTTGATTATTGAGTTATACATACTAAGCATATTATCTCTAGTTTCTTTTTTACTTGCACGATAGCTTGTAAGCAAACTAGCAGATTCATATGTAGATGTTGGCACATTATCATTTGCCCTTGTTAAAAATAAATTAAGGCAACCTGTTACAACCAAAAGTGCAACCATACCACATAAAATTAAAATTTTCTTTTTCTTTGTTAGCATTTTACCTACCTCCCTAAAATATAAAATTTTCATAACTCTCTCCTTTTAACTTTCCTGTAATATACTTATGCATGATTCATCCACATTTAGAACTACTGACAGTGAATGAATTATGTTATATTTTGTAGAAGCGCTCACTTCATTAATTACCACAAAAACACCCGTCACCTTTGGCATTAAAGTTGTAACAACAACTGGAGTGGAAATCGAGCCGTTTTTTTCAAACACAACTGACGATGATGAAGATGTAACTGTATTATTTGAATTTGTTGTAGTGCTATCTTGTTTTTCTGTCAAATACTCTATTTTTGGTGTTGATTCAACCATTACAAAGGTTGAAACTTTTTTTACATCTTCAATGCTAAGCAACATATTATTTATCTTATTTTCAACCATTGCTGTGTATTCTGTTATTGAAACAGAATTGGTATTTGTTGAAGTATTGCTTTTTTTGCTACTGCTTGGTGATAATCCTTTGGCAAATATACTAATGACTAAAAAAAGTGCAACAACAATCAAACAGACACACGCCACAAATATCTTTTTGTTAGATTTATAAGCATTTACTATTTTCGACTTTATATCTTTAAAATTAAACTTCATATGAATTATCCTTAATAATATCTATGCAATAGTCGTTTGAAATATTAAAAAATTGAAAAAATAAATTTACAAATAGCAGAGAGAAAAACTAACAGAACAAAAGTTTTGACCGACTCTCGCATTTTTGAAATCGGAAAAACCACTTCAATAAGTTCATACACTATGCTAAGTATTATAAAAGTCAATATAAAATGATATATCATATCTACACCACCGATACAGACATAATAAGCAAATAAATAAACACAAAAAATATTAAGAACACACCAACAAGCACTGCTATAAAGTAGGATATACTGCTTGAAACTGAATCAAACATTGATGAAAAATGTTTGTCCCCCACAAATGAAACCACGACTGATAAAATTTTGAACATTAGCATAAGTGCAAGATACATGAGTAATGGCTTAATTATCATAAATAAAAGCACAACAATTGCCCCTACACCAAAAGCATTTTTGATTAGCACCGAGCAGGTATGCACAAAATCAAAGCCGTCTGAAATATAACCGCCAAGAACTGGGATATAATTTTTTATTGCGTATTTTGTAAGTTTTAAGCTTACGCCGTCCTTTGCCCCAGACATAATTAAATTTACTGCAGAAAGCAAGCCAAATATGCCAAAGAATATTGCAACTATGTATTTAAATACTGTTTTACAAATACCAATGACTTTATTGAATCTGTCATTTGAAAAAGCTGAACCAACAATGCTAAGTAGCAGTATTGATATTGAAAGTGGCATAAGCACATAAACAAAAACATACATACCAGTATTTAGCAAGAATACTGAAAGTGAACTATAGACAGAGTGTGAACTTGTTGCTCCTGACATTAAAATCAGATTCAATAATATTGGAAATAATATTGATGAAAAGTTAAAAATTTTATTAATAACTTCACTGATATTTTTTGCCAAATCTTTAAATAAATATATAGTTATAAGTGTTGCAACAAGCGAAAAAACAATTTGCATAATTTTTTGCAAATCGCTTTTTGATTCTGAGCAAATATTAGACGCTATCCTTGAAAGCAAAACTATTACAAGAAGTGCTAAAAATATTGAAAAGAAACCTTTAATGTTTTCTTTTAAAGTGGCTATAATTGCATCAAAAATTGAGTCATAACTATCAAGATAACTTCCGTCCAAAATCTTGCTTACAAGTTCACTAAATGAATTTACTGAAAAGTAATCTAAGTTAAAATCATTTGTTAAATAGTCATCAAGACCATTTGAATCAATATTGCCTAAAATATCGTTAATTGTGTTATCTAATTCTTCCTCTGTGACCTTTTCTTCTGTTTCAGCATAAGCAACAGCACTTGGCTTAAAATTTGCAGCATAAATAAAAATTGTTATGACAAAAATGATAACAGCAAAGTAAGCAAACTTTTTATGATTGGAAGAGTCATTCCACATATCACAATTTTACCCCCAAGTAAAACTTTTGAGGACATTGTTTTGTTGCCAAAATCCTCTGCAATATCTGATGCAAATTCTGTTATATACCCAACTCCCAAAATTTTTAGCACTGTAGACAAAAAGTCTAAGTTAATGTTAGATAAATTCGCAATTTCAAATAAAAACGCTACAATTTCTTTAAGCTGTTCAACGCAAAGCAAAAAAATCAGCACGCCACCGCACACATTAACAAGTGTTGAAATTTCAGCATTATACGGTTTTACGGTTGAAGACACAAAGATACAAATAAGCGCAATTACTACAATTTTTAAAATCATAATCAATACAAATCAAATAAAGTTTTTATGGTAGAAAACAAATCACTTACCATTGAAAGCACAATAACAAGCACAATAACAAGACCTGCAAGGCCAACAAGTGTTGCAAGGTCACTTCTGCCCTGATGTTGAAATAGTTGACATATAACAGTAGTCAAAATTCCAATAGCGCCTATTTTAAATAAAATTGAAACATCCATAATATCACCAAATTATTATACAAATCACAGCTGATAGCAAAAGCAGTAATTTGAAATATAAACTGCCCTTTTCATCGTAAACTTTTTTTGCCTGCCCTAGTTGCGACTTTATATAAACTTCAAAATTTTTATTTTTTTCTTTTTCAAACTCATACTCATTTTTGCCAAGTTCATTAAGATAACCTGCAATCACTCCTTGAGCTTCTTTGGTTACTCCAAATTTTGCAAGTTCAGCTTCATTAAAAACAAAAATATTATTTTGACATTCAAATATTTTATTGAACTTTTCTCTACTTTTGTTTTGACTACTTTTAAATTTAGAAATTATATCAACTATATTATTCTTAAATAGCGAAATATTAGAGTTAACATAGCTTTCAAAATCCAAAAGATATTCATAAATATCCTTGGTGATTTTGAGCTTTAATTTATAAAGATAGCCAGCAGTTCCAAATGCACAAACAATAATGATACATAATAAAATTTTCATAGCATATACGGCAAAAACAGGCATCTCAAATTTTCATCGAACACACCCTCTATAGTGCCAACTCCATTTCTTTTTGAAAGCACGATAATTCTGTCAAAAAATTTTTTCTCTAAAATTTCTGCAAAATATTTTTTATACTTTAAGTCATTAATGCTTTCAGCGTGAGCGGTTGCAATAACTTTTACACCAGATTTAATTGCATATTTTACAGCTGTTATGTCTTTTTCATCTGAAATTTCATCAGTTGCAATTACACTTGGAGACATTGTTTTTAAAGCCTCATAAAAAGCAAATTCTTTATCTGAACCAGAAATTACATCAACAAAGCTACCAACTTCAATATTTTTATTTCCAAAACTTCCAGCAATTTCATAGCGTTCATCAACTACCAAAATATTAAAAATTTGCTTTTCATTTGAAAGTTTGCAAATGATGTCACGAACCAAAGTGGTTTTTCCGCAACTTGGAGGTGAAATGATTAATGTATTTTTAACTTGATTTTTCTGGCAGATAAAATTAATTATATTCTCTGAGCAATTTGGCACTTGATGACTTATTCTAATATTGAGTGAGGTTATGTTTTTTATGGTTGAAACCTTGCCATTTTCTTTTACCACCACGCCGCAAATGCCAATTCTGATACCACCATCAGTTGTTATATAGCAATGCTTAATTTCATCATTAAACGCATAGAGCGATTGCTTGGTAGAAACTGATAAAATATATTCAATGAGGTCACGACTTGCACAAATTGGTGGCTGTTTAAAGTTATCTTTATCTGCTAAAGCAACAAAATTACCTTTATAATTTATTAAAATAGGCTTGTTTAATCTTACTCGAATTTCATACACAAATTCAAGCACAAAATTTTTACCTATCAAATTATAAAGCCACTCGGGCAAAATATTATATAACATTTTATCTCCTACTTAAAGTTATTCTTAAACCAAAAGTCGTATGAAATTTTACGCAAAAAAAAATATGCCAATTTTGGCATATTTAAAAGAATTTTTAATTAATTTGCTATACTCTTGACATATATGTTCCAGTTCTTGTGTCAATACGGATTCTATCACCATTATTAACAAACAATGGAACTTGAAGAACAAGACCGGTTTCAAGTTTAGCTGGTTTGTTGCCTGCTTTAGATGTATCGCCTTGAACTCCTGGTTCACACTCAACAATGGTAAGTTCAACAAAGTTAGGTGGTTCAACGCTGAATGCTTCACCCTTATAAAATTGAATGGTAACGTCCATATTCTCGACAATGTAGTTAAGCGCATCTTCAACTTGGTCTTTGTTAAGTGGCAACTGCTCATAAGTTTCATTATCCATGAAGTAGTAAAGACCAGCATCGCTGTAAAGATATTGCATTTGCTTTCTTTCAATTTGAGCTTTTTCAAATTTAGTAACTGGGTTGAATGTAAGTTCAATAACTTGTCCAGTTATAACGTTTTTAAGTTTTGTTCTAACAAAAGCTGCGCCTTTACCTGGCTTTACGTGTAAAAAGTCAACTACAACATAAACTTTGCCTTCATATTCAAAAGTTACACCTTTTCTTAAATCGCCTGCTGTAATCATAAAATCCTCCAAAAATTACATATTTCTAAATATACTAAAAGTATAATATCACAAATACTTTTAAAAAGCAATGTTTTAAAGCCAAAATATTAGCTGTTTTTATAAATATTGTGCATAATTTGAGCGTCTTTAGTTTGCTTGCCACGCGACTCAGATATAACACACGCATCAATATTATATTTTTTTAACACTTTTGCAAGTGGCTCAAACTCTGGCCCAAAAATATTATCCTCAAAAGTCAAATGCTTAATTTCACCCTTTTTGCCATATTCAATTTTTGAAAAGTGTATATGCACCTTGTTGAACCTATCACCCAAATACTTTTTAAATGTTTTAAAAATATTTTCAAAATCTTCTTCTGTTTTAAGGCTTCCACCAGTAAACGCATTCACATGACCAAAATCGATTGTTGGAATAATACGTTCATCTAGTGCGCAAATTTTAGCAATTTCTTCAACCGTACCAATTTGACCATGTTTGCCCATGGTTTCAGGGCAAAGATAATACTCACCAAAATCATAATCCTTTAAAATTTCTAATAGATTCTTTATGTTATTGTAAACATTTAAAAAGGCTTGCTCTCTATCCATTTTAAGCAGAGTGCCTGGATGAAATACAAGTTTTTTCGCTTTAAGCAATTTCATTTTTTGAAGGCACGCTATAATATACATATTAGATTTTTCAATAGCAAGAGGGTCGGGGTTTGAAAAATTTATAAAATAAGGTGCATGAACAGACATTTCTATCCCTGCCTCTTCAAAAATTTTTCCAAACAATGTTGCGGTTTCATCACTAAGTCTAACACCATTTGTCATTGAAAGTTCATAGCATGAAAGTCCTTTCTCTTTTATCCAATCTGGCATTTCTAAAGTTGATTTGTGTTTTTCTAAAAAATCATCACACATTCCAGATGG
>CAZYYI010000012.1:0-22495 GCA_964651835.1 uncultured Lachnospiraceae bacterium
CTGTTGAAAAGAAAAATTTGCCAGATTGTTTCAAAATATTTACTATTCTTTCATTTGTTTTCATAATACTTCACCCCTTATAACTTAATAATAACACTTAAATTCAATTTTGCCAAATATATTTAATAAATTATTACTATTGACAATACTAATCTTTGGATGTATAATTCATTTATAAAATTCGAGGTTAGATTTATGAAAGAAAAAATCACTGAATGGCAAAACATAAAAACTAAAAAATGTGCAACAATATCTACATTTAAAGATAACGATGGCAAAATTGGTATATTTTTGCAACTAGATCCTGACATGAAAAGTTTTGACAATATCACAACTTTAGAAGTTAATGGATGTGAGGGTGCATCAGCTTTAGTCATTGCACTTAAATTAATCGAACTTCAGTATGATAAACTCGATCAAAATAATAAATATATTCAAAAAGGACTAAATATAACTCATTTAGAATCACAAGAACTTTTATTTTTACTCAATACATTTAACTATGCCCTACACTTTCATTTTAGTGAAAATCATTCAGCAGTTTCTGTTTCTTGCTACGACATTAATACTCGTAATGTAAAAACTCTATTTTCATCTATAACAGAAAATGCTAAACCAAAAAACATAGTTGAAGAAGCTGATTTTATAAGAGAACTTTTATTTAATTTAGTTATGCCTTACTCTGAAATTATAGATAATAAACCTAAATTTATAATAAACGATGAAAACTTTGAATTATACAAAAAATTTGCATCAGGTGATGGCTATAAAAAACCAAAATGTATCGATTTAATTGACTTTGCAAATAAAGATAACCCATCAGCTAATCAAGCAAATAATCAACCTGGATCAAACAATATTTAACAAAAAATTTTTACAACAAAAAAAGAGCAAGTAAATTGCTCTTTTTATTTTACTATTTTTCTGCTGGGATAACTGATACTCTCTTTTTATCTTTGCCAAATTTATCGAATTTTACAATTCCATCAATTTTAGCATAAAGTGTATCATCATCACCGATGCCAACATTTTCACCTGGGTGAACATTTGTTCCTCTTTGACGAACAATGATGTTGCCACCTTTAACACTTTCACCAGAATATTTTTTAACGCCAAGTCTTTGCGCGTTTGAATCACGACCATTCTTTAAAGAACCACCGCCACTTTTATGGTGCGCAAATAACTGAATATTAATAAACATCATACGTTTTTAACCTCCAATTCAATATAATCTGAAAAAGTTTCATAAAGGTCTGATACTCCACAAAGCATTGTGTCAAGAATTGCACAAGCTTTGGTATCCTGCTCTTCAGACAACTTTTCAGGAAGTGTGAATTTTAAATAGCCTCTGTCATCATCTCTTTTCATTTCAAGCTCAATTAATGCAATCATTAATAACCCAAGCACTGCAGTTTGAACAATGCTTGAAAGTGATGCACAAACTATATCTTCACCCTTTTCACCGTAATTGGTGTGACCATCACACTCAACATCTACGATTTTATTATTTTTTTTACTTACAGTAATCTTTGTCATATCACATCACCAACACTTATTTTACAATTGATAAAACTTTAAGTTTGGTATATGGTTGACGGTGACCTTGCTTTTTGCGAACATTCTTTTTAGCTTTGTATTTGTATACAACAACTTTTTTCTCTTTGCCAAGTTCAAGAACTTCACAAACTGCTTTAGCTTTTTTGCTGCCTGCAGCTGCAATTTCAACTTTTTCACCATCAGCAACAAGCAAACAATCAAGTTCAACTTTGTCACCAACATTAGCTTCGAGTTTTTCTGTTTTGAAGAATGTGTTTGGCTCAACTTTATATTGTTTGCCACCAACTTCAACAATAGCGTACATAAACTTTCCTCCTCTCTCCAGTCTCACTGCTAAGGTGCGCGGAATTCCACGACTTGAATTTTTTTACAACAAAAAAATACCTTTTGCATGTGGCACGGTATTAATTTAACATTTTCCCCCACCTCTTGTCAAGGTATTTACATAAAAATTAGTTGAAAAACAAAAGTTTTTTACATATGTTTTTGTTCTACTTTTGAGTGTTCATAAAATTTATTGAATTCAGTTTCAGTAATGCAAATTACACCCCTATTTAATATAATAATTTCATCATAGCTTTTATCAAGTCTGGTATATGTATTTGAAATAATAAAATCAAACCCTAAAACTACTGATAAGTTATCTATTTTAAGTAGCAAATTAAAAAAATCATCAAAGTCTTTATTTTTATTAATACTTTTCATGAATCTTGATATGCCAAGCAACTTTGATTTAAATTGTTCATCATCATAGATATCATAGTCTTCGTTAAAAATTGCATTAATTAAAGATTTATGTATATTTGAATCTATACCTTTGGCATTATTTAATTTAAATTTAAAAATTTTATTTGCATTAGTATCTTTAACATCAATTGTATAACATTTTGCAAAATCAATGTTATGCGTTGAATAAAAACCATTACTAAGTCCCAATTCATTATTTTTCCAAGCATCATAATCAGTAATGTACTGATGCCCATATTTATATTTTTTAAATCCATGGTATAACTCTAACGATTTCAATTCATCATAAGCTTTTTTAGAAATAATACTTGGTGAACCTTTATATTCAAATACACCAACTAAATCATCATATAATAGCCTACCTAATTTCCAATTACAAAAATACAAAAAATCTTTTTCTGACATTTTTTGCTTGGCAATTAAAACATGCTCTTTATACTTTTCATAAATCACTTTCAATTTATCTAAAAATTTCATATTGATTTCCTCTTTCAGTATAAAACAATTATAGCACACATTTTTTATAATTCAATATCAATATTAAAATAAATTAAGTTTTTGGTAAAGCTCGATTTCGTTTATACTATTAACCACTTCCAAATTTTCATCAACAAACATAAAATTAAAAAAATGGTAATCATCAATATACTTAAATAATTTGTAGTCTGGAGTATCACTTTTAACATAAATATTTCTTTCTATCAAACCCTTGCTAAGCAGTTTGTATTTATGATTAACAAAGAGTTGACGTTTGAATGAAGTTCCTTTTGAAGATGAAAACAACAAAAAGCAAAGATTGACAACAACAAAACCAAAAGTAAAATTCAAATCAAAAAAGAATGATAAAAGATATATTGCAAACAAAATTGCAATAACAATAATTGATATTCTTTTAACTTTTTTTAAACTGTCTTCCCTTTTTAATTTTTTAGAAAAAAGTGCGTGCAAAATTCTACCCAAATCAAGTGGATAAACTGGCAAAAAATTAAATACAAATATTGCCCAATTAGCAAGCAATACATCACCTAAATAATGGTAGCTTTCTGGATAAAACCAAAAACATAGATAGCACAAAATTATTATGCTCAAATTAAAAAGTGGACCAGCCAAAATTACTCTTATTTCATCTGATATAGAAAAATCATCTAGACCTTCAAGCGAAGCACCAAAAAAATTTAGCTTAATACTTTTTGCCAGATACCCCAACTTTTTTGCAACAAAATAATGCGATAATTCGTGAAGTATTGTAAAGGCACAAAAACAAAAATATAATCCAATTTCATCTAAAATTATTGCTAAAATTAATATAACAAAAAAAGATGCGTCTATCTTAAAAAAACGCAAAAATGCTTTTATTTTGACAAAAATTTCGCTATTTTTTAGATTTATATGCATAAATTCATTAAATTATATGCAAAAAATAAATTTAATATTACTTGCCATTCATCAAAAAGAATGAGGCTTCAGATTTTATATTTATTTGATATTTTGAGTCTGGCAACACCTTAATATTTAAACCAACTTCATCACTAACATTATTAAAATATTTTTTTAAAACATTAACGATATCAAGCTTTAAATTTTGACAAACTGTTATAGGAAAATCTATTTTATCAAGCACAATCATTTTTAAAACTTCTTCTTTTAAAAAATCTTTATTCATACCTTTCATATAACCTTCTCCTTATACTTCCAAGTAGTCCACGATAATCTTTTTTATAATCAGTTTGGCACCTTACGAGTTGTAAAAAACTATAATAAAATTGCTCAAAAATTTGCTTTTGTTTATGAGTTAAATTTTTAGTATTAAAAATGTTATTTTTATAATAATATGGAAACACATAAAGCGGTTCAAGTTTTAGTAATGATGAAATTTCATTTTCACCAAGTGCTTTGTTGTTGAGCTCAGATATAACGCGCATTTTATTTAGTATTAAATTACAACTTAGTATGTTAGGCTCCAAATATACTTTTTGTATAAGTCTTGCAACATTTCTCAAAGAGTATGCATCATCTGTCGATATAATAATTGCTTCATTTGAAAAATTTAAAATCTGGTTAAGTTCCTTAATCTTACTACTATCAACATCTATAAGTATAAAATCAAAAGACTTTTCAATTTGTTGAACTATAAATTTAATAGCTTCTATATTTGAAGCATAATTAAAATTTATTACATTAGATTTTACATATCTTAAATATAAATTTTCTTTGCAAAGCACCTCTTCTAGATTGCAATTGTCTAATATAAAATCTTTCAAATCTTTACCCTCACCATTGTACATTAGTGAAAGATTGTTATTTCCAAAATACGCATCTATAACACAAACTCTTTTATAATCACTGCTGAGCATTTTAGATAACATATAAACAATACTGGTTTGACCAGAACTTGCTTTACCTGAAATAAAACTTATTACTCTACACATAACTAAATAATAACAAATAATAACTTTTTTAGCAGCGTAAAAAAGTGGCTAAATATGTCATTTTTTAATAAAAGATGTAATTTTTATGAATTTGTATTTGTAGTTATTAAAAAAATAATATATAATAAAATTAGTGAGGTGAATATGTCTACTGAATTTATTGGAATCAAATTGGGATCAACCACAACTTGCATTTATAAACCAGGTAATGGAATTGTTTTAAAAGAACCAAGCCTTATAGCCATGCCTACAAATGTAAAAAATAAAGATGTTAAAGCTATTGGCAGCGAGGCAAAAAGACTTATTGGCAGAGTTTCTGAAAGTATTACAATATACTCTCCTATCGCAAGCGGCGTTGTTCAATATGAAGAGCTTGCTGCTTTAATGCTTAAAGGATTTTTGAAAAAAATATATCCTTATAAAAATATGGGCAAGAATATAAAAGCTATTTTGACAGTACCTTTAGGAATTTCACCTGCAGAAAAGAAACAGTTTGAAATCGTTTGCTTTAAAGCTGGTATTGCCGATGTCTATGTTGTACCTGATGTTATATCATTTGCACTTGGTGGCGGTGTTGATATTAAATCTGAAACATCTAACCTTATTGTTAATATTGGTGGTGATACAACAAATATTGCGGTTATAAGCAACTACTCTATCATTCAAGGTTACAACCTTTCAATTGGTGGCAATTTAATAAGTGTTGCAATTGCAAAGTATATTGATGAAACTTATGATTTTGAAATTGGCATACCTGCAGCCGAGGCACTCAAAACAGAAATCTGTTCCTTATTTGAAAATTTCACTGCAACAAAAGAACTTATTGGTATAAACAAAAAGACAATGTTAAAAGAAAAACTTGTTATAAATGCATCTGAACTTTACCCTATTGTAAACAGCTATTATGAAAAAATTGCTGAAGCTGTACTTGCAGTTATAAACTCAAGTGAACCAGAAGTTGTTGCTGATATTGCTAAAAATGGTATATGTTTTTATGGTGGTGGCACTAATATTATTGGACTTGAAAAGTATATGTTTGAACGTACTAAATTTAAAATAAGAGTGTTTGAAATTCAAAAACTAAACATACTTGGTACTGGCGAACTTATAAATTTCCCTCAATTATTAAAACGTGTATTAAAAAGCAATTAATCGCAATATTTCGATAAAAAAGTATAAATAATGCTATATAATTTATTATTTATATAATATATATAATATTCTATTATAATTAGACGCAATCAAATTGCGTCTTTTTTGTTATTATTTTATTACAAAAAAATTCAAAATTTATTTTTAAAAAGGGTATTGACAACCGCCCTATTCTGCTATATAATTAGTGCAAGAAAAGTGATTATTTACTTTTCGAACTAAAAGTCCAAGCTTTGATTTATATTTGTAAGGGAGAAATATGGATTCAAAGAAAAAGAAGAAAATTATAATAATCAGCGTATGTGTTTCAGTAGTTGCTATAATAGCAATTGTACTAGGCACAGTTTTTGGCGTTAGAGCAGCAAATTCAAACAAACCTGACTCCAACTCAGGAACTAATGTCAACACAGTAATTGACTCAAACACATATAATGAAGCAATTGCAACAAAACAAGTTCCACAAGATTTTAATGGCGTATACCAATTTAAAAACGTTCGTGACATTAGATTTGCAGAGGAACTTACAGCTTCTGATATCGAAAAACTTTGCATCAATATGACATCAATGCCAGATATCAATAATCTTAAAAATTTGCTTCAAACAAACAAAGAAAAAGCCAGAGATAAGCAAAATGAAAAATTAGTTTTCTTTAACGGACTATATAGCAAGAATTTAAATAACAATCCAAAAGATAAAGGCAGTGATAAAGGCATATACTTTGGTGATAGCAACCTTGCAATAGTAGAAACAGACAAAAACATAACATTCTTTATTTCACAAAACTATGCCGATATCGAAAACAATGTACCAGTTTCAGATAAACTTAATGCAAACAAAACTAAAATTTATGTCATGGAAAATGTGTACAGTGAAGTCAACAAAAGTCGATTACTCTTTACCGTTACTTATATATATGAGTTAATGGATGAAGAGATCAAACCAATCCCTGATAATGAATTAAAATTTGAAATTTAAGGAGTTAAATTATGAAAAGAACAATGAAAAGAATTTTAAACGCAGCAACTTTAGTAGCTATGGTACTTGTAATGGCTTTATCTGTATTAACTATTACAACATTTAATGGAAACGCAGCAAGCACAGAAAATAATGGTGCATCAAATGTTAGCAGCACACAAGAATCTGCTAATAACGTTAATGATACTAATACTGAAGTTCCAGCTGAAACACCTGAACAAACCACTAACCTTTCAGGTATCTACAAATTTACAACTAATGTTGGACTTAACGATGTTTACTACAAATCTGGTGATGATTTCAAACACCTTAGAACAGAAAATAATGTTGACAATCCATATGATGTAAACGCAATTTATCACGATATGAAAAATCTTGGATTTGACGATTATGCAAATGTTGTTACACATTATAACGATCTTTACAGAGCAATCTACTTTAATAATGGCAAAGTTCAAATGATGACTTACACTGATAAAGATGTATTTACATTTATTCCAGAAGATAATTTCGATTTTGACTACACAGTAAGTGAAAGCGGCATTGAAATCACAAATGAAGAAGCTAAAGCACGCCTTTCAGTTAAATATGATGAAGAAACCAATACCCCATCACTTTACTATTTATTTGAAGGTTATAACTACAAGGGTACAGAATTTTATATCAGAACTGATTTAAGTTATGTTTATGATTCAATCAACTTATTTGCTAGCAATGAATACAGCTTTAACTCTCATAGCGTAACACTTCTTCCTACTAATACTGAAAATACATTCACTAAAGCATACATTAAACTTGCTAAAACATTAGGTTTTGTAGAAGATACATATACTACAGAAGTATTTGATGAAATCAATAATATTGTAACTGAAAAACTTTCAAGTTGTACAATTTATATTGATGCAACAGATTCTACAAGAATTGTAGTTAAATATGCAGATGGAAGCATTAAAATTTCATCTTCTGAAACATCTGAAAATAATTCACCTATCTTTGTATGGAACAACACAAATGTTAAATTTAATGGTACTAAATACAATAGCTCAACAAATTCATTCACATTAAGTTTTTCAATTTCACTTGATGAAAATTCTGGATTCCATTTCAAATATTCATCAGCAAAATAAATTTAATAAAAAACACCAACATTTAGTTGGTGTTTTTATTATTATAATATTTTACATTAATAAAAAACCACAGACAAGCTGTGGTTTTTATTAACTTTTATTATTCCTAAAGATTTATAAAATCTCAAGTTTTTTACCAAAGATTTTTTCAAAGTCTCTACCTACTGCCATACCTCTTTGAATTTCAAAGGTAGCATCAGCTGTTGTAAATGTTTTCATAATTACACTATCACCAAGGATATCACAATTAATATCAACAATAACATTATTTTTAGTTCTATCAAAACATTCTGCAAGTCTAAGTATTGTGCCAAGTTTTTTAACTGCATCAACATCTTCAACAGTAAGTATACCATTATATTTTGCCCAATCAGACATCTTAATTTCACCACCTGAATGAAGTGCAGCAACAAAACCAGCAAGTATCAATTCACGATGTGATAAACCATATATTTCACTATTTAAAACAACTTCAAATGAATGATTTGCGTGATTTTTATAACTTATTCTTTTACCAACATCGTGCATATAAGATGCAACCCTAAGAACTTTTACATAACCTCTTGGAAGTTTATGTAAAACTCTTAATTGTTTAAATAAAAGCATAGATAAATTATAAACTTGTTCGTTATGTTTTGTTGAATCTGATTCATATTCAGAAGTTTGCGCCATTACTGAGAAACCTACAATATCTGAATTAGGTTTTTCAAGAGTACTTGGAGTAACTGTGTTAAATAATAATCCTTCAACAAGTGATCTTGTTGTTATTGTGGCTGTTTCGCGTGGTACCTCATCAAAGATTGATTTGATAATTTGCACACCAAAACCAAACACATCTGCCCTAGCCTCATTCAAGCCCTTTATACGCTTATTTTCATCAAGTTCAAGAGCTTTTACTTGTTTTAAAATATATTCAATATCAGCAGTCTTAAACTCATAACCATCATCTTTATCAAGTGGATATTTTGTATATATTCTGTCCATTTTTGAAAAATCTTCAAAATATGTTCCATTACCAACCAAAGCATATTCTGGTTCAATAGTTTTGAGCCAATCAAAATCAGAAAGTTGAGATTTTATATATTTATCAACTTTTTCAAAAGCCTCTTCCTTGCCATATTTGCTGATTGGGTACATATCAATCAAAGTCTTTGGGCCAACAGGAATATACGCTTGATTTAATATATTACGTCTATTGTAATGAATCAAATGTATATTATCAGCACCAATATTAACTATTAAAGCCTTTGGTAAATCGTAACTATTTAATATGCCTGTATATATTGCTGAATTTTGTTCTTCTGGTGACATAAGATTAAATCTGAAACCACAAGTAACAAAAACTTCATCAAAGAAACTATAAATATTCATAGGTTTTGAATCTTTAACAAAAGTTGCAACAGCAATAGTTTTTGTAACAGAAAACATATCACAAATTTTTCTAAAGTTTTTTAAAATATTGATGATTGACATAATTTGATTCTTTTTCAAGAAGTGGTCATCATCCATCTCAAGACCAAACTGTATTGGTTCTATCTCTACATCACAAATTGCAAAGTAGTTATCTTGCACTTGATTTGCAATAACCAATTTCGCAGTATAAGTTTCAACAACAATAATAGCTATTTTGTCCACACTATCACTCCTAAACCTTATTTTACATAACAAGATTATAACACAAATTTTTTAAAATGTATATAAGTTTGACTAAATAAGTCAAGATTTTTTTTGAATTTGTAATACTAAATTCTAGATATTACGTGTTCAGGGCAAACTGCAACACATTTACCACACTTTATACACTTGCTAGTATCAATATTTGGAAGGCCTCCAACCATTTTGATTGCCCCACTTGGACAAGCAACCACACAGGCTTCACAATGTGTGCAAGCAACTGCACAACTTCTAGTTACTACTGAATCATCTGAAGTATTTTTACAAACCACTTCTACAAATTTTTTGCTTGGTATCATTTCAATCAAATGATTTGGACAAACTGCAACACATTCACCGCAACCAACACATTTATTTTTGTCAACAACGGCACAGCCTTTATTAGATATACTTATTGCATCATACTTACAGGCTTTTTTACAGTCTCCACATCCAAGACAAGCAAACGGACAGCATTTGTCACCGCTATGAACCAAGTTTTTACAAGCACAAGTATTGTCACCTATATATTCAAATTTATTATCACAATCAACTCCACCCTTACATTTAACAAATGCAACACTATTAAATCTTACACGGCGTTCACGCTTTAAAATCTGTCTGATTTTAAGATAATTGCCACCTTTAAGATATGGACATTTGCTTGGCATTGTTCTGCCCTTTTGCAAGTCTTCAGCAAACGCCATACAGTTAACTCGCCCACATTCTTTGCAGTTATATAATGGCAAAAGTTCATAGATAACCTTAGATGTTTTATCTAATTTTTTATTTTTGCGTGTAACAACAACAATAGCAATTGTTACAATCAAAATTAATAATATAGACACTGCATAAATAATAATTTTTAACATATGTACTCCTTATAAAATTACAAGCCCACTAGCATAATAAAGCAATACTAATACTATTGCAAAAAAGAATAATCTAGCTGGTATATTGCGGAAATTTGTATTCATATAGCCACGATTCATACTCTTTACAAAGAAACCAATAATCACATTCATAACAAATATAACTACTAACATAGCAAGAAGTGACAAGAAAAAGTTGCCAGCAGCAAGTTCATTATTTAATGATATTACACAGAATATTGTAAATACAAAATCGAATGGAAAACCATATGAACTGCTATAAAGATATTGATTAAAGCTGGTTGACTTACGCCAAATAGTAGCAACAATTAAATTGTAAATTCCTGCAATAAGTACAATAACACTAATGTTTATATATGCTATATCATATACTGAGTAAACATATCTTTCAAGCAAGTAATTTATTGTGCCACAAATTGCAACTCCAATCATTAAAAACAGTGCACTTAGATATCTGAAAGCTGGATACATCTTTTCACGTTCAAATTGTAATACCCCTGCTCCACTTGCAGCAACAATATTAAAGTTTAATCCATAAAGCACAAGATAAGATAAAAATATTTTTGCCATATTTATTTATCCTCCTGCTTAGAATTTCTATCAAAAACCTTTTCGACTTTCGTTTCTTTAGAAAATTTGAGTTTTTTATTCTTTTTAGTCTTACGCTTTTTAGTCTTTGAATTTTCCTTAGCCTCAGGATTTTCAGATTTAGAATCACTAATAGCAAGCTCATTTACACTTGTTTTATCAAGCATTTCATCAGCCTCTGTATTATCAATATGTTTTGTTTCGATTTCTGAAGTTAAAAGTTTATTTCTTCTTAAAGTGTCATACTGAAATTCCTTTTCTTCCCTAACAAGTTTAACATATTTTTGATAAGCCATTTTTCTATCATCAATAGCATTAATTATTGCTTTATAAATCATCTGTGCAAATACTGCAAGAAAAGCAAGTAAAATTAAACTAAACATCATTGTATTACAAAATTCTAAGCCTTTAAAATCAAAAATATATTTACCAAAAATTGTACCAAAAGCCGCAAATTCTTTGATTGGTGAATAAACAAACTGCACACAAGCAAAAGATAATGCAAGAGATAGCACACTAATAAAATAATTTTTAGGAGCAGAATTTGTGTCTAAATAGTAAATATCAACACAAAGAATAACTGCAGAAAGTGCTGCAAAAAAGTTTGAGGTTTCCGCTTTTAAATCTAACAGATTATATTTGCTTAAATACAAGTTTACTAGTGTAACAATAAAAGTCGAGATTAATGCACTTATAAATATCTTAATATTGCGAGTCAAAACTCTACTTAAAAGCAAGCAAAAAAGTGCCGAAACAACAAAGCAAATTAAAGTTAAAACAATCATAAAAAGAGTTTGTTTAACATTTACTGTAACAAGTAATAAAGGGCAAATTGCAAGGATTGCAAAATGCATAATATTTAATTCAATATTAGTTTTTATATGCATTTCTGTAACCTCCTAGTTTTATTGGTCGCCACACTAAAAATCTATCAATATATGGCACAAGAAAGTTTACAAAAAGAGCAACAGCAAAAATAGTGTTCTCACCTAGCATTCCCATTTTCCAAACAAGTGCTGAAAGCGCACCAAATAAACATGAATAAACTGCCTTACCTATAAATGTATCTGGCGATGTATTTGGATCTGTAAGCATAAATACACATACAAATATGAAAGAGCCAGAAAACATATTTATAATTACATTATCAACTCCAAATATAATTGTGCCTACAATAAAATAAGAAATCATTGCCATTACCGGAATTTTAAAATCAGTAATTTTAAGAATTGAAAGAACAATTAAACATACTAAGATAATTACTATACAAGTAGTGCCTACTCCGCCAACAGCGTAGCCAAGAAGAATATTGTTGATTGTATTAAAACCACCACTGGCAAGTGAAACATATTCATCACCTGCTATAACAAAATTACTAAGAGTTGTTGCAATAGTTGGATATATTAAGCCAGCCACACATCTTCCTGCAAGACCTGGATTAATACAATTTCTACCAAGTCCGCCAAAAGCCATTTTAGTAACAAATATTGCAAAGAAAGCAGAAACAATAACAACCCAAATAGGAGTTTTTACAGGAAGCGTTAAAGCAAGAATCATTCCGGTTACAAAAAATGAAAAGTTATCTGGCAAAAAGATTTTGCTATTTATAAGATTATAAAAACTTTCAAAAACAAAACAAGAAACAACACTTGCAAGAATAATTAAAAGAGTTGTAACACCAAAGCATGTTACACCAAAAATTGCTGGAACTATTAGAGCCATAGAAATGTATAAAAACATTCTATTTATATCATTTTTGCTATGTTTAAAAGGCAGATATGAAACGACAAAATTACTCATTATTTCTTCCCCCTTTTAAATTTTACATTTCTTTTATTTTTATCATAAACTTTAGCTGCATTTATTCTTTGAGCTAAATATCTTTTTGAAGGACACACATAAGAGCAACAACCGCAGTCAATGCAAGACTGAACATTAAGTTTTGTAAGTTCGTCATGTTCTTCATCAAGATACGCCCTATCAAGCAATTGTGGATTTAAATAAACAGGACAAACCCCTGCACACTTTCCGCAAGAAATGCAAGGATATTCTTTTTGTTTAATGAAGTCATTGTAATTATTGTATATTATTGTATTTGTCAAAAGCGAAATAGAAATGTCTGTGCTATAAAGAGCAGTTCCGCTCATTATACTTCCATCAATTAAAACACCTAAACTATTTTTTTCTTCAAGACCAATAAATTCAAAAAGTGATTCATAAGAAACACCATTTTGAATTGAATAATTACCCTTTCTAATAACGTTGTCACCATCAATTGTAACAATTTTTGAAGTGACAGGTTTATTAAATTCAACCGCACGGCAAAAGTTATAACAAGACTCTGCAAGTTCAATAGCAATACCCGCATCCAAAAAAGAATTTTTTGAAGTTATATTTTTCTTACCTACCAAATAAGCAACTAAGTATGGATTATCAAATGGATATCTACTTGAGATATATTTTATATTGTAATCATAATTCTTTTTATTTTCAGCGATATGCTTTTTTAATTTTTTTGCTAGCCATCTATTTTTTTCAGTAAAAATGAAAGTTACTTTAGAGGCGTTAGTAATATTCATAAAATATTTTGCGCCATTTACAACTTCTTCCATCTTAAACTCTGCAAGAGTTTGGCTAACTGTATTATTAGGATCTGTGCTATCCATTAAAATGTACAAATCTTTATAAGTTCTTGAACCAGTATAAGCATACTTTAAATAAGTTGGCAATCCTGAAAGACCATCAACCATACCACATTCTTTCAAACGTGCTATAAGAGTAGCCATATTTAAATTTTCAAGTTTTGGTAAATCCTCCACCAAATTTAAATTATTATTAGAAATGAGAATGTGCTTGGTATAGTCACCAGACAAATCCATTTTATCAATAATGTTAAGTACTTTTCCGCTTACAGGAGAAAAAATATTGATACCAAAATTGCCAGCTGGTTTAGCGATTAATGTACCTTGTTTAACCTCATCACCTACCTTAACAACAGGTATGGACTCTGCAATGTTTTTGAGCTTACAAGGAACATTATAAAAATCCATTGGCTTTAAATTTGTAATATCAATACCAGCAGTTTTTTTGTGTCCTTTAAAACTAATACCTCTAAAATTTATCAATCTCACAATAAACCACTCCTATACTAATACATATATTAGCAAATATTTAGTTTATTGTAAAATGAATTTACTATTTTTTATCTATTACCCTTAATATTTTTTTTATTTTTAACAATACAAATTATTGATTTTATGAACATGAATATACCAATCAGCATAATGAAACTTGCAAAACAAATAGTAAGCACTTCACTGCTGGTTTTAAGTGCAAAGAAACTTGAAAAAAAAGCTACTGTAGTTGCAGGAATAGAAATGCAAATTAGTGCCTTATAATCAATAAGTTTATTTTTTATATAAACAGCTGCACATAGCACTGCTAAAATTATAAAACAAATAACATTTGTTGACTGGCAAATAATTTGTTCCACACCAAAACACAGGCTTAGTAATGGTATTAAAAATGTTCCTCCACCCATTCCCATTCCTGCAAAAATTCCAGATAAACAAGAAACTAGAATAATTAGTAAAATTTGCATAATTTCCCCCAAATTTGCGATATTTAACTCATTTTTAACTATTTTAAAGTCTATTTTGCGTTTTTTTCAAAAAATTAAATCCAATCAATTATTTAGAATTGTTATTAATTAAAAACTAAAATACAATCATACAAATACCAGCAGCAACAAGTATTACCGAAAAAATTAAATCAATATAATTGTTCTTTAAATTCTTTAAAAGTTTTGTACCAACCAAACTACCTATAACACTACCTATACCACAGAGCAGAATATATTTGTAGTCTACCTGCCCTTTCATAAAGTAAATAACAGAACTTGCAATACACATAAACAGCACACAAAATAATGTTGTAGCGTGCGCGATTTTACTATCAGTTTTTTGTACAAAAGCAATCATTGGAACAAGCAATAATCCTCCACCTGCTCCAAAAAAGCCATTGATAAATCCAGCCACTAGTCCAACCGCTAAAAGCTTTAATACATCTAAAAATTTTTTAGTTTTTTCTTTCACATAATTAGTATTATTCAAATTGGATATAATTATCATAAATCAAAAATAAATATTTATTTTTTGTCAAAATTTGCACTCCTAAAATACCAATAATTAGCTGTAATTGCTTGCTATTTGTTTATAAATAATATAAAATATTTTTAGTAATTTATTTAGGGACGGATTATTTATGAAATCTATTTTTAAAACAATAAAAAACAAAAAAAAGGCAATCGCTAGTTTTGCATTAGCAGCAGCCTTATCACTCAGTTTTAACTATGCTCCAATCAATGTTTTAAACAACTATATTTCAACTATGGTTAGTGCATACAAATCTGAAAGCGTTAAAAATTATTTTCCAACAAACCAAACATCTTCTGACAATAACTTTGTTGCTGACTATCCTCTATTTTTAGATGAATATTTTTCTGAAGATAGCGGCAATAATTTTAATATTAAAAAATATTACGAAACTCGTTTTAATGAAGAACTTTCTATCGCATTCGAAAGTATGGTTACTAGCAAAAATAATGAAGTTGCAGGAACTAGTAAAAAATATAGTACTGCATATTCGGAATGGCTAAATAGCGTAGGATATGAAAATATATTAAATTATTACAACAACAATAAAACAAGTGCAAGTATTAGCAAAGTATCAAATAGTTTTAAATCATTTATTGAATATTTTGTACTTAATGGTGATTTTGCTAAATATACAAATGGTAGTGATACCATAACACTTCCCGCTCTTTATCAAAGTAATGACAAAAATACAAATCTTACTGCATTTTATAAAGACTTGGCAACTGCTTTGAAACTGACTGTTATTGAAGATGATGGCATCTCAAGTGAAACAACAAATTTTTATGATGATTCAGTTAACTACAAAAATGTTAAAAATCATATTGACAATATCATTGAAAAGACAGTCGCAATTTATAACTATGATGGCAAAACTTCAGATAAAACTATTGCCGGTATAGTTGCAAACAACGCCCCTAATAGCAGCAGTTTTTATTATACTTCTTCATATGAAACAATTAAAGCAGTAAATGCAGATTATGAAAAAGATTCAAAAAATGAAAATAAAATGGTTTACTATTTCGGTGAATCAACATTTGGTGACAATACAAATAGCAAATCTATTGAAAATGAATCAGCTTATGATAGCAAATACTTTGCACCAACACAAAATATTAGTGTTAGAGATGCTGACCCACTATCCTATTACCCAATAACTGACACTAAAGACCCAGGTTATATTAATGGTTATGTAACTTATCATAAATATAATAATATTCCATATGTAGTTTCTGCAAGTTTTTCAAATAATTACATTTTTGAATTATTTATTGTAAATGCAAATCCAACTGCCGATGAAAAAGCAACTTATAAATCTTGTCACATTACCCCGATAACTGAAACTGAATTAAACACTAATAGTGATTTCTATGTAAAAGTGCCATATAATAATTCAACTGAGGGTGAAGAATACTTCAAGAAAATTTTTGGTGCTTCAGGTTTAACTTATGAAAATTTTGTGAAACTCTGCACCTCTAATAATGAAAGTAAAATATATTTTAAGTTATCCCCTTCTGAAATTAAAAAAGTATATTTAATTGGTGATGTCGATGATAAGACCCAATTTGAATCTTATATAAAAAATCACGATTATCAATATGCTGAATATTATAACTCAGCTGATAACTTTATTAATAAAAATGATAGCAATTTAAATTTAAGTGATTATTACCGCATACCATCAGGTGATAAAGAAAATTATTCTGTTTCTGGCTATTCACTCTATTTCAAAAAAGAAAAAGTTAATTATTCTGAATTCATCACAACAAGCAATGCTTATGATGGATATGAAACAAAAGCAAGTCCAGCTGTGGAATACGAAAAAACAAATGTTCCAGCTGATACTTATGAAAGAGTTTCAGATGGCAGAAAAGTTTATGTTTTAGATACCGAAGGCAAACTAGAGTTTGATACCGATAACAAAGCCATTTATAATGGAAAAACTGTTTACAAACTTACAACTGATGACCTTAACAAAGCTGAAAATAGAAATAGATTTATTAAAGTTCCTAGCGAAGTTTCTGAAATATTAAATGGTGAAGATGGCAAATTTGCTTTCTACTACTCTCACAATTTAAAAGAGGTAAACAAAGTTTATATGCTTGTTGAAGACAAAAATTTTGACGCAGCATGTAACAATGAAGTTTACAAAACCTTAAATTACACTATTTTAAAAGAAAGTGATTATAAAGCTGATTTTTCAAATTTCACTAAAGTTAATCCTAGTGATGATAAATCAAATTTATACTATAGATATGCTAACAACTCAGACCTATTTGTTAAAAATTTACTCAGAGAATCTGAAAATTCTAGCGGAATTAACAAAACAGAAAATGCAGTATTTATTGTTGCAGACAATCCAAGTGAAGAACAAAAAATCACCTATCGTCGCAACAACTATACTGTTATAACTTCTAATGAGTTTAAAGCAGAGTCTGAATTTTATGTAAAAATCACAAAGAATGACGCTGATGGAAATTATGTTGAAGGAAGAGAATTATATTACAAATATAGTGCTAACACAGATGTAAAAAAAGTTATTTATACTACCTCAACATCTAATAATGCCTACCCTAGTATAAATACTAAAGCTGATGATTATGTACCTGAAGACTATGAACTTGTACAACCTACTGATAAAGAAAATTATGTTGAAGGTCAATCACTTTACTATAAGAAGATTAGAAAAGCTGGCTCAACAATAGATAAACCAAGAGATTCTTATTATAACTTAACAACTAATAAAGAAATTAAGCTAAATGCAAAAAGTTATTATGCAGTTTCTTTCTATGCATATACTTCCTACGATAGTGCAAGAACTAATAATCCAACTGCCTCTTTCTATATAAAAGATACAGCAAAAGCAATTGAAGATATTTCTATCACAAATATTTCAACCAATGGTAAATGGGTTAAATATATTGCATTCATTGCAACAAACACTTTAACAGCGTCAAATATCAAGCTTACTCTTTCTATGGGAACTGAGGATAAACTTTGCACCGAAAGCAGTGTTACCGGTTCTGTATTATTTGACAATATTAAAGTTACTTTAATCAATGAAACTGATTTCAATAACAAATCAATTGATGGTAAAGTTGATACTTATGAACATAAAGATGAAACTTCTAACGAAACTATCACTGAAAAAAATAAAGATACTTATGGCAATGAAGTAATCATTGTTAATAACATTGATAAAAAGTCAACATTTGATAATAGAAATAAAATTAATCCAAATATCACTACCCTAGCTGCTTCAAGCTCAACTAAATTTAATGATATGGTTGATTTTGAAACTATAAGTAATTTAAGCTTGTCTAATGTCAACGAAAACATAAATATCAATACTCCAAAGAATTCATTATGGCAACAATATATTAATTATGATTACTTAAAACAAGGTAGCACAGAAAAATTTGATGAAATAATAAATTCATACAAAAACAAATTCAGTGCAAATATCATTGATGAAGCAGATATTTTTGATAAAAAACCTACCGACGAAAATACAGATGATAATGTCAAATATGTTAAAGACACCTTTAACGAAAATAACAAAATTTTAGAAATTAACAATAAAGATTCTCAAAGACCACTTGGTCTTGTATCTGCAGGTTTTACTGTTAGTCAACATCTTTATTATAAAATTACTGTTTGGGTTTATTCACCTGATGCTAATGCAAAAGCTAGAGTTGGCGCAGTAAGTTATCTTAAACTTGACCAATCTGGTGACTATCTTGATGAACTTGAAGCAACCACAACAGTAAATGCAAATCTTTCTGACTACACAACCACCCCATCAAATGAGTATGGTTGGATACCTGCAACTATTTATATTGAAGGCAATGCATTTAATGATTCAATCTGCTACTTAATTTTAGAAGCTGAAAATGGCTGCAAAGTTTACTTTGATAATATTTCAATTGAAGCTACATCAAGCTCTGATTATAGTACAAATTCTAATAAAGATAACTCTTGCGGCTTAACACTTTCACCAGACTCATCACTTACTGTGACCGGTATTGGTAATGGTGATTTTAGCACTGTTAATGTTACAGATAACTTTTCAGATAATCTTGTTCCAAGAGTTGCTAAAAAATGGAATACTAAAACCACAAATTCAAGTAATGTTATTGCTGGTGTTATACCAACAAGTAAAGATTACTTTAATAACAATGATGGTTTCTTCAAAAAGTATACTGATTTAACTAATTATAATAATTCAATTGCAGAAGATTCCTTCCCTTACAACATTTTTGCAATCAATGCTCCAAATACTATTAAAACCCCTATTGCAAATTCAACAGATGCTACTAATTACAATGTTACAAGTACATATGCAATTTATTCATCTAACTCAATTACAGTATCTGCAAATTCTGTAAGCAAAATATCGTTTGACTTTGCAAAAGCAAGCAACTTTAATGGAAATCTTGTAGCAAAAATTTACTATGGTTCAGTTGATAATAACAAAGTACTATCTTCATTTATAATTGATTCTAATGATATTGCTGCAAATGTATGGAAAAATTACTCATTCTATGTTGCTACTGGTCCATCTTCTGCATCAGTATATCTTGAACTTGGCGTTTCAAATGCAACTGGAAGTTGTTTCTTTGGATACGCTAGCAGTTCAAAAGAAACAGATTCAATTGATAAAATCCGTGATAACCTATCCTCTAACCTTGTAGAGTTCACTGAATTTGTTAATCTTAAAGATTCTAAATTTTCAATGCTTACTTCTGCTTGGGATAAAGAAGATCCAACAAATGACACTAACCCACCTATCTACAATACAAGTGATTATACATTTAATAGCTCATATACTGATGACTATACTGTTGGTAAAGCTGGTGTTGTTGTTGCAGAATACTATAAGCCAAATATTAGTTATAAATATACAGTAACTATCAATAAAGTTGAATACTACCTTTCAGAAGTTGAAGTTGAACAAGAAGATGGAAGCAAAAAAATGGTTGCTAAATTGTTCAGCAATAGCAACTGCACTCCAGAAAGTGAAGTTACTAAAATTGATGGTAAAAAAGTTACAGTAACAAGTTTGAAAAAGATTACTGTTGGAACTGATGCTACAGCTACTGAATATTCAGTAAATAGCACTGATAATAGTACAAAAATTGTTGAAACTGAAGTTAGAGATTATAAATATTACTTTACGCCAGAAAATAGTACAGATTTTGAAGAATACATTGAAATCAACAACAATTTCATTAAAAAATCTGATCTTAACAATGCTCAATCACAAAATGTATTAGTACTTGCCAATGGCTACTCTACTGACTATACAATTGCTACTCCTAACTTTAACAACTCACTTAGAACAAGTTCTTACTATGTTCTTAAAGTTTATGTTAAAACCAGTGACTTTACTGAAAGCAATTTTGGTTTAAATATCAATGTTAAGTCAATCTCTAAAAGCTTTAAAAATATTAACACTACAAAGCTTTCAAGTGATCAAGCTGATAAATTTGGTTATGTATGTTATCAATTCTTAATTGAAACAAACACAAGTTCTGTATCAAGCTTATCTGTAACATTGTCACTTGGTGATGAAGTTAACACTGGTGCTGGTTATGCTTTAATTTCTGGAATTGAACTTCAAACCTTTGCAACTGAAAAGCTTTTCAATGAATATGCTGAAAATTATAAAGACAACACAACAACAGTTGAAAGATATGTTGGTACAAAGAAAGATTCTACAAATAATCCTACAAATCCAACTGAACCAGTGCAAGCTGCAACTTGGGCAACATTCTTCTATATATTCTCTTCTCTCCTTCTTGGTATTGCTTTAATAGCTGCACTTGTTGCAATATTTATTAAAAGGCATCCTATTAAATCACGCAAACCAAAAACAAATGAACACGAACGTGATAAAGCATCTGATGAATCTAAAATTATTGATACATCAAAATCAAATGATGAAAAACCTAAAAAGAAAAGAACTTCAGACAAAGGTGAAAATCCTAATGGAGATGAAGGCTTTGTATAAGAATAACAAAAAAGAGGTTTAATCAACCTCTTTTTTTATTATAAAAAAACCACGAATCTAATTCGTGGTTTTATATTGCAATTTATTAAATATTTATATTTTTTTAATATAACAAGTTTTTCTTCTGATAAGTTCCCTTTCAAACATATCAAGAGCAGATAAGGCACTTGTATTAGTTTCTAGCTGAACACCAGTATCAGCATATTGAATACCAGGAATAGCAGTAAGTCTGTCAAACAAATTCTTTATGATTAATGCAGTTACACCAAGTTTTTGATATTCTTTTTTAACCGCAATTATTCCAAGTTCAACAGCATTAGGATGTTTAATTGCTCTAAGCCATTTAATAAAACCAAATGGTAATGCTCTTCCGTTAGACTTTTTCATTGCATCAGCAAGTGATGGCCAAGTTAAGCCAAAACCAATAAGTTGCTCTTTTTTATCAAATATTAAACTTAAATATCTGCAATCCAAAACAAGTTTGAATGTTGAAATAACCTGTTTTCTGAGTTCTGCATTAAATGGCATTGTACCATAAAGGTCATAAAAGGTATCATCAATTAAATCAAAGAAATCATCACCATATTTTTTTATAACTTTATTGATGCTTTTGAATTTCTTTTCATGAAAACCATATCTTGTTTCAACAATGTTTGCAACACGTAAAACTCTTTCATCCATTTTTGGTGGAAATGGTAACCTCCATTCTACCCACTTGCAATCTGGTATAAAACCATAATCTTCAATATATGTTTGATAATATGGCGCATTGTAACCAGTAACAAATGCTCCCTTTTTATCAAAACCTGCAACCATCAAACCTTCACGCTCTAAATCATCATAACCAAGAGGTCCGTGTATAAATTCCATACCCTGCTCTTTTGCCCATTTTTCAGCAGTAGATAAAAGTGCAAAAGCTACTTCTTTACTATCAATTGTGTCGAAACGTGTGAATCTTGCATACTTACAGTTATTTTTTTCGTTATAAGGATGCATAACAAGGCATGCAATACGACCCACAACTTTGCCATCTTGCTCTGCCAAAAAATATGCTTGCTCACATTCATTGTAGTGTGCATTCTTTTTGGTTGTCATCTTATATTCATCCATCTCAATTGGTGGAACATAATTTGGATTATCCTTATATAATTCAGTTGGAAATTTTACAAACTTTTTATAATCTTTTCTTTTTTCAATTTGTCTAAT
>CAZYYI010000013.1:0-20508 GCA_964651835.1 uncultured Lachnospiraceae bacterium
ACATTGTTAAGCTCTTTAACTGCTGACTTCATTGTAAGTGACATATTTGTTCCAGTATCACCATCTGGCACTGGAAATACGTTTAATTGATTGACATATTCTTTATTTTCTTCCAAGTAGTTTGCGCCTGAAACCACCATCTTTCTGAGCAATGCTCCTGTTATTACTTTATCCATTTAATAATTTCTCCTAACTATGTATATAATCAAAACAAAGTTACAGCAAAATAAAGCAAAGCCTAAGCTCGCCTTATTATACTTTAACTCCAACAACATTTATATTAACTGAGTCAACAAGCATACCTGTGAACTGTTCAACATTATATTTAACAAGTCTTCTAACAGATTCAGCTACAGCGTTGATGCTGACACCATATTTAAGAATAATGTCTAAATCAATAATGATTCTATCACTAATGGTTGTTATCTTGATGCCACGTGGTTTATATTTTTTCTTAAAAAGTTCACGAAGAGAGTCTGAAAACTTATTAGTAACAAGGTCAACTACTCCGTAAACGTCAAGTGCTGAATGAGCGACAATAAGAGCCACTGATTCATCTGTGACAGAGATTTTACCATATGAGTTTACTGTATTAACTGACATATATTCTCCTTTTTTATATTTGTGTAACAAAAAATTCGAGTTTGCCCACAAACATAGCATAATAATAGACCAAATTTAAAAAAAAATCAACAAATTAAAGTGGCTAATTAATGTTTTTGTAAAATTTTTAAATTATTTTGTTTTTCCGCTTGCAAAATTCGAGTCAATATGATAATATATACAAGAAATTATTAAAACTATCGCCCAGGAGGTTTATTATGAGTAAAGTTTGTAGTATTTGTGGAAAAGGCACTGTGTCTGGTAATTCAAGAAGCCACGCATTAAATATAACTAAAAGAACATTCAAGCCAAATCTTCACAAAACAACTGTTGAAGTTGATGGAAAAGTTGAAACAGCTTATGTTTGTACAAAATGCTTAAAAGGCTCTAAAAAAGATAAATAAGATTTTTAAAATTCCGAGTAATCGGAATTTTTTAGTTTAAAATATTTCCCTTTTGTCATTATAAATATAAGTTGACATAACCCAACTTATGTTTATAATTTTTTTTATGGAGGAATTATGCTAAAATTAACTAATATATGTTTTTCTGTTAATGAGAATGGAAAGACTAAAGATATATTAAAAAATGTTAATCTTGAGATTGATGAAGATAAATTTTTTGTTATAACTGGTCCAAATGGTTCTGGTAAATCTACCCTAGCAAAAATTATTATGGGTATTGTTAAGCCTACTGCTGGAAAGATTGAATTTAATGGAAAAGACATTACTAACCTTTCCGTCACCGAGCGTGCCAAACTTGGTATTAGTTTTGCTTTTCAACAACCAGTTAAGTTTAAAGGAATTACAGTTAAACAAATGATCAGCCTTGCAACTGGTAAAGAAATTGCAGTAAGTGAGGCTTGCAAATACCTTTCTGATGTTGGGCTTTGTGCAAGAGATTACTTAGACCGTGAAGTCGATAACAGCCTATCTGGTGGTGAGCTTAAACGTATTGAGATTGCAACAACAGTTGCAAGAGCAAGCAAACTTACCATTTTTGATGAACCAGAAGCTGGCATTGACCTTTGGAGCTTTAATAGCTTGATTAGAACTTTCAATAACCTAAAAAGTAAGTATAAATGTGGATTTATCATAATCTCCCACCAAGAACGAATACTTGATATTGCTGATAAAATCATAATTTTGTCTGCTGGTGAGATTAAAACTCAGGGCTCAAAAGCGGAAGTATTGCCACATTTGTCTGAAATCTACTCTACTTGCTCTCAGTTGGAGGTGGAAGATGGAATTAACTAAAATTGATAAAGAACTACTTGCAACAATAGCTGATTTGCACTCAGTTCCTGAAGGTGCCTACAATATAAGAAAAGACGGCAAACTTGTTGGACGAAAAGTCAGTGCAAATATTGATATTATAACTAAAACAGATAAACCTGGCATTGATATTATTATTAAAGATGGAACAGTTAATGAAAGCGTGCATATCCCAGTTATTGTGGCTGAAGCTGGGCTTAAAGATCTTGTTTATAATGACTTTTATATAGGCAAAAACTGTGATGTAACAATTGTTGCTGGTTGCGGAATTGCCTGTGGTTCAAGTGCTGATGAAGGACATGACGGTATCCACTCTTTTCATTTAAAAGAAGGTGCTAAACTTAAATATATTGAAAAACACTTTGCTAGTGGTGACGGCACTGGAAAACGTATACTAAATCCTACCACAATCATAGAAATGGATAAAGATAGTTACTTTAAGATGGAAACCGTGCAAATTGGTGGCGTAACCTATTCTGAAAGGAAGACATCTGCAACTTTAGGTGAAAATGCCAAACTTGAAATTAATGAAAAGATTATGACTGAAAATGATGAATTTGCAGCAACTTATTTTGATGTAGACCTTAATGGTGAAAACTGCTCTACTCATGTGGTATCAAGAGCTGTTGCAAAAGGCACAAGTAAACAAGAATTTAAGTCAGTTATAAACGGCAATAACAAGTGTTTTGGTCACACAGAATGTGATGCAATTATTATGGATAATGCAAATATTGTAGCAAAACCAGAACTTACCGCAAAAATTACTGAGGCTTCCCTAATTCACGAGGCTGCAATTGGTAAAATTGCTGGCGATCAGATTATTAAACTTCAAACACTTGGACTAACTGAAGAACAAGCAGAACAAGAAATTATTAAAGGATTCTTAAAATAATAGTTTTTAATTAATAACTATACTGTATTGAAAGTATAGTTATTTTTTTATAATTTCAAATGTTATGATTTTATAATTAAAATTGTTTATAAAAAGCGTTGATATTGACAAATTAATGATATTGTTATATACTTATTTTATGATAGATGAAGAATTATTAGAAAAAATTATAAATTGCTTAAATAGGTCGATTATTGTTATGGGTCCTATGGGTGCTGGCAAAACTTTAATCTCAAAAGAACTTGCAAAAAAAATTGGCTATAATTACCTGTCGATTGATGAATTTAAAAATTATATAATATATCCTGAAGCAACTTCAAATAAAAGTGAATTTATAAGTTATTTAAGAAAAAATTTATCCTATATAACATATAATTTTGATAATATTAAAAATATTAAATTTAGTTATAAAAATAATGGGTATGATAATCCATTTCCGGATAATTTGTCTATTATGATTGAACAAGCTTATGATTTGGACATAATGTTAACAGTGATAATAAATGAAATTAATTGTTCAAAAAAAGAAGTTTTACCATTTGTAATTGATGCTACCCCACTTGTTGGACTTAATATTGATTGCAGTAAAATTCAAACAAGCTTAAGTGATGATGAATTAATAGATATTTGTGGTTATACTAGAGATTCTTTGAATAAGGATATAAGTGAAAATCTTTCAGATATCGGGTATCGTGTTCTATTGGTTCCTGAGAATGATTATGATAAAGTTGCTTATAGTACTTTGAAAAATGCTGGAAATCAAGTTGTACTAAAAAATTTGAATACAATGTATGACTATGCAACAATAGTAACATCAGTTGATGATGTATTTAATGAATTAGATAATAAAGTGTTTAAAGAAGAAAGAAATAAAGAAGATTTGTCAATAAAGCAAAAATTGTTAAATCGTGGAACACTTAATAATACCGTTGAGCAGATAGCAAATTTTATAAATGATTTAAATGAATATAAAGAAAAATAAAACAGCTAATTGCTGTTTTATTTATTAAATAATAAAAGTTATATTATGATAATTACTTATAGTTATAAAAATATAATATTATATAGTTATATATTAATAAATAAAATAATTATAAAAATAAAACTATTTATAGTTATAATTATATAATTTATAATAGTTATATAAAAATAATTATAATAAATTATAAAATTATAACTAAAATATAACGATATTAAGTTATTAAATAATAATAAAAAGATGCAGAAAAAGTCTGCATCTTTTTTTGTGTTTTGTATTTTTACTTTACAAGTAAAAGTATTGATATGCTAAATTAGATAATGCCGAAATTATTTGCTGTTTTTAACAAATAATCCTAAAAACTTCCCGAGTAATTTTGGTGCTTTAATACATACAATTGTCATAATCTTACCTCCTGATATTGCATTATATGTAAGCATCAAAATATGTGTTAATTAATTTTTAAAATAATCTCTAATATTATTAATTAGTCCTCTACCCTTTAATTGTTTTATGTTTTTTTTCATATTAGTTGAATTGAAAATTGTTGCTCCACTAACAATAATATTTGCACCAACTTTGCGTAAAAGTTTTGCATTTTTTGCGGTTACTCCACCATCAATTTCAATAAAAACTTTTCTATCAAGTTCTCTAATTTCTGCTACTTTTTCAGCCATTCCAGGAATAAATTTTTGACCGCAAGAACCTGGGTTTACACCCATTACAACAACAATATCAATAAGTCCTGCTTCAAGCAAATCTTTAATTTTTAAGGCTGGTGTTTTTGGATTTAATGCAAGACCTACTACAACATTTTTGCTTTTTATATATTTAAGTGTTTTGACAACATCTTTGCAAGCTTCATAGTGTACAGTTATTACGTCTGCACCAGCTTTTACATAGTCATCAATTACTTTTTCAGGTTCTTGAACCATAAGGTGAACATCAAGTAAAAGATTTGTTTTATCTTTAATTTTATCTACAAATGTATGGTCAAAACTTGTGGTTTTTACAAATTTGCCATCCCAAATATCTATATGAACAAAGTTTGCACCTGCTTTTTCAATTTTTTCTAAACTTTCTTCTAAAATTTTATCATTTTTATAATCAATTGCAACAATAGATGGTGCTACTCTAATTAATCTTGGTGTCATCATAATATTTTACCTTCCTTTTTATTTTTCAAGTTTTGAGCGTCTAAGCTGTCCGCACGCTCCAGAGATGTCTGCTCCAAGTGTTCTTCTTGTAGTGGCTGAAATGCCTAATTTCTTCAAATTTTCCCAGAATTCAGCAGCTTTTTGTTTGCTTGCTGGTTTAAGTGAAGGATTCTCTTTTTCTGAATTTGGCGTTGAATTTACTGGTATTAAATTGAAATGATAAGATAGTCCTTTACAAAGTGAAGTTATCCTTTCAGCATCAGCAATATTGGTATTAAAATCTAATAATATGTATTCAAAAACTATTCGTCTGTGTGTTTTTTCAAAATAATATTTTATTGCAAAAAACAATTCTTTTAGTGAATAAGCATTTGCAACTTTCATTATCTTTTTACGCTCTTCATCAGTAGTTGCGTGAAGTGATATTGTTAAGGTTATGCCCAAATTTTCATCAGCCAAAGCTTTGATTTTGTCAGCCAAACCACATGTTGAAAGTGATATGCTCCTTTGTGATAAGTTAAAACCCTCTTTGTCTGAAATTAGTTTTATAAATTTAACAACATTATCGTAGTTATCAAGTGGCTCGCCGCAGCCCATAAGCACAATATTTGTAATTCTTCTATCAGCTTTGGTTCCGCCAATTTGTTTGTTAACTGCAAGTACTTCTGAAACCATTTCACCCGCAGTTAAATTTCTAGCTAAGCCGTCAATACCAGTGGCGCAAAAGGCACAGCCCATTCTGCAACCAGCTTGAGTTGATATGCAAATTGTATTGCCATACTTATATTTCATAAGCACGCCTTCAACAACCATACCATCAGAAAGTGCAAACAAATATTTTCTTGTACCATCTTTACTTATAAGTTCTTTTTCGATTGTTACGGGCTGGTCAATATAATTTGATTTAAGCATTTCGCGAATATTACTTGGCAAATTGCTCATATCGTCAAATTTGGCATAATCATATAGCCATTTATATATTTGCTCTGCTCTGTACCTTGGCATCTTTTGTCCCCAAGTTTCTGCCTCAGTTTTGAGTTCTGATAAAGTTAAATCGTGTAATATTTTCATAACTTTTCCTAAGAATTAAAATTTGATTTAAAGCTATCTAATGCTTTAATTTTTCTGCCATTAATAGCTTCGGTAGCTGACATAACTTTTCCACCAGCAAATTGAATTTGGTTAATTTCTATTGCACCGTCACCAGTCCTTACAAACAAACCATGTTTTGCTGATGACTCAATCAAAACTGTGCCTGGTTTTAAGTTTTTGCTTTCTTCTGAAATATCAATATCAGGAAGTGATGCACGCAAAATTTTAACCATATTATCTTCAAGATTAGTTCTAGCTATAGGGTTTGGATTTGCTGCATTAATCAAGCACTTTATTTCCCTTGAAGATTTTTCCCAGTTGATTATGCAATCAGTCTTGCTTATTTTTGTTGTGACTGAAGCGTCAATCAAATCTTGCTTTGTATATGTGGCAGTTCCATTTTCAATTTTATTTAAAGTTTCTAGCAATAGATTAGCACCTAGTTTTGCAAGTCTATCAGATAAATCCCCTGCAGAATCTCCTTCAAAAATTGGTGTTTTTTCATAGCTGATTATATCACCAGTGTCAAGACCAATATCGGTTTTCATAATAGTTACGCCAGTTTCTGTGTCTCCGTGAAGGATTGCAGTTTGAATTGGTGATGCACCCCTATATTTTGGAAGTAATGAAGCGTGAACATTAATAACACCAAATTTTGCAATATCAAGCACTGCTTGGCTAAGAATTTGTCCATAAGCAGCTGTAACCATAATATCTGGATTTAAAGATTTTAAGTCAATAAGACCATCTCTTGAAATTTTAAGAAATTGAAACAAAGGAATATTTTTTGATAGTGCAAGTTTTTTAACTGCAGAATATTGAATTTTTCCGCCTCGCTCTGATGGTTTGTCTGGCTGAGTAACAACAGCCACAACTTCGTGTTTTGAGTTAAGCAATGCTTCAAGTGAAGTTACAGCAAATTCAGGAGTGCCTAAAAAAATTATTCTCATTATTTATCCCCTTTATTACTTTTATCTATTGATTGGTTATATTCATCTCTATCTTTAAACATTTTAGTTGCTTTATCAATATAAAGTATGCCGTCTAAGTGGTCATACTCGTGACAAAAGCACTTAGCTTCAAAACCAGTAAATTTACGTGACACCTTTTCGCCATTTCTATCTTGATATTCTACCCATACCTTTTCAGGCCTTTCAACAAGTCCGCATTTGCCAGGTACTGATAAACAGCCCTCAACTTTAATTTTATTAACGCCATCTGCTCTTAATAATTTTGGATTAATACATTCACGAAGACCATGACCAGTATCCATAACAAAAACTCTTTTAAGTATTCCTACTTGAACAGCAGAAAGCCCAGCACCTTCAGCCTTTCTCATAGTTTCTGCCATATCGTCTAAAAGTTCACCAAGTCTGTCATCAAAATCAATAACAGGTTTTGAAATTTTCCTTAAAAGTTCATCGCTTTCTTTAATAATATTTCTTATAGCCATTAATTACCTCTTAACTTAAATTTTGTGGGTTTATTTCAATAAATATTGAAACATTGGATTGTTTACATTCATCAGCATATTCAAAAAGTTTATCAGTTATAAATTCTTCCTTTTCAGGTTTGATTCTCATTAAAATTTGATTTCGGTATTTATTTTGAATTCTGCCAATTGGAGACTTCATTGCTCCAAGATATACAAATTCATCAGAATATTCGCTCTCAAGCTTCTTTACCTTTTCATAATACACCTTAATTGTATCTTTTGCAAGATTTTCTTGAGCTGACGTGAAAAGAATACGAATTATTTTTGTAAATGGCGGATATGCTGTGGTTTGTCTAAGGTTAATTTCTTTTTTATAAAATGCGGTATAGTCATAATAAGAAGCAAGTTTGTAAACATAGTGTCTTGGAACATAAGTTTGAAGTATTATTTCACCTGTTTTATCTGCTCTACCTGCACGGCCAGCAACTTGTGTTATAAGCTGAAATGTTTGTTCGCTTGCTGTATATGTGCTTTGATATAAACTTACATCAGCATCAATAATACCCACAAGTGTTACACTTGGAAAGTCGTGACCCTTGGCAATCATTTGTGTACCTACAAGTATTTGTGTTTCACCGCTTCTAAATTTTGATAGAATTTGCAAATGAGAGTCTTTTGTTTTTGTGGTATCATTATCCATTCTGCCAACCTTAACATCTGGCAAGAAAGTTTTAAGCTCTTCTACTACACGCTGAGTACCAACTGCACCGCTTGAAAGTTCAGTATTTCCACACTCTGGGCAAATATCAAATACTTTATATCTATTGCCGCAATAATGACATTTAAGTGAATTATCAAATTTATGTAAAACAAGTGAAACATCACAGTCAGTGCATCTAGCAACCCAACCACATTTTTTACACATTAAAAATGATGCAAAGCCACGGCGATTGATAAAAAGCATTGCTTGGTTGCCTTCTTTAACTGTTTTTATAAGGGCATTTTTTAAAGCATTAGAAAAAACACCAGAATTACCACCAAGTATCTCATTGCCCATATCAACTATTTTAAGTGGTGGAAGTTCCCTTTTATTAATACGTTCTTTCATTTCAAGAAGCTTATAATTGCCTATCATTGCATTGTGATAAGTAACAAGGCTAGGAGTGGCGCTACCAAGTACCAATGACGCCCCAGAAAGTTTGGCACGCTCTTTGGCAACTTCTATTGTGCTGTATCTAGGGTTGCTTTCGCTGTTATAAGAGTTATCGTGTTCCTCATCAATAACAATTAAACCTATATTCTTTAAAGGTGCAAAGATGGCTGATCTAGCACCAATTACTATTTTAGCCTCACCAAGAAGTATCCTTTGCCATTCGTCAAATCTTTCACCTGCTGATAGCCCAGAATGAATCAATGCAACATTCTCACCAAATCTTGCTCTAAAGTTAGAAAGCACTTGTGGAGTTAAAGATATTTCAGGTACAAGCATTATACCGGTTTTATTAGCTTTTAAAACTAATTGCATAGCGTGCATATAAACTTCTGTTTTGCCACTACCAGTGACTCCGTGCAACAAATATATATCATTTTTGCTGGTGATTCTTTCAACCACATTTTGCTGGGTATCTGTAAGTGTTATGTCATTTTGTGTAACATTTGAAGTTTCTTTATAAGGTGTTCTTCTTACGGTGACGGCTTTGGTTGATATAATGTTATTATCAATAAGTTTTTTTATTGAGGCAGAATTAAATTTTTTATTTAATTCAGTTAAGTTGGCACTTCCATTTTGAAGTAAATAGTTAACTGCTGAAATTATTGATGTTGCATTTTTTCGAACTGAATTAATATAAACTTTTGCAGCATCTTCATTAGCAATAAAACATTCAGTTTTAACTAGTTCATGAACTTTGCCCTGTCTTAGTTCGCTAGGTAAAAATAATCTTAATGCATCACAAAGTCCTGTATGGAACTTTTTTTTCATAAATGCTGCTAGTTCAAGTTGCTCTTTTAAAATAACTGGGAAATTATCTATAGCACAAATAATTGATTTGAGTTTGCTTTCATCATAATCACTATGATTTGTAATTTCAACAAGGTATCCCTCTTTATTAATTTTTCCAAATGGGACTAAAACTCTTGTGCCAACCTCAATATCTTCGCTTGGTAAAATATAGTCGAAGATTTTATCGACCAAACTGCTTGCTATATCAACTATTACTTTACCAATCAGCATATTTCCCCACAAAAAAAATTAGTATATAATTAATTATATACTAACTTTCATTTCTTGTCTAATAAAAATAAAACTAGTCTTTTGTTTGTTTAGAAATTGTGTAGTAACCTTCATGAAATTCTTTACTTGCGAATTCAATTGGTTTAACTCTTTGATGATCACGGAAAAACTCAGGGTTGTTTAAAAGCAACTCTTTTGCTCTTTTTGATACAAGTGAACAAAGAATATATTTATTACCAGCACTTTCAATAACTTCTTCAATAGGTGGATTAAGCCAAGACATAATAATTCTCCTTTCCTTTTATAAGTTTATTATAACACAAGTTATATACACATTTGCAATAGATTTTAATAAAAATTTTAAATTTTTTAATTAAATAATATGATTTTACTTAATTTGTTACTTTAAAACATTAAATATGTGTAATAAATTCGTCTTCAGACATAATTTGCTTGTTTAATTGTTTTGCTTTATCAAATTTACTGCCAGGGTCTTTACCAACTAAAACAATATCAGTTGAGGATGTTACGCTGCTCATAATTTCTCCGCCTTGAGATTCAATGATGCTAGCAGCTTCATTTCTTTTATATTTATCAAGTGTTCCAGTAAGCACAACTTTTTTGCCTGCAAAATATCCAGATTTTTCTTTATTTTCAACTTTTTCAATATTAATAAAATTAGATAAATCCTCTATTTCTTTAACATTAAAAGGTTCACTAAAGTAATGCTTAATATATGTTGCAGTAAGTTCGGCTATATCATCAAGTGCGTCAAGTTCTTCAATAGTTGCATTTTGCAGTGCAGTTAATGTTTTGAAATGATTTGCAAGTTGTTTTGCCATTTTTACGCCAATGCCATCAATACCAAGAGCAAATATAAAATTTGAAAGTTTGCAGTTTTTGCTGTTTTGAATGCTACTGATTGTATTATTAATTTTTTTATTTTTAAAACCATCAAGCAAAGATAAATCATTATCAGTTAATTTGTAAATATCACTAAAAGTTTTTGTTCCAATTTTATCATAAAGTTGATTGAAAGTTTTTTGAGAAAGCCCATCAATATTCATAGCGTTTCGACTAGCAAATTGAGTAAGTTTTAAAACGATTTGAGTTTTACAACCTAAGTGATTGGTACAATAAAGTTCAGTTCCAGTATCTTCTAAAATGCTATTGCAGCAAGGGCAATTTGTTGGTTTATTTATGGCTTTAGAATTTTCATAAGATTCAGCAACTGAAAGAATTTCTGGTATAACATCATTGCTACGTCTGATAAATACCCTATCACCAATCTTAACTTTTTTTCTTAAAATGTCGTTATAGTTATTTAAGGTTGCTCTTTTAATTGTTACGCCGCAGAGTTCTACAGGCTCAAGCTCGGCAACTGGAGTTACTTTACCAGTTCTACCAA
Source organism: uncultured Lachnospiraceae bacterium (assembly GCA_964651835.1). GTDB lineage: Bacteria > Bacillota > Clostridia > Christensenellales > UBA1242 > RGIG1681. The sequence continues at coordinate 11,074 of CAZYYI010000013.1, forward strand.
CTTGCCAAGTTACTGAGTTTAAAATAGTAGATGTTTCCTCAGCTTCAAATTTATAAGCAACTGCCCATCTTGGCACTTTTTCAGTAAAGCCAAGATTGTTTCGGTCACTAAGTTTATTAAGTTTTATTACTGCCCCATCAATTAAAAAATCTAGCTGATTGCGGCTGGCATCGATATCTTTGATTAAAGTTTCTAGCTCATTAATTGAAGTTGCAATTTTAAAGTAATCACCAACCAAAAATCCTTGCTCTTTTAAAAACTCACAAATTTCTTTTTGAGTATTAAATGTTTTGTCTGGTGAGTAATTTATGTTATATGCAAAAAAATCTAAGTTGCGTTTTTTTGTTACGCTTGTGTCTAAGTTTCTGATAGCGCCAGCAACTGCATTTCTTGCATTCTTTAATTTTTCATCAGTTGTCTTATTGTATCTTTCAAGTTCAGAAAGTTTAATAATACCTTCACCCTGAACATCAATTCTGCCTTTATAATTAATTGATAATGGTACAGTTCTTATTGTTTTAACTTGAAGCGTAACATCTTCACCAACTTCACCATTGCCACGAGTGGATGCTCGAACAAGAAGTCCATTGTCATATTCAAGAAGAAGTGATAATCCGTCAAATTTATATTCAACTGAATACTCTTCATCAAAATTTGTAATCTTTAAATTTCTAGCTTTCCAATCTTCAATTTCAGACATTGTTTGAGCTTTGCCAAGACTGTAAAGTTTTTGTGTGTGGTTAACTTTAACAAAACCTTCAAGTACCTCACCGCCAACTTTTTTTGATGGTGAATCATCAAATACTATTCCAGTTAATTTTTCTAAATCAAGAAGTCTGTAATAAAGAGCATCCCATTCTTTATCTGATATTGTAGGATTATCTAAAACATAATAATCGAAACTTGCTTTATTAATTTTTTGAATTAAAGTTTTCATTTCTTCGATTAAAATTTCATTGTTATTATCCATATAACCTCATTTAATTTTTATGATTTTATGCAATTATGATGCAATTTTTAATAAAAAATCTATTAGTTTTGCGTTTTTTACTCAATAATTTCAAGTTTGGCATATTTGAGTGAAAGCGTTTTTATACCAACACTTTTAAAGTTAATTGTAACGAAAGCACTAGCAAAGTCAGTTACTCCAACAGTTACTTCACCCTCTCCAAAATGATTATGCATAACTTTTGTTCCTCGTTTAAATTTTGAATAATCAGCTAAAGTTTGTAAATTTGATTCTGATTTTTTGTTATTATTGTTTTGATTATTTGAACCAGAAACATTAACAATATTTGCATGACTTGACATTCTTTCATCAAGGCTTTGAGCCTTATATGAGTTATTAAAGAAGTTTTCAAGATTGTTAGAACTATTAATATTTTGGCGAACTGCTGTACCATTTTCTACTGTTCGTTTAGGTTTTAATTCATCAAACATTTCAGGTAAAAATCTTGAGATTGTTGTATACTCTGTTCGTTTAGATTCAAAGTTGAATTTGACCATTGGTCTAGTTAAAAACAGATGATTTTTAGCTCTTGTTACAGCAACATACATTAGCCTACGCTCTTCTTCTAATTCATTAATATCAGTGCTATTTATTGCTCTTGATAATGGAAATAATCCATCATTTAAGCCCGCTACAAAAACTGTATTAAACTCTAGACCCTTTGCTGAGTGAATGGTTAGAAGCGAAACAAAATCCTCATCGTCTTGCATTGTGTCTATATCACGCATAAGTGTTATTGATTGTAAAAAGTCATCTATTGTTGCACCTTCATTAAATTTTGAAAATTCAATTACTGACTTAAGTAAGTCATCAACATTTAAGCATTTGTTTTCATCATCTTCAGTTTTATTACCTATTGCTTCCTTAATTTGAACTTTACTAATTACATATTCAACAAATTCTGGAAGATCCATAGCCTCTTTCTTTTCATTTAAATCAATAAATAAATCTCTAACAGAATCAAGTTTTGTTTTTAGTGAACCGCTTACACCATACTTACCTGCATTACAAATAATTTCCATAAGTGGTACATTATTTTCTTTTGAAAGTTTATTAATTTCAGCAATTGAAACATCGCCAATACCTTTTTTTGGAAATCCTAATACTCTTGTCGCAGCTTCAGTATCATTTGGATTAGTACTTAGGTAAAGGTATGCTGTGGTATCTTTTATTTCTTTACGCTCAAAGAATTTAAAGCCACCATAAATCCTATAAGGTATGTTATAAGTTAATAACTTTTCTTCAAGAATTCTTGATAGTGAGTTTACACGCATTAATATTGCAAAGTCAGAATATTTATATTTGCCACTATTAACCAACATTTCAATTTTTTCAGCAATAAACTCTGCCTCTTCAATATCATTATAAGCTTGTTTAATTACTATTTCAGAGCCTTCATCATTATCTGTCCAAAGGTTTTTTGAAATTCTACTGGTGTTATTTTTAATAAGCTTATTTGCAATGCCAACAATCTTTTTTGTAGAACGATAATTTTGTTCAAGTTTAAAAATTTGGCAATTTTCAAAATCCTTTGTAAATTGTTTAACATTAGTTACTTGTGCTCCACGCCAAGAATAAATGCATTGGTCCTCGTCACCGACTGCACAAATATTTTTATATTTTGAAGCTAGTAGTTTAACTAGCTCATATTGAGCTGTGTTTGTATCTTGGAACTCATCAACAAATATATATTTAAATTTATTTTGGTAATATTCTAAAGTATCAGGATTAGTTTTTAAAAGCACATAAGTTTTAACAAGTAAGTCATCAAAATCAAGTGCATTTGCTTTTGCAAGTTCCCTTTCATAATCGCTATATGCAGCTATGATTATTCTACATTTGTCTTTATCATGAATAAATTTTGAGTAAGCTTCTGGCGAAAGCAGATTGTTTTTTGCATTGGATATATGCCAAGCAATAGTCTCAGCATTTATAGAATTTTTTTCATTAGATTGGTTAATTAAGATTGGGTTTGTTGACATAACGCGTTTGATTACTCTACTTTTTTCAGTATCGCCATATATAGAAAAATTGCTAGTAAAACCAAGTAACCCAATATTGCTTCTTAAAATTTTTGAGCACATAGCATGAAATGTACAAATCCACATAGTACTCGCAGATTCACCCACCATATTTTCAATACGTTCTTTCATTTCATTTGCTGCTTTGTTGGTAAATGTAATTGCAAGAATATTATAAGGTTTAATATCTAAATCCTTAATCATATGTGCGATTCTGTGAGTGAGCATACGAGTTTTACCACTGCCAGCACCAGCAGTAACTAAAATTGCCCCATCAATAACAGATGCAGGTGCAAATTGTTCACTATTTAAATTTTTTAAAATCTCACTTGTTTCCATAATAATTATCCAAAATTATTTTATCATATTAATTGAATTTTTCAAACTAAAAAAATGATGCATATTGCATCATTTTAATATTTTGTTTTATTTAAATTTTTATTTATCAAAATTTGAAAAATAATCTTTAAGTTCATTATACTTAGTTGCAATTTGTAAGATATATCTTTCTTTGTCTGGAGAAGATAGATTGTTAAATACTGAATAGTCAGTAAGTTCTGCAAGTGGATTATAAACTTCGTCTTTGCTAAGGAGTAATTTAACTTTTTCATATAGTGGGTCTTCTTCAATTTGCTGTCTTGTTGCTACAACTTTGTATGTTGTTGGCGAAAGATAACTGCAAACAGATTTTTCATTTTGTTGTACTTTAATTGTTTGTCCTGCGGAACTTAACCTTTTCTTTGCCTTTTGTGCGAGTGATTTTAAAGCGTTTTGTTGCATTATTTTTTCTCCTTTATTTTGGTAAGAATATCGTAACATATTTTAAATATTATGTAGCCATAGTGACAAAAGAAGCCAAAATTCGACAATAAAAAAATAGCAAAGATATAAAATTTAAGTAATAAAAAAAACAAGCAAATTTGCTTGTTTTAGATTAACCTTTTCTAGCACGTTTTCTAGCTGCTTCACTTTTTAACTTTTTAGCAACAGAAGGTTTAACATAGGCTTCTTTCTTACGAATATCACCAATGATGCCGTCTTTTTGGCATTTTCTTTTCCATCTTTTGATAGCACTATCAAGGCTTTCGTTTTCACCAACTTTAACGGTAGTCAATTTTGTCACCCCCTCTTGTTTCAAATTACAATAAGCATTTTAACATATATAAATTTATTTGTCAATTAATTTTAAAAATTAAAAAATTTGGTTAGATTAATAAAATAAAATTAAAAAAACGCAAAAATACAGTAAATTTTATGTAAAACGCCTAAATTTATGCAGTTTTTATAATAAATTTATTTTATAATTTCAGCAATTGCTCCATCGGCATAAGCAGAAATTAATTTTACATTTAATTTTGTATTAGATAATAATTTGACATCTGACTTAATATAGCAAAGGATATAATTTTTTGTATGAGCTAAATAATAACCATTTTTTTCATTTTCAATTATAACTTCAAAAGCTTGATTTATATTTTTATTAATAAAATCTTGTTTCATTTTATTTGCTGCGTCAGTGATTATTTTAACTCTTTCAGATACATTTGTTGCAACATTTTTAAATTTTTCTGCTGCAGTTCCAGAGCGTTTTGAGTATGGAAAAATGTGCATTTCAGAAAACTGTACTTGCTTAATAAATTCAAGTGTTTCTTTAAAATCTTCTTCAGTTTCTGTTGGGAATCCAACAATTAAGTCTGTTGTAATGCCAGCATTTTTAAAATACTTTCTAATCAAATTTACTTTATCCAAATAGGCTTCTTTAGTATAGTGCCTATTCATATGTTTTAAAGTATTATTAGAGCCACTTTGAAGGCTTAAATGGAATTGGTCACAAAAATTATTGTAGGTACTAAGTTCTTTAATAAAATCTTCTGTTATAATATTTGCTTCAAGTGATGAAAACCTAAATCTTGCAGGACTGTTTTTAAATAGCCTAGCAATTTCTATTAATCCATCACTGCCAGGAATATCTTTACCATAAGCTGAAAGATTGATACCTGTTATAACAATTTCATTTGCTTGTTTTTCTAATATTTTAATTTCACTTTTTATTTTATCAAGAGGAATGCTTATTTCTCTGCCCCTAATGTAAGGAATTAAACAGTATGTGCAAAAATTATTACAACCAAGCTGTACAAGAAGTGTTGCACGTGTTCTTTCACTTACCCTTTTCACTTTATCTGTTTTGCACGCAGCAGAATATTCTTCATCATCTTGAAGTATAGAAAGCACAAGCTGAAGTTTATTTTCATTTCCAACAATATTTCTTACATAATCACCTTTTTTGAATTTGTCCGGATTATTAGCTGATGAACAGCCACAAATATAAACTTTGGCATTTTCATTGAGTTTTGTTAATTTTGTTAATATATTACGAGATTTCCTTTCTGCTTCATTCGTTACTGCACAAGTATTTACAATATAAATATCAGCTTTGATTAATCCCATTGATACATCATAACCATATTTTTCAAGTTCTTCAGCAATTTGTTCGCTTTCAACTTGATTGACTTTACATCCAAGAGTTACTATTGAAACTTTTTTCATTGGATTCTCCTTATTATTTAATTATTGAGTAGCATTGAGATGCAGGCAACAGAAGATATAGCTGCCGTTTCGGTTCTAAGAATACGACTGCCTAGTGTTACAATCTTAGCACCATTATTTTTTAGAATATTAATTTCATCTTCGGCAAATCCACCTTCTGCTCCAATCATAATAGCAACATTTTTAGGTTTAGTTTCAAGACACAATAAATCTTGTACTAAATTTGTTTTATTTTCATTTTCATAAGCCACGTAAAATACATCATAGTTTTTTATTAAGCTAGATATATTTTTAATGTCTAGTACTTCGTTAATTTTTAATATACTTGCTCTACCACATTGTTTTGAAGCAGAAATTGCAATGCCTTCAAGTCTATCAGGTTTATGACTGTTCTTTTTTATATCAGTAAATTTGCTTTCAAACAAAGTTAATTCACTTGCACCAAGTTCAGAGATTTTTTGAGTTATCAAGCTAAGTTTTTCACCTTTGGCAAGAGCCTGAAATAGTGTAATTTTAATTTTAGGTTCTGCATTAGATTGTGTTACTTTATTTATATTTAACACTGCATATTTTTTTGCTATAGATTTAATTTCAGCGTTATAAAATTTGCCATCACCATTTATGAGTAAAATTTTATCCCCAACTTTTGAGCGCATAACATTGCAAAGGTGGTGGAACTCCTCACCCTCAAAGTTTATAGTACTATTAACATCTAAATTACCATTATAATAATATATTTTTTCTTTCATACTTCAATTATAAATCAATTGTGGTAAAAGTCAAATAAAAGAATAAAAAAATGCATAGAAGAACTATGCATCAAAAATTAAATTAAATTGTATTTTTAGCGTTAAATAAAATAAATTTTTACAATTTGTTATATTTTATCAATAAAAGATTTGCGTTTAGAATATTGATTTGAAGGAATGTTTTTAGAAAGAGTTTCAACAAGTTCTTTTTCTTTCTTTCCAAGAGATTTAGGCATTTCAACAACGACCTTAGCAAACAAATCGCCATAACCATTTTTGTTTAATATTTTTGTTCCCTTACCTTTAACCGAAAGTATTGTTCCTGTCTGTGTAAGTTCTGGAATAGTTATTTCTAATGTTTCATTTATACCTGGAATTTTTATTTTGGCACCAAGTATAGCATCAGTAAATGATACTGGTACATCAATATAAACATCAAAACCTTCACGCTTTAATAATTTATGTGGCTCAACTTGAATGAGTATCTGCATATCACCAGCTGGCCCACCATTTCTTCCGGCTTCACCTTGACCACGCAGTGTTAAAATTTGTTCACTATCAATACCACCTGGTATATTTAATTCAATATTTCTATTTTCCCTAGTTACTCCAGCACCATTGCAATAACCGCATTTTTCTTTAATTTGTTTGCCAGTTCCTTTACAAGTTGGACAAACACTTTCAGAGACAATCCTACCAAATGGAGTATTTTGGGCTGTTCTGACTGTTCCAGTACCATTACAGTTGCTACAAGTAGATATTGCTGTTCCATTTTTTGCGCCTGTGCCCTTGCAATGAGTACAAGTTTCTGTTCTATTCAAATTAATACTTTTTTTGCAACCAAAAGCAGCTTCAACAAATGAAAGCTTCATTTTTACTTGTATATCTGCACCTTGTTGTTGAACTGAACCTCTACTTCTACTTGATGTTCTGCCACCAAATGCCCCGCCAAATATATTGCTAAATATATCATCAAAGCCAAAACTGCCACCACCAAAGTCCCCAAAACCGCTAAATCCACCAGAACCACCGCCAAAGCCTTGTGGACCATTTTCATTGCCATAGTTATCATAGTTTGATTTTTTGGTTTTGTCAGACAACACGCTATAGGCCTCATTAACTTCTTTAAGTTTTTCAGCAGCTGCGCTATTTCCTGGGTTTAAATCTGGATGATACTTTTTTGCTAAGTTTCTATAAGCTTTTTTGATTTCATCATCAGATGCGGACTTGCTTACGCCCAATATATCATAATAATTTTTTGCCATTAGTTTCCTTATAAAAACTATCAGACAGCATAATAATATATGCTGCCCTTTAGTTAAAAAATGCATTTTTATTTAAATTTATGTATAAATTATGCTAAATAACTTATTTTTAGCGATTAATTTGTTGTGTAATCACCGAAATTGTTTGGGTCTGTAGAACCGTTGCCATCAGTAGAACCACCTGCTTGGTCTGTTCCAGCAGTGCCATTTGGATTGGCATTTTGATAGAGTTTTGTGAAGATTTCATTTGAAACTTTTGTAAGTTCATCAAGAGCTGTTTTTAATGTCTCAACATCAGTTGCTGTTTTATAAACTTCTTTAGCTTTGTTTGTTTCTTCTTCAAGTTTAGCTTTATCTTCAGCAGAAATCTTGTCACCACTTTCGCGGAGTACCTTTTCAATACTGCTAATCATTTGGTCTAAGCTGTTTTTAGCGTCAACAACTTCTTTACGCTTTTTATCTTCTTCAGCATACATCTCAGCTTCTTTAATAGCTTTATCAATATCGGCGTCTGAAAGGTTTGATGATGCAGTGATTGTTATATCTTGTGATTTGCCAGTTCCAAGGTCTTTTGCAGAAACGTGAACAATACCATTTGCATCGATATCAAACTTAACTTCAATTTGAGGTATACCTCTTGGAGCTGGTGCTATACCACCAAGTTCAAATCTGCCGAGGGTTTTGTTATCAGCAGCAAATTCTCTTTCACCTTGAAGTACGTGAATATCAACTGCAGGTTGATTGTCTGCGGCTGTTGAGAAGATTTGAGTTTTTGTTGTTGGGATTGTAGTATTTTTATCAATAAGTTTTGTGAATACTCCACCCATTGTTTCAATACCAAGTGAAAGTGGTGTTACGTCAAGAAGCAATACATCTTTAACATCACCAGCAAGCACACCGCCTTGAATAGCAGCACCAATAGCAACACATTCATCTGGGTTGATACCAGTAAATGGTTGTTTGCCAATATAATTTTTAACTTTTTCAATAACCATAGGTATACGTGTTGAACCACCTACCATAATGATTTTTGCAATGTCGTTAACTGTAAGTTTTGCATCTGAAAGAGCCTTTTTTGTTAAATCAATTGTTTCATTGATATAATTTTCAATCAAGCTTTCAAATTTTGCACGAGTGATGTTAATTTCTAAGTGTTTTGGACCAGTGCTGTCTGCAGAAATGAATGGCAATGATACTGAACTTTGATTGAGTGATGATAACTCAATTTTAGATTTTTCAGCAGCTTCTTTAAGTCTTTGAACAGCCATTTTATCTTTAGACAAGTCAATGCCATCAGATTTTTTGAATTCCTCTACCAAGTAGTTGATGATAACTTCATCAAAGTTGTCACCACCAAGGTGTGTGTTACCACCAGTTGCAAGAACTTGGAATACGCCATCAGCAATTTCAAGAACTGAAATATCAAATGTACCACCACCAAGGTCATAAACTAAGATTTTTTGACCATCTTGGTCTTTAACTTTGTCAAGGCCATAAGCAAGAGCTGCAGCTGTTGGCTCATTGATGATTCTTTTAACATCAAGGCCTGCAATTTTACCAGCATCTTTTGTGGCTTGTCTTTGAGAGTCGTTAAAGTATGCTGGAACAGTAATAACTGCTTCAGATACAGTTTCACCAAGGTATTTTTCAGCATCAGCTTTAAGTTTTGATAAAATCATAGCTGAAATTTCTGGTGGAGTGTAAGATTTTCCACCTGCAGTAACTTTAGTGTTTTCGCCCATTTTGCTTTTAATTGAGCGTATTGTGTTTTCAGGATTTGCAACTGCTTGACGTTTTGCAACTTGACCAACAAGTCTTTCGCCGTCTTTTGTAAATCCTACTAC
>CAZYYI010000014.1:0-20420 GCA_964651835.1 uncultured Lachnospiraceae bacterium
GTTTACAAATAAGCAAGTAGTTTATTTTTCTTTAGCTTTTTCTAGCTTTTTGTCAATTATATTATTTATTTTTGTAAAGTTTATGCTCGATCATAAATATCTACAATCTTACTCTATGCCATTATTAAAATATTTTGAAACTTTGAATGGAGGAGTATATATATTTTTTGTAATAGGATTGCTTCTTGCAATAATAACAACTATGCTTGCTTGTTTAATTGGAGTAAAAACAACTATAAAAAAACTTAGTGAAACAAAATTTAGCTTTGTGTTTGGACGTCTGAAGTATAATAAATATAATGTTAGTGATTCAAATAATATAAAAAGAAGCAAAGCAGGAGAGACAAATACTAAAATTTTAAAATCAGAACATAAACATATTAAATTAGGATTAATTAAAAATATAGTTGTATCGATTATAAGTTTGCTACTTGGTTTGATTTTTAGTTTAATTGGTTTTAATAATTTTGTATCGGTTATATATCCACTCATAGGAGTTATAAATTTTATTGTTTTTGTATTTTTATAGATTTATTAAATATTTCAAAATGCTTAAATTTTTATATAATTGTTGTTTTTTAATTATAACAATCAAAATTGTTAATAACTGTGTTAATAACTGTGTTAATAATTTTGTAAAATATGTTAAAATCCACATTTAATCGGTATTTAGGTTATGTTTGGATAAGTTTTTAAATTGTTAATAAGTTAGTAACTTTGTTAAAAACTCAAATTTTTTAAGTTTAAAAATTATAACTATTGCTCGTTTAGTTAAAAATTACGATTTAATAACTATAAATTTAAGGTTGATTTAAGTTAAATAAATGATTGTTATGAATTTCAATAATTTTTAGAGTTTGTAAGAAAATTGTGTGGTCATAAATACCTTGTTTTAGCGTAATTTGATGGATATTGAGATAAAATATAATAAAATAAAATAAACTGTCAAAAGCACCTAAATTATTTGTATAATTGTAAAAATATTGTTATACTAAATATATATAAATATATTTAGTTTTTTTTATTACAAAATTTTATATTAAGTTTAATTTAAGTTTGCTGATTACCAAAATTAAATATTAATCAAAAGCTAAAGTGATTCAAGGAGATATTATGAAAAAATTAAGGAATTCGACCAAAGCAATAATTATTACCATTGCAGCAATTATTTGTGCAGTGGGTATTGTGCTTGGTTGTTTGATTGGCATAAAACCAAAACCAAACAATCCGATAAATCCGGTAGATAATAAAAATAAACTCACTGCAGAGCAAATCAAACTTGGAGAGGCATTGAATAGCAAAGTAGAGGATCAAACACTTAAAGCTTTTGATACTACAATTTTTGAAGATGCTGGATTTGAAATTAATGATATTACAAAAATTTTTGATTATGGTTTTATGACTAATGTATCTGCTTCTTCAAATGAATATAAATATATGCTTTATATTTATCAGTATGATGAAAATGGTGCTTTAGTAGGCTCAAAATCAATGGCAGAGTTATTAAACTTAGATATTGAAAATATTTCAGATATAACTGAAAACAATAGAACTTTACAATTTTACCTTACAGATAATCAAAGTGATTATCAAGCATTTGTCAAAATTAATGATCGTGGAGGCATTGAAAATAAATTTTTATTAAAATTTGGAATTTTAAATGATGCCATGACTGTTGAAATTGATGGCGTAAATTATTATTACTTAGGATCTCAGCAAATAGATAACTTTTTATATGTAGCTTGTTTAGATATTGTTAGTCAACCACAAATATATAAAATTGTGCGTTTTGATTTTAATGATTCCGATACTTCTATAGATAAAATAACTGTGAAAGATTTTGAATTGGAAAATAATGTTGATTTATCAGATTATTCAACTATTGAAAATTCAATTATTTTTAATTCAACAGATAAGTCAGTTCTTTATGGAACAAAAAAAGAGATTTATGTTGATAACTATGAAAGTGGTGCACTTGTTAGCACAAAACTTGAACTTATTGATGGTTGTTTTTATTCATTTGAAAGCTATGCAGATGGCTATATGATTTTTGAATATACAACTTCAACAGAAATTAATTATAAATTTTTTGATTTAAATTTAAATATTATTAAAAATTTAGTTTTAGATAATGATTATAAACTAGAATATTTCAAAAAAGTTAATGAAACTAATTATTTTTATGCTGTTCTTAGCAAAGAAATTGAAAATAATATTGAAAATGAATCAGAAGAAGAAACTTTAAACAATAAACAGTATCGTATGATTTACTTTGATGGCTTTGGAAACAAGGTTATATCTTATAATGCAGTAAATGAATATGATACCATTTTATATATGTATGAAAATAAGTTTTTAACCAAAGCAAACATTATGACTACTGACAGTAACTTAGAGGGAAGAGTTTTAATTAAGCTTGAAGATGGGCAGGGTAATGCTTACACAGTGCCAGCAAATATAAACAATGGTAGTTTTGTTTGCAAATCAACTCAAGGTTATTTTGTTATGAATTTAAATGGCAATAATATTTTTGAAAGTACTTATAATGACATAATAACATATTCAAATGGTTATTACTTGGCAATTTCTAGTGATAAATACTATATTTTAAATGCAAATAATGGATCAGAAACATTAATTAAAAAATTTGATAAAAATAACGATAATATTTATCTTTTGTCACTTGATTTTGGTATGTATTTTACCAAAAATGATGATAATAAAACTTTTACTTTACATAACTTTAAGGGTGAAATTGTAACTGAAAATGGCAAACCTCTCAATAGTGTTAAATCATATAAGCTTTCATGCGACAACTCTTACTCAATTTTAACAGTAAATTTAGAATCTGAAACAAAATATTTTTATAGTACAAAAACTTTTTCTATGGCAAGTCAAGCACAAAGTATAACAACAACTGAAACAAACTCAGCTGCTAGTTATGCTGCTGGATCCATAACTTCACATACTGTTACTGATTCATATATTCATTTTGCACCTAATGGTAATGCACTCTATGCTGTTGCAGATGCATATTTGGAATATTATAATGAATCAGGTATAGAAGGACAATCTTTATTAATTAAATTTAATACTGGCTATTTTGCTTCTGCTTATGATAATGATTTATTTGAACTTAACATTTGCACTCTTACTTATAGTAAATTTGATGCATTAACATTTCAGATAAGACCTACTTATAATAATTTTATTATAACCAACTTAAAGTTTCAAAATAAGGAATATGATAAAAAACAAATAGGATTTACATATTATTATGAAAATGAAAATCAGGATAATCAAAAAATCTGTTTTAAAATAGTACCAACAAGCAATAGAGATGATACAAATTCATTAGCTTATTATAGCAACTATAGGCAAAAATATGGACCTTTATATGGTTATAATAAAAATGGAACAATATATGGTTCAACCTTTTATACTGGAACAGATGCTAAACACACAATTCAATATGATTCGCAAAAAATATGGTATGAAATTCAATATCTAACTTCTCTTGATTATAATGATATGAAACAGGTAGATGACAACAGTGAAGAAGGCGATTCTAATGGAAAACTTTATAAAGATAGCAAAGGACCTTATATTTGGTCAGGTGGATACTACAACAGCATATACAATAATAGTAAGCGTATAACTGGATATATAGATACAAGGGGAAAGAGCGGTTACGATAACTTTAAGAATTATGTATCAATAGATACTAGTTATTTACTTAGTAGTATGACATCATTAAAAGGGTGTTATGCAGCTTCAATTGTTCCTGGCTATGTTATACAAGGAGAATATTTAAATAAACCAGACCGTTTTACAGATTTAACAATATATGATGAAGAAGGCTTTTTGTATGTTAATAAAATATATCAAAAAAGTTATGGTATAGATTATGTAATAAATAATTATTACAATAGTCTTGCTTTTTCAATAGAAGATTTAAATACAAATCTTTTGAGTCATAACAATAATGGAACTCAATATTTTTATGTAATTTATGAACCTATTGTTTATGAGATTACACTTAATACTGAAGATAGAAACGGACATAGTGGAACAAATTATGCTGAATATAGTGTTTATAAAAGAGATGGTTTAAATAAATTATTTACAGACTATGCTTGTACAAAAGAAGTTAACTATTATAATATGCTAGGATATCCATATCCATATATTGATGGTCATAGGTTTTTTGGTTATAAATTTGATAGATCAGAAGATTCAGATTTTGTTATAAATTATAACTATGCTTATAGTTCAGACCTTGTTAGTCAAATAAATTCAGATACAACACTCTATGCTTATTATGAAAGTGACTTTTACCTTGGATTTGTAATGGCTGATAGTAATAGAAATTTACTTGTAAATGATGATGGAAATTTGAGTTATAAATCAGTAAGTTTTGGTATAAATAATGGGGCAGCAAATGACTTTAAACTTATTAGAACAGATGGTTCTGTACATTATTTAACTAACTATTTAACATATGAATATGTAGAAGTTTATATGTATAAGCCAGAATTGCTTACAATGTATAATATTTTACTCTTGGATTCATTTAAATATAAATATGGCTTAGAATATGATGAAAATGATTGGAAATTTGATGGATTAACTAACTATAACTATGAAAGTAACTCATCTATATATGTGTTATTTGGCTCAGGTGCAAGTGAGTATATTTTTGACGGCTGGGCATATTATGATAAAATAAATAACAAGTATATTAAATTATCATTAAAATATCCGTATACCACATTAAGTCAAATTATGACAGCAAATAATATTGAAGATTATTCTGATGATGAAAAACATATTGAGCTTTTTGCAACTTTTAAAGTAAATGATTTAGATATTAGAATGGCGGGATCTACTGGTCATGGTGGAGGATCTGTAACAAATAATTCATCTGATATTTTAATTAATACTGATACAATTACACCTAAAATAACTTGGAATGTTGCTTATACAAACTTAAAAGGCGAAACTAATAAGATAATTAATAATGAAATAAAAAATTGTAATATAAATAATTCTTATGCTTCATTTTTCACATATAATAATTCACAATATTTTGCAAATGCATTTAATAATATTACATTTGAATTTGAATCAAATTACAGTGATTATAATTTAGGCGATATTGAATTATATAATTTTGTTTTCCAAACTGGTGAAAATACTTATAAAGTTACTAAATACGATACGAGTACATCAAGCAGCACGAGCGTACCATTAACTATAAGATTTAACACTACAACAAATAAATGGGAAATTATTAATTCAGATTATACTAACAGGACTTATAAAACTTACAATAATATTGTAATAGATAATAGTAGCAACCATCATTATATTAGATTTACAATATATAATTATGCACTTACCACAAGTCAATATGGTAATAATCCTGGCATTTTACAAGGTGATTATGGATTCAAAGTAGTACCTTATGCTGAAACAGTATTCCAAAATAGTGATGATGTTTCTGTTTCAGGAAATTATACTAACTTTGACAACTATAGTGTAATGAGCATTGGTAAATCAAATAACCCTTCATTTAGATTAAATGGTAAATATTATACAACTAATTGGACATCTTCTGGAAAAGTATATTATAAACCTAATGACGATAGCTTTGTAATTATAAACAATGGTAATCCACCTTCAGGTTCAACACTAATTGGTTACTATGATAAAAATAATACTGGTTATTTATATTACAATTTAAATAATGTAAACCACAATCAAACAGAAGTTATTTCTTTGGCACCTGTTCAAGAAACAGTTAATGCAAGTTTAACTACATCAGCTGCTATTTCATTTACAAATTATTATGAGCTTACAAGTTATATTTCAAAAATTAGTATTAATGGTTCTAGTATAACTATCCCAAAAATTAAATTATCTAATAGTGATTATAGAAAATATGAAACAACAAGTACCGGCACAATAATTAGTTCATTTAGAAATCCAAATATATATTATGCTGATGGCAATACTTACACCATTAATGATGCCATACAATTTGATTTAGCAGGCAGAACTTTTGTGCTTGTTATTGCAACAAATATTAATAATAACTATGCAATGTATTTCCTTTATACTGATACATCAGATAATAGCACAACTATTAATTTTGAATTTTCAGATATTCAAAGTAATGTAAACATTGCAGCAACTGCTTATAATAATGATGTTTATGAGGGCAGTGGCACAAATGATTTAATCAATGTAGTTGGAGTAAGTAGCAATAGTTTTAATGTAAAACCAACTGATTTAAATACTTTTAGAATATCACCAAAGACTGGTTATTTAATAAATAAAATAACTTTAAAACATGGAACTGAAACACTGTTAAGTTTAAGTCGTTCATCAACAAACTTACAGTATATTGAAGCGGCTAATGAACAATATTTCTCATTTGTTACAGGTTCAGTAGGAAACCCTACAATACATAATTCTTACACTGGAACTGGTAATATTATGCCAGGTGTTAATGGCAAACTCAATAGTAATGGCGAAAATAAGTTTGGTATTTTCTATGGCACTTATAATGGAAATCTGTGGGGCAATAGTGTAACTAATTTTGAATCGCTTTACATTATGCTTGGCGGTATTTATCAAAATGTTGAAATAAATGTTGAAGTTATTTCATATGCTGAGTTTGACTTTGTTAATGGTAATTTACTTGGATTAAATAACACTACAAACAGTTTAGGCAGACTTGCTATTAAAAATAGTAGTGGCAGTACAATTACAAGTGGTTTTACAATTCAAAGATTTGGAACTTCAAATAATTACAGAGTTATCTTTTTAGGTACAGCTGCACAGCTTAAAAATGGTGTACAAATTTCAGCTGTTGGTGATGATTATGCTTACTACTTTAGCGGACTTGAAAACTATGAAAATGGCAGTGCTAGCGCAGCAATATCTACTGATAATAGTATAAAAGGCAAAAATAATGATGAATATATATTGCTTTCAACAAACGGATTTGCTAAGTATTCAAATAACTTAAGCTATAATAGTACCACATCTAATTACATTTTTGCTAAAAAATATGTGCTTGGTATGACTGTTACTGCTTACACTTATAGCGCTACATTAAATTCATATTTGCAAAATAATAATAAGTATCAACTAGATAACATACAAAAAAATAATTCTTGGTTTAACGATATTATACTTACAGATATTACAAGCACATATCAAAAACTAAATGTTGGTTCAACTACTAAAAGTTGGAGAAATGATATAGCTAACTCTAACAAAACATTTGCTTCAGATGTTTTTGGTAAAAAATTAACGTTTGTTTATAATGAAATTCCAGGATATTATTTAAAATCTATTAGAATTAATAATAATGATATTAACATTACATCTGCAAGTATGAGTGGAAATCTTGCTTCTGACGCAGATATTAGATATGAAATCATATATAGTAATTCAAAATTTACTTTGTCGATTTCACAAGGTAGTGAAACTTCAATAGCACAAATTAAAGATATATCTGTGGCTTTCTATTCAGATCCTTATGATATTACTATTAATTTCAATGCAAATACTGGCCATTCAACAACAGCACCATCTTTATCAATGCCAGTTGATTCAATAACATTAAAATATGACTCATTAATAAAACTTGAATCATTACCAACTATGACTGGCTATACCTTTGTAGGTTGGGGTTCACAGAATGCTAATGGCAGTTTAAGATACGATAGCACCACAAACACTTGGAATTCTTCAAGCAAATGGACAAAAGTAACAAGCGGCAATATATTTAATGGTCAAAATACAAATTATGCTGATTATGATTATTACATTCCAAATGGCTACTTTATAACTGATACTGGTTATTCAAACAGAAATGATAATTTAGTTAATAAGTACAATTTCTGGTCAGCTTACGCTGAAACTTTCTTTGATAAAGTAGGCAAGAGATTTGATAACAATAATTCTGTTTCATACAACATTGACCTTTATGCTATTTGGAAACCTAATGTTTATAAAATTTCTCTTAATTTAAATAGCTCTTATAGCAACAATGGTTCAACTCCAACTTGGTTAAATTATAAAAATGGCGGCTTTAATGAAGCATTAACCAATGACAGCGTATCTAATATTTATGCATTTGTAACATTTGATTCTAATGATTGGTATATTAATGAAAATGCATCTTCATTAAAATCTAAACAAGTACCTTTGTTTAGCAATATTCAAGTTGATAGATATGGATACACATTCTTAAATTGGACAGCCAAAGCTGAAACCTATGAAAAAGAGGGAATTGCAAGTTCAAAATCTGTCACTGTTGTTAACAAAGATACCAAATTAGATAATACTTTATATAAAGCATTATTTGGTAATAGTTTACCAACAATTGAAACAATAACTATAAGATATATTAGTCAAACAAATTCTCCAACAGATGGTACAACTATCACTGGAACAAAATTTTATAAATATGCATCAAGCGGTGTAAAATCTGACGATTGTATCAATATAAAAGTTGATGATGTTGAGTATCTTGACACAGCACTTGGTGGTGGAACAAATACTAACAAATATCGTTGTGCAATTACAATTTACGCTTATTGGAGTGCTAACAAATATAAAATTAATGCATATTATCGTGATCCAAATGATGCAAACAAACTTGGCTTAAGTGGCAATATGTTTGGTTCAACTTATGTTGAGGATTCTAGCAAAACAACATTTGCTAGCTATCACTTTGATGATGAAAACTTCGCTAATATTATTAATAATGCAAATCCTGTTCGTATAGGTTATGACTTTGTTGGTTGGAACTATGCTGGACACGACTTAAATGTTTTCTTAACAACTGCTAACACAAATAGTTATAGTAGTAATAACTATTTAAACAATGGTTTGATATTTACTGGTTATAATTCAGCGGCAACCTCACAAAATGTTCTTTATAATGGCACATCACTTGAAACTTTGGGTGATGCAACCGGTGAACAGCACAATGTTAATTTGTATGCAGTATGGCGCGCTCAAAAGTTCACAATCAATTTTGCTCTTAATATAGGAGTTCAAGATTTAATAAATTTATATAATATTGACAGCAACTTTGCAGTAGCACTTTTAAATTCATCTAATGCAAATGGTTATGTTGGTATCAATCAAAATTATATCAAATATACAAATGATGTTAATGATTATGCGTTTAATGATATCATAGCAAATGTATTATTCTCAGCTGAGTTCGATAAATCTTTAACAGAAGCAGTATTCACTTTTGGAAATTACAAATTAACTGATTTGTTTGCAACCTCTGCTGGTTATTACTTTGCTGGATGGCTTATTGATGCAATTGATGCTAATGATCCAAACCACACTTTGTATAACTATGTTTCAACTGATTCAAAGGTAAGTTTTGATAAAGACGGCAAGTTAACAGCAAATTATTTAGCAAATATTAGCAATAAAACTTTAGATTTAACACTTTACAATATTTTGGTAAATTCTAACTTAAAAGTTTTGTCTGATAACAACTTTATAACTGATAACAAAGATTTCTTGCATAATATTGATGCAGTAAATGCTAGTACAAACTTTGGTTATATTACAATTGATGGTAATAATTATTACTTAGCATATGAATCATATACTAACGCTAATTTATTCTTTATATATAATGGTGCAAAATATTCTGCAAATATTGGCATAACTGGCAAAACTTTACAATTTAATGATTCATTCTTCTATATTGAAGAGGGTGGAAATAGGTATATTATTAGATGTGATAGTGACGAAAATTTCTATTATGTAGATAGCAATGGAATAATTAATTACGTTGAATTTACTTGCAATGTTGATGGCTTAACTAATTTCACTTTCACTCCAAAAATAACCAGACAATTTACACTTTATGCTGATTGGGAGTTAAAAAATAGTGAATTTAGTATTAAAATTAGCAATGGCAATAATGGTGCAGGACTTCCAATTGCAAGTCAAACTCCAGACAATAACTCAGGTTTAGCTGGTAACTTTGACTTGTATGTAAATGGCAAGCCAACTGAAAGTACTTTTGATGACCCTGATAATGACAGCAATATTGGTTATAATTCATCTGGCATTAGTGTTAAAAATTATAATTATTATAATGATGCTAGTGTTGCTATTCAGCCATTCTACAATGGTAGGTATCTATCAGAAATGAGACTCAGCTATTATGCAATTGAGTGGTCTGATGGAATGTATAAAAATATTAATTATATTTTAACATTGAAGTTTGCTTTTGATAGTGAAGAAAGAATAATTAAACTTTCTAATGTAACTGTTGCAAGATTAGATGGTAATAAAGAACCAACAACAGTTGGAAGTTTTGATAAAAATGACATTGAAAATGGACTTGTTTATGATAAACTTTCAAATGCAAGATTGAGCCTACTTTCAAGAGAAGAATTAAACAAATTTATATTTAGTGTAAGTGAATATGCAACCAATCCTTCATCTCAAACAAAGAATAGAAGAGATATCAACAAGGTAACATTTAATCTTGAAAATATGAGTAGCAATATTGAAATCACTTGCAAATTCTCAGTTCAGACCTTTAACTTTGATATCTATAACTTGTTTGATAGCAATGATGATAATTTAACTCAACGTGGAAACAGCAATGTTTATGATACAATCTATAGAAATATGGATGAGTTCAGAGAAGCAGTTGCTAAATCACCATCAGAAAACTATGAAGTTCTTGATTCATCTGAAGAATATGATTGGATAGGCACATTCTCAGGAAATTATCGTATTGCCACAATTTCTGATGACTGCGCTGATAAACAAATTACAACATTTAATGTACCTTATGGTTACTTCGTATATGGTGATAAATATACTAGTACATCTTATAGACCTGTAGATGTTGTATCAAATGTGAATCAAAAGTTTAATGGATATAGTTATATTTATAGTTCTGACATTTATAGTGCTGGTAAAACTGGTATTTCACTTAAATCTGTTGGTGATGATAGATATTACGCTCAAGTTGCTCCACTGATTGGTGATCCTGATGTATTTGGTGATCTAACATTTAAACTTGATCTTACAACATTTGTAATGAAAGGCTGGTATAGAGTTCAAGAAGACAATGGCAGCATAATTATGATTGCTTACGGTGATGATGAAGATAAGTACTTAAATGCGAATGTAACTTTATATGGTTATTACTATTCAAGAAACCGTGAAACTTCTATAGATTTCTACACTTGGAATGACGGAACTTATTATGATAAACTTAACACAGGAAATGATTATGTTTTAAATAATAATGAAATAAAAGGTTCATTTAAGGTAGAAAATGGTTTAGTTGTTAAAATTGATAATGATAACTTGGTTGATAATAATAATTTAGCAAAAATTAAACTATATTCTGAATATGGTGTTGACAGGGAAAAATTCCGTGATCAAGTATTTACTAAAGACGAATTCGATAAACTTACAGATAACGACTTTGTAAATAAACTGCTCAGAACATATTGGTATACTGCAAATTCATATACCTGTTTGTACTTTGAAAATGCTAGTAAAAACAAAATCTATATCAAATATGATGTAGTAACTGATAAATTCTATTATGAAGATGAAGCTGGCATACATTTTACAGATTTAATTTCATCTAACCTTGAGGAATTTAGCATTGAAATTGGTAATGTTAGACAACCATTAACACCAGAAATCAAGTACGATTATAATTTTAATGGTTCAAAACTATATGTTAAACAAACAGTAGGTGATCAAGATAGATACTATCAGATTTTTGAAACATCTGATTCTGAAAATCAAAGATACTATAGCAGTGTTGGTGCTATGCCACAAATCATTAATAGTAATCCTAGATATTATGTAGATATTAATGGTGAAAGGTTATACTTAATGCTAAGACAGGGCACTCATAATAATCCAGCAAGCACACTTTACAAGGAAGATGGAACAATTTATAATAGCAGTTATACAATAGAAAATATTGATGAATATTATGCATTAATAAATGGCAACTATTATAAAGCGGAATTTGAAATATTTACAGATGCTAATAACTCTGAATTTGTTTCTCCATTCAATCCAAATTATCATAATATAATTACAATTAATAATGGAAGTCAAACCACGCTATTGTACCTTGATTTAAGCAGCAACAATCCTAATTTATATATAGATGCTGAATTAACCAAAAAACCAGATTTTAAATATGAAATTTACTGTTCAGTAAATAAAAACTATTTAATCGGTTATGAGACCAGCTCAGTCGAAGCAGGCGGTAACTATATTATTTCGGGTATTATATTAAATGCTGTGCCAAGTCCAAACAGTGGACCATGGTATGCTGGAAGCAGATATGGCTTTGTGTCTTATATCAAATTTACACTTGCAGACCTTGGTAGATTGAAGGTAAGAGATACAGACTCAGATCTAATCGTAAATGATCGTCAAACAATTTATAATGCGTTTAGAAATTTAATTTTAAACAGAGAAGACAATAATTTGACTTCGTTAACAGATACAGAACTTGCAAGAGTGCTTGATGCAGTGTTAACAAAAATCAGTGAATATACTTTAAATGATTTACTTAACTCACTTATTGGTGTTTCAAGTTATATTTATGATGAAAATCATTTTGCAACTGATGTTATTTCTAGTATTCCAATTACATTTAATAATTTATCTATCGTTAAAGATAATGGAACTATTTTAGATCCGTTCTCTCTCACAGCAACGGTCAGATATAAGTTTGAAGTAATAAGTGTTGGCAAAACTGTAATTGATGACACAATCTATGCAATTCCAATTTATTATCCACTTGTTATGAATTTTAACAATTCTGCATCACATAGTGGTTATGAAGTTAATATTGATACTTCACTTAC
The DNA here is from genome assembly GCA_964651835.1 of uncultured Lachnospiraceae bacterium. Taxonomy (GTDB): domain Bacteria; phylum Bacillota; class Clostridia; order Christensenellales; family UBA1242; genus RGIG1681. The sequence continues at coordinate 12,918 of CAZYYI010000014.1, forward strand.
TAATGTTTCACACTTTGAAAAAATAGGTAGTGATATTCATATTTATAAGCAAGAAACAGATTATTTAAACTTTGTTGTACTTGATGAAGAACAATATACTTTGTATGCAAAGGCAAGCAATAAAGATAACTATTTAACAACAGTTATTTCAAACACTAATAGCTATGTTTCTGATCTTGGAATTTTAAATAACGGAACTAGCAATAATGTTAAATTTAACTTTACTGGTAAGTCTGGAAACTATTATATAATTATGTTCTACTATAGATATGATGCAAATAAATTACCAGCTGATAGAACCCAAGTTACTAGAGTATCTGACGATACATTGAAGGTTTCTATAAGTGATAGTTTAATTATAAAAGTTTTATAAAAACTGCAATTAAATACAGTTTTGAATTAATAATTCAATCAAAATAAGTAAAAAAGGATAAATTTTATCCTTTTTTCTTATTTTAGAGCTGTTTACTATTTTAATATTTGGTTATATTTTAAGTATGGATAATAATGATATTAAGTCGTCAAATTTTTCATATGATATAATAAAATCTAAACTTATAAAAAACTCTGAGAATGAATTTAATTTAGATTCTAATACTTTTGATGATAAAATTTTTGAGAGTATATTGATTAATAATTTAGAAGTAAAAAATCACTTTTGTTTTATTTCAGGAACAGATAATTTTTTGTGTGATTCTTTTGGAAATCCTACAGAAGATTTTTTAAATTTTTATAATAACATTGCTCGCAGTGATGTTGGATTGATTTTCACTGGTGGGGTATATGCTGGAACAGGAAAAATAAAAAAGATTTCAAGTTTACCAAAAAAATTTGCACAAATCTATGATAACAAAAAAAGTATAGAAGCATATAAAAGTTTATGTAAAAATGTTCATACAACTGGTGCTAAAATTTTTTTAACAATAAAGTCAGTATTTGGAAGAGGTGACAATGAAAACAGATTTCTTAATGTGTTCTCATATGCTCCATCATTTGGCAAAAATTTTTATGATACAAAACTTCCAAGTGTAAGAATTAGTGATGGAAAGTGTAGTGAACTTGCAGACAACTTTGGTGATATTGCTGAACTTGCAGAAAGAACAAACTTTGATGGCGTTGTAATAGATGCTAGCCAATATAACATACTTGGCGAATTTTGTAGCACCGAGTATAACAGAAGAAGTTTTGGCTACTTTACTCAGCCAGAAGATTTTATTAGTAAGATTTTAAAAAATATTATGAAAAAAACTTCAGACTTAAATATTTTAGTAAAACTTACTATTAGCTCATTTTTAAATCAAATTTATGGCAAAAAAGTAAAGTCTATACAAAGCATTAAAGATATTAAAAATGAACTTAAAAAATCTAATTTTTTTGAATTGCTTTTAAAAATTATCAAGACTGGTGCTGATGGATTTGTTTTTGAATTTGGAACTTATGAAAGTGCATTTTTAAGTGACTTTAGTGAATTTATGTGTGAATCACTATATAGTGATATCATATTAGAAATAAGAAATTTTATAAATAATTCTGGAGAAAAAAATAAGTACAATAAAGATATAGTTATAGTTACAACTGACAATATTAATAATATCAATTCTGCAAGCAAACAGGTAAGTGAAAATATTACAGATTTTGTTGATATAACAAAGCAGATATATTCTGATGAAAATTATTTAAGCAAAATTAAAAAAGGTGAAAATTATACACCTTGTATTAAATGTTCTAAGTGTAATAAAAGTATTTCTAGTTTTGGCAAAATTAGCTGTACAGTTAATCCAAGTCTTTTAAATGATAAACTTTTTCCGACAACAAGAATAAACAAACTTGTGGCAGTTGTGGGCGCAGGAGTAGCAGGAATTACTTGTGCAATTAATCTTGCTGAGCGAGGTTTTGAAGTTGAATTATATGATAAAAATTCGATACTTAACAAAACCGGCAAACTCTGTGAAATTTACAAATTTGATGAACTTTTTGCACTTTTTAATAGTAATTTAGAGCAAAAACTCAATGATTTTGCAAAAAAAGGAAAAATCAAATTAAAACTTTCAACCGAGTTTGATGTAGAATTATCCAAGAGCAAACAGTATTGTACAATTATTGTAGCAACAGGTTTTCATGAGAAATTTTTAAATGTTTCAGGTGCTGTGTTAAAAAATGTAAAGAGTATTTATGATATTCTTGAAAGTAAAAATTCTTTTAGCGAAAAAAACAATATTGTTGTCTTAGCTAAGTCTGAGCTATCTTTAAAACTCGCTTTATATTTAGTTAAACAAAACAAAAAGGTGAGATTGGTTATACCATCTTATGAATTTTTGTTTAAGCTTTCATGTGGAAAATTAACTTATTATATTAATGTGCTAAATAAACTTAAAGTAGATATTTTTATAGGTTCAAGAATAAAACGTATTGAAGAAGATTTTATTGAACTTGTGATTAATAGAAAAACTAAAAACATTCCACTTGATGTACTTGTATTAAATTTAAATTCTGGCAAAACCTATGGATATGAGGCTTGTGCAAAAAATATTGACTGTGACTTATTTATTTATGAGCCTGAGCTTTATTCAAACAACAGACTTTACTATGAACTTGCAAAATCAAAATTTCCTGGAGAGCTATATTTGATTGGCAATGCTCTTAAAATTTCAGATGTTGAAGATGATATAAAAAATGCTTATTTTGTAGCTAAAAACCTTTAATAAAAATAAAACCTAACTTTAATATACTTGACAACAAAAAGTTCAATAATATATAATTTTTTATATAATAAAAGTGGCTAAAATTTATTAACTAAAAGTACTTTACAGTTGTCTAAAAAGGTGAGTAGATAACTGCTCACTTTTTATATTTTGGAGGTTTTATGGCTCTTACTTTTTATAATTCACTTACAAGACAAAAAGATAAATTTGTTGAAATCAATAAAGGCTGCGTTGGTCTTTATGTTTGTGGTCCAACAGTTTATGGACCTCCTCACGTTGGTCATGCAAGGTCTTATACAAATTTTGATGTTGTACGCAGATACTTTGAATATCTTGGTTATAAAGTTAAATACGTTCAAAACATTACTGATGTTGGCCATTTAGTTGGCGACACTGATGATGGTGAAGATAAAATTGTAAAACAGGCAGCAAAAGAACAACTTGACCCATATGCTTTAGCTTATAGATATGAAACTATTTATTTTGACTATATGGATAAATTAAATATCAAGCGTCCTACAATCAGTGCAAGAGCAACTGGCTTTATTCCTGAAATGATTGAAATGGTAAAAACAATTATTGACAAAGGCTACGGCTATGTAACAGAAAAGGGCAATGTTTATTTTGATGTTAAAAAGTTTAGCGATTATGGCAAACTATCAAACAGAAAGCTTGAAAACAACCTCTCTGGTGAAAGAATCAGTATTGCCGATGACAAACATAGTCCAGAAGATTTTGCCCTTTGGAAGAGTGCTGAAGGCGGACATATTATGAGGTGGAATTCTCCTTGGGGAGTTGGATATCCTGGTTGGCATTTAGAATGCTCAACTTTAAGCAAAAAGTTTTTGGGTGATACATTTGATATTCACGGTGGTGGGCTTGATAATATTTTCCCTCACCACGAAAGTGAAATTGCACAGAGTGAAGTTGCAAACGGCAAACCTTTTGTAAATTACTTTATGCATAACAATCTTATCACTGTCAATGGCTCTAAAATGGGCAAAAGTTTAGGAAACTTTATTACTCTTGAAGATTTATTTAAAAAATTTGACCCAATGCTTGTAAGATATTTTATACTTCAATTCCATTATCGCAAACCTGTTGATTTTAGCTTTGAAGCTATTGAGTCTTTAAAAGAGCAGTATACAAAAATAGTAAACAATCTTTCAGCCGTAAAAATGGCTGCTAATGGCGAGTTTAAACCAGTTACTGATAAAGAGCTTGAATCAGTTAAAAATAACTTTGAGGCAGCTTTGAATGACGATTTCAATACACCGCTTGGCATTGCAGAACTTTTAAAATTTTCAAAACTTGCGGCAAATATTGTTGTTGCTAATAATAAAGATTTAATTTTAGAAGCAAACACTCTTGTTAAAATGTTTGAAGATGTACTTGGACTTAAGTTTGTAGCAAAGCAAGCTGATGAAAAATCTGATAGCAAGAATGATGAGCTTTTATCACTTTTAGGTGAAATAAGAACTAAACTTCGTTCAGAAAAAAATTATGCAATGTCTGACTATATCCGCGATGAACTTACAAAACTTGGAATAAATAGCACTGATAAAAAAATTTAGGAGCATATATGGATTTTTTTGATACATTTGATGAAAATGGAATATTCCTTTCTTCACAAGATGAAACTGATGTTCACTACAAAGGTTTGTGGCATAAGGTTGTCAGAGTTTGGCTCTATGATAAAGAGGGTAACTTGTATCTTAGAAAAAGGAAGGAAGATAACAAGCTTGATTGCATTAATGAGTTGCATTTAAAATCTAGTGAAAGCATAACCAGTTGTTTTGATAGAGGTATGTTTGAAAAACTTGGCATACACTTTCCAGCAACATCAAATTTAGAGCAAGTTAGCACTAAAAAATTCAAGTTATATAAGATGTTTACTGATAATTCAGAACTCAAAGATAATTACTTTTTGTGCGATATGATTGGTGAATTTGATAAAAATGTAAATTACTTTATCTTTAGCAAAGATACAGCTGGGCTCACAAAAGTTAATGCTAAGGGTATTTTGAATTTAATTAGTACCAGAACTGGTGAAATTGTATGTGAAGACGTTTTGCCAGGTGGTAAAACTGCAGAAAAAGAGCTTATGCATATCGAAAATATTTATGAAAATTCAAATGAAGCTACTTTTGATAAATACAATAGTGCAATTACAAGAATAATTGAAATAACTAAAGAAGTTGAAAAAGATAAAAAAGAAAATGATAAAATACGTCAAATTTTAAATCGTGAAAAACCAGAAGATGATTATGTATCTCACGCAGATGAAAATGAGGGAACTGAGATTTACTAAAATTATTTTTTAAATTTTCTTGCCAAATATAAAAATATATGCTATTATACTAATCGTTAATAGCATAATATGCCGAAGTGGTGAAATGGCAGACACGACGGACTCAAAATCCGTTGAGGGCAACTTCGTGCGGGTTCAAGTCCCGCCTTCGGCACCAAATAAAAAAGTTGCACGAAAGTGCAATTTTTTATTTTTTACTAAATTAAGAGACTTGAACGGAGCGTTAAGAAAACAGTCCAGTGGACTGTTTTTAGCGAGTGGCGTGATAGCGGCACTGCCACTGGTGAGGCTTCGTAGCAGAGCAAGTCCCGCCTTCGGCACCATCGCAAAGCAAGGTTTTTTATAGCCTTGCTTTTTATTATTTAAAAGCAAGTGCTTGCTTACAACCTGCTTTGCTCAATACCCCACAAAAGCTTTCTTTTGCGGGGACCCCCAATAACTATTGCATATAATAGGTTAGGGACTTGAACGGAGCGATGTAAAATCCATATTGACAATTGATAATTCTATGATATAATAAATTTATTGAAAAGGTTTAATATAGGAGTTGTTATGGAAGAACAAAAAAAAATTAGAAGCACAAGATATAAAAAATTATAAAAAACACCTTAAAATAAAATCAAAGTATGAAAAAACTTCTAAAAAGAATATTGCAAAATTTCAAAAAAAGGCAAAAATTACAAAAGATGATACTTATGCAGAAGCAAATGAAAAAATTTATGCTTATGTTTCAAAAATGAAGAGAAATTTTTATAAAGTATATCTTACAGATGAACAAAAGAAAGATCCTGAATTTTTACTTAACTTATATTACTCAAATATTAATTTGGTAAATTGGAAAAAGCCTGATTCTAGATATTATGAATTGCAAGTTGATGTTGATTTTATGATTAACTTTATAAAGCTAGCATATAAGTATGAAACAAAAAATTACGATAAAAATAAGTTTTACGAATGCACATTAAAACAAATACTTGATCCTTATAAAACCGCAATGTCAAACCCTAAATTTGTAGAAAAATTGGCAGGGGAATTTCCACAAGCAAATATAATTGAGCTTCTTTATAAGGTTAGTATTCCAAATTATTATGTTAGTGAAAGAATGAGACTTCCTTATAAAAAGATTTTTAAAAATTGTGTGTTTGGTTTGCCAAAAGAATTAGTTTTGTCTGAGGCAAAAAAACACGGTTATGATTCAATTTATCGTATTCCAAATGATTTACCATATTTCAATGAAGTTGTTGGCGCAGGAATTGAAAAAGATGGCTTTGTTTCATTAACTCAACTAGATATCGAGCAAGTTTTAAATAATATTCCTTTAATTATTAAGGCATATGAAAAAGATGGAATTAATGAACTACATAGATATATCAAATTCAAATTATCACCAGACAGAGAATATTGTCGTATGTGTCACGATGAAGTGCATACTAACACAATCTACGATGAAAGATACAAAAAAGTTCAAGATGCACTTTTAGAGAATGCACAAATCAAAGAAATTTTTGCAAAAGAAGAGGCAAAAAAAGAGCCTATAACTTTATCTGAAGAAACTAAAGACACGATTTTAAATAAATCATTTTAAGAATCCTTAATCAAGGATTCTTTTTTGTTGCAATAACAATTAAATTGTACTATATTAAATTTATGGAATACCTAGTTGATAATTTTAATAATAAAATTTATTTAAAAAGTAATAATGCTAAAATTTTTTATAATCTTATAACCAAAAATTATGATATGAATGATGTTAGGTTATCGGGAAAACTTTTTCACACTTTTAGGGTTGCTGATGCTTGCATTGAAGTTGGTAAAAAATTAAACCTAAATGAAAATATTTGTTATGATATTGGTTTATTACATGATTATTCAAGATTTTATCAGTGGAAAACTTATCATACATTTTATGATTATTTGTCAGTTGATCACGCAGATATGTCTGCAAAACTGCTATTTGATGAAGGAGAAATTAAACAATTTGACATTAATGAAAATAATTTTAACTTGATTAAATTGGCTATAAAAAATCATAATAAAGCTGAAATCAATTTAGAAGAATTTAGTGATTTTGACAAAACTGAATATGATGAAATTTTAACATATTGCAAATTAATAAGAGATTGTGACAAATTAGATATAATTTATAGATTAAGCCAAGGTGATATAAAAATTGAGTTTAGTGGAAATGGTTTGTCACCAAAAATACAAGAAAAACTAGATAAATTTACTTATGTTAAGAACAAGGATGTAAAAACGACACTTGACACTATTTTGAAACATATAGGATATATGTTTGATATAAATTATTTTGAAACTTTGTCTTATATCAATTTTAATAAACTTTGGAACGACATATTCAATAACTATAGTTTAATTCTTAATGAGGAAGATAGAATCACATTGCAAAACTATTTAAACAAATTTAAAAACTATTTTGAAAATAAAATTAAAAAATAAAATACTTACATTAGTAAGTATTTTTTATTTATT
>CAZYYI010000015.1:0-17699 GCA_964651835.1 uncultured Lachnospiraceae bacterium
CTGTTGTCGGTCATCATTGCACACGGACTATATGATTTTTCTATAGTGCTTTTAATTTGTTTTATGTTATGATGTATTTCTAAATTTCAATTTTGCAGGTAATTATAAAAAGCGAAGAACTTTAAATTTCTTCGCTTTTTTATAATCTCTATGAGAAGTGCGCTTTAGTTGCTGTTTTTAATTTAAAATTCAACTATTTATCTGCTTTTTTTGAAGATTTTTTTGCTGGTTTTTCATCAGCAACAACTTCTTCTTTAACCTCAACCTTAGTTTCTTCAGGTGCGGTTTCTTTAACTTCTTCTTTTTTCTTTTTTGATTTTTTCATATGCATTATATCAGAAAGCGAAGCTGTTTCAAGGTCAAATGAAGCTTTTTCATCTCTAACCTTTTCAACTCTTTTTGGAAGAGCTTCTTTAGTAAATGGCATTTTAACCTTATCAGTTCTGTTTCTAACTTCAAGTTGATTGTAAGGAACAGAAATGTTATTACGCTTAAATTCATTATAAACGTTTTCCATTACATAATAGTAAACATCCCAATAATCTTCTTTGTCTACCCAGCAGTTAGCAAAAAAGTCAATACTGCTAGAACCTAATGTTTTAAGTCTGCAGAATGGTGGGTTTTCAATTCTAACTTTGCCATTGTGTTCATAACATCAAGAACGATTTTCTTAACAGCTTCAACATCACTTTCATAAGCGACTGAAAAAGTAAAATCTACACGGCGGGTGTTATTTGCACCAGCGTTTGTAACTGAACTGTTAACAATTGTACTGTTAGGTATTGTTACCCTTTTGTTATCAACAGTCATGATTGTTGTGAATAAAAAGTTAATGTTTGATACGCTACCTTCTACTCCATCAACAATAATATAATCGCCTTTTTTGAACATATGAGTAGATACAATAACGATACCATTTGCAACATTTGCGATGTTGCTTTCAAGTGCCATACCAACAGCAAGTAAGATTGCAGAAAGTGCTGTGATGATGCCAGTAACTTGAACGCCAATCATACTGAGTAAGATAAGCACAAGCACTAAGTAAAGCACAAGTTTAAGTGCGCCAACTAAAAACTGCTGAGCAATACGCTCCATTTTTGTTTTACCAAGAATACGTCTAGTAATGTTAATTATAATTTTAACTACAATGATGCCAAGTATTAAAACTGCAAAAAATGCTAATATCTTCCAACCATTACTGGTAAAGAAGTTTTTAATACTGTCCCAAATTGCATTCCAATCCATAAAAATCTCCTTTAAATTTATTACTAAAATTATCTTAACAAATAAACTCATAATTGTTAAACATTTTTATACATTTTTCAAAATTTTATTTAAAAAAAAGCACCTATTTAAGTGCTTTTTATTAATCAATTATTTTTACCATGCAGTTTTTTACTTTTTGCTTTTGATGTTGCTGGTTTTATTTTCTTCTACTTTTGCCTCTACTTTTGCATTATTTACAAACAAGGTTTTTAAATTAAATGGCATAATTGGAAGTCCTGCTCTTTTGCGTCTAACAATTTCTAGAGTGATTAAAGCTACAGCATGAATAATCAAGAATAATAATCCAACAAAATACCAAGTGAAAATTGTACCCTCAATAAGTGGTTCGTGAATATACATAGCGTCACCAAACCCAAGTGCAGTGATACAAAAAATGCCGTAGGTCATAAGGCATGTGAGGCCTAGTGGAAGCCATGCCCAGCGTTTTATTGTAGGTTTCATATAGCCAGTTGCAATCATTGTTACACCAAGGAAAAATGCAACTGTGTGATGCATAAGCCCAGTTATTGTAAGTGGATAAAAAATAGATTCTGCTTGACCAATAAAGTCTGGATAAATCATTGTAAGTAATCCACCAAGAAGCCCGCAGTAAACTATAAAGTGCAGTATGCCTGAATCTTTTTTAGCAAACAAACCAATTATGGCAAAAAGCAAGCTTACTATTCCACAAAACGATGTTGGAATAAATGCAATAGCCCTGTGCTGTTGAACTGCAGCAATTAAAATTCTGTTTGCGAGTATCCATACAAGCAAAAATGCTGAAAAAACTTTTATTACAATAGAAAGTGATTTTTCTGTTTTGCAAAACTTTTTAATCAAGATGGTTGTAGCAATAAATATTGCACAAATGACAACCAAAAACACAATATGTTGCCATCCAAAAATTTCTGGCATATCATTCTCCTTTTTTATAAATTATTGATTTTCTACTTCGTCTTTTGTTTGCTCACCTAACGACTCTGTACAATTAGTATTCTTTAATTTCTTCTTTTTTATAAATTTAGATATTAAAAATATAATAGTAACAACCAAAAGCACACTTTCACAAGCGATTCCAAATGGCGAACCAACAAAAATATCATAAACAATCCATAAACTACTAACAATAATGCCAAGTGCATTATATAAAACAACATTCTTTTGCCAAATTGAAACAGTAAACAAGAAGGTTGCAAATACTGAAAACAGGCTCCAAAAACCATTGTATGTTCCAAATCTACAAGCCAAATATGCGGCAACTGCAGTGGCGATAGCCAAAATGCCAAGAACTATAAAATCTTCCAAAACAAGTTTTTCACTATCTTTATTTTTGCTATATTTGTTTTGAATCATAAATATTATATTTCTTAAAATTGCCACACCTGTCATTGCAAAACCAGTGTAGGCATTTAAAAAGAAATAAGATAATCCCATAGCAATAAGTGATAAAAAGCTTAAAATTAAAATAATATTTCTCTTTTTAACACCATAGGTTATTGCTTGAAAAATATAACTTATTACAACAGAAATTTGTGAAAGAATAAAGAATAATGTCATAATTAATATAATCCTTGATTAAATTATAACATAAAAAAAGTAATTTACAAATAAATATAAATTACTTTATAAATTTATTAAACTTAATTCTTAATATAACTAGGCTTTTTTAATAAGGCTTTCAGGAGCTTCTTTAAGCTGTTGATTATAGGCATAAATGCAACCGCAATAATTTTGCCTATACAAATCATTTTCTTTAGCAAGTTCAACACTTCGCTTGTAACCATCTTGTTTTTTAAAATTGCTTTCTAAAAACTTGGTACCCATAACTTTTTCAATATCCTTGCCTATACCATTAATTACTATTGAATTTTTATGAGGGCTGACCGTCAGCGTTGTGCCAAATATATCAAAACCTTTTTCCTTTGCAATTTTAGCAGTTTTTTCAAGTCTAAGTTTAAAGCAAACTGCACATCTTGCACCACCCTCTCTTTCTTGCTCAAGTCCTTTAACTGCTTGGTAGTAGCTGTCACTGTCATAATCGCAGTCTAGCATATGTATATTTTTTACGCCCTTGCTTTTTAAGATTTCAATATACTTAATTTCTTCTGCCTTACGCTTTTCATATTCTGCTTCAGGATAAATATTTGGATTATAATATAAAATGGTTATATCATACTCATTTATTAGTCTTTCAATAACAGCAGTAGAACAAGGCGCACAACAAGAGTGAAGTAATAATTTTTTCATAGTATCCCCTACATTTTTTCTGGAATCTCAAAAGCAAGCACATCAGCTGCTTGAGTTATTGCCTTAAGCACAAAATAACTTAGCATTAAATAGCTATTCTTTTTTGCTGCATCTTTTTCAGTTAAAATTCTGGTATTGTTATAGAATTTTGAATAGCAAGAAGCAAAGTCAAAAAGTGCAGTGCAAAGTGAACTCATTGATAAATCTTTAAAGCAAACATTGTAACTATCTTGAAGTTTTAAAAAGCTGATTGCAATACCCCTTGTATCTTCATCATCAATATTAATAAAGTTTTGTTTAGCTTCATTTTCAAGTTTGCCGATTAGCCCAGCCTTTGCAAGAAGTGAGTTAATCCTTGCACCAGTATACTGAATATATGGACCAGTTTTGCCCTCAAATGAAGCAAATTTTTCAATATCAAAAATATAATCTTTGCTAGGTGCGTTTGAAAGGTCACCAAATTTGAGTGCTGCCACACCAATTTTAAGTGCAAGTTCATCACTGTTTGTTATGCCGTTTTCATTAAGTTTTCTTTTAGCACTATCAGTGATAAGTCCAACTATATCTTCAAGTTTAATGGTGTCACCAGACCTTGTTTTAAATGGCTTGCCATCTGTTCCATTAATTGTGCCAAAGCCAACAAAATCAAGCTTTTGAGATTCAGGTGAAATGCCTGCCATTCTAACAGCTCTAAAACATCTTTCAAAATGAATCTCTTGTCTTTTATCAACAAAATACATTATTCTGTCTGGTGCAAAATCTTTGTTTCTTTGCAAAATTGTTGCAATATCGGTAGTGTCATAAACATCTGCACCATTACTCTTTTTAAGATACACTGGTGGCATAGGATTTTTGTAAAGCTGTGGGTCATCTGGGTTCTTTTTTTCTACTGGGATATTTTCACCCTCTCTTGCAACATCAACAATTGTTGCGCCCTCGTACTTTCTTGTTAAACCCTTATCTTCAAACATTTTAACAGCTTCATCAACATACTCTGCTGCTGTGCTTTCGCCATACCAAAGGTCAAAGTAGCAGTTTAATTTTTCATAATTTGCCTTTATTCTTTCAACAGAAATTTCACGGATTGCATTATAAATTGCCCAGTATGGTTCTTTTTTGTCCTGAATAAATTTTGTATAAGTTTCTGCCTTAACCCTAAATTCAGTATCATCATTCTTTCTTTTAGAAGCCTTTGGGTACTCCTCATTAAGAGTGTCAAGAGTAATAGGCTTATTTTGACCACGATTAAAGTAACCTTCAACATAGCCATCATCTTCAAGCTGAGCGATTGTTAAACCCATTTGAAGTCCCCAGTCACCAAGGTGGGTATCTGTTATAACTTTGTGACCCAAAATTTTAAAGAGTCTTGCCAAACTTTCACCAATAACTGGTGAACGAAGATGCCCAATATGAAGTTCTTTTGCCACATTTGCACCGCCATAATCCATAACCACGGTTTCTGGCTTATCAGTAGTTTTTAAATTTAATCTATCATCATTCAAAGCTTCATTTAAACATTTTGATAGAACTTCATTTTTAATTTTAAAATTGATAAAACCAGGTCTAGCAAAACTAACCTCTGCAATATCTTGTTCAAGATTATCTATAATTTGGTTTGCAACAACTTCTGGATTTGTCTGCAATTTTTTTGCTAAAGCAAAAGCAGAATTGCATTGATAATCTGCCTGTTCTGGCTTGTTTGAAAAAGTCAAAGTTATGTCACTGCTATCAAAGCCCAACTTTTCAAAACTTTTGATTAGTGCCTCTTTTAAAATATTTTTTATATCCATAAATTTCTCCTTAACTTTTAAGCATAGTTCTTAAACTATTGATTACTGCAAGCAAATTTACACCAACATCAGCCACAACCGCCAGCCACATTCCTGCAAAACCAAAAGATACAAGCCCCAAAATAGCAATTTTTATGCCAATTGAACCAATAATGTTTTCAAGCACAATCTTACGAGTTTTGCGTGCTTTTTTTATTGCTTTTGATAGCTTGCTTGGCTCATCTGTCATCAAGACAACATCAGATGTTTCAACCGCAACATCACTGCCAAGCCCACCCATTGCAACACCAACACTAGCACTTGCAAGTGGCGGTGCATCATTTATACCGTCACCAACAAACACAACCGTTTTACCACTACCTACAAGTTTATTTACAACCTCTGCCTTGTTCTCTGGAAGCATACCTGCATAGTAGCTGTTCAAACCAACTTTGGCTGAAACCGCTGCCGCAACATTTTCAGCATCACCAGTGCAAAGAGATAAGTTTGTTACACCAAGTTTTCGCAAATTTTTTGTTGCATCAATAGAATCTGGCTTGATTTCATCTTCAATAACAATGTATCCTGCAAACTCGCCAGCTATTGCAATATACAAAGTTGTGCCACTACTACTAACTTCATACACGCTAATTTCATTTTCTTCAAGCAGTTTGTTGCTTCCAACAAGCACATCTTGCATAAATATACTTGCCTTGATACCCTTACCTGCGATTTCTGTATAACCATCTATCCAAGCATTGTTGATATCTTTTTTAATACGCTCATTATACGCTTTTGTTACAGATTTTGCAATTCTATGATTAGAAAAGTTTTCGGCATAGGCTGCAATTTCCAAAATTTCATCTTCTGTGTGGTCACCAAAGGCAACAATTTCAGTAATTTCAAAGTCACCTTTTGTCAGCGTGCCAGTTTTATCAAAAATTACAGTATCAGTTTTTGCAAGCAAATCTATGTAATTTGCTCCTTTGACCAAAATTCCACTCCTAGCAAAAGCACCAAAACTTGCAAAGTATGTAAGTGGCACAGAAATAACCAATGCACAAGGGCAAGATACCACTAAAAAGCAAAGGGCTTTATATGCATAACTAACAAAATCAGCATAGCCACTAAATATAGGTGGGATAAACATTATTACAAAAGCAAGTGCTATAACAACAGGTGTGTAATACTTTGAAAATTTTGTAATAAACTTTTCAGTTTTAGCTTTGCCTTCACTAGCCTTTTCAACCATATCAATTATTCTTGAAATAGTGCTTTCACTCTCTAACTTTTCAACACGCACAAGCAAAACGCTTGCCCCATTGATTGCACCAGAAAGTATCTTGTCGCCTTTTTGAACAATAAGTTCTTTGGTTTCACCAGTGAGTGCAGACATATCAAGATAAGATGTTCCCTCAATAATCTTGCTGTCAAGTGGCACTCTTTCACCTGGCTTAATTCTTATAATATCACCAACTGATACCTCGTCTAAAGCCACTTTTGTTTCTTCATCACCACTTACAAGGTTTGCATAAGGCTGTTTTATTTTTAGTAGCTCTGATGCAGATTTTCTTGACCTATTTACTGCAACATCTTCAAGAACACTGCCAATTTCATATAGCCACATTACGCTTATAGCTTCAATAAACTCTAAAACCACAAACGCACCAATTGATGCAATGCTCATCAAAAATTTTTCATCAAAAATTTTGCCGTGCCTTATATTTTTAATTGCACCCCAAAGCACTTTGTAAGAAACAAACAAATAGTCAAGTGCAAATAGTGTTACTTTAAGCCAAAATATAGGTATAAAGTAAATTCCCACCATAAAAATTGCAGCAATGCTTAGTCTTAAAATTAAAAGCTTACGCTCCCACTTTTCCTTTTCTTCAATATCTGCTTCGTCTATAAAATCAACAATTTCAATCATACTGTCAAATTTAGAAATCGAAGTTTTGACAGTAGTAAGTGTTTCAGCTGGATTATCGGTCTCTATATGCAGTTTTATTACCTTAGTAACATAATTTATTTCACAGGAAACTCCCTCAATACTATTATTGAGGTGCTCTTGAAGTGCCAGCGCACAAGCTGCACAATGCATTTTTAGTAGCTTAAATTTGTAGTCCATCTAGTTTCCTTTTTATTTGTGATAAGGCATATTTTCAATTATAGTAAAAGCTCTGTAAATTTGTTCAGTAAGCACAACACGAAACAACTGATGAGGAAAAGTAATTTTGCCAAAAGAAATTGCAATTTTTGATTTTGCAAGCACCTCTGGTGAAAGTCCGTTTGAACCACCAATAATAAAGCTGATTTCACTTACGCCAGAAAGCTTTTGCTCTTTTATAAACTCAGCAATGTCTTCGCTTGAAAACAACTTGCCTTTGCCGTCAAGTGACACCAAACATCCTTTGGCTGAAGCAAGCAATCTTTCGCCCTCTTTTTCAGACTTTTTTTCAAGATTTGTTAAATTTGAAGCCTCGTCAACTTCAATAATATTAAAAGTGCAAAATCTAGATAAGCGTTTTTTATACTCACCTATCGCATCAGTAAAAAACTTTTCCTTAATTTTGCCAACACATACCACATTAACTTTCATAAGTTTAATATAATACAAATTTATTATTTTTGCAATTAAATATTATATAAGCATAATTTTACAAATAAAAAAAGGCGGATATCTTCCGCCTTTTTATAATTATTCTGCTATAAATTTAGTAACTTGCTCTACAAATTTACTCATATCCTCTACCGGCAAGCCTTCAATAAGTTTTGCTTCAGTAAGTAATACTTCAGCAAGTTCTTTAAGCTCAACTTTATTATCTTTACAAAGTTCTTTTAACTTTTCATAAATTTTATGCTCTTTGTTAATTTCCAAAATCTTTTTTGCTCTAATATCTTGTGCGTTAGGGTCACCAGCTGGCAGATTTAAAAATACCTTTTCCATCTGGGTTGAAATCTCGCCTTCGGTAGATAAACATACTGGATGCTGCCCAAGTTTTTTAGAAAGCCTTACATCAAACACTTCACCACCGAGAGCCTCTTTAATTGCATCAACAACTGGTTTATCTTCATCAGTAACTTCTTCTATTGCATTTTCGATACCAGTGTCACCATCAGTAACATTTTTGAAATTTTTGCCGTCATACTGCATAACATACTTAATTGCAAATTCGTCAACATTGTCGGTCATACAGAGAACATCATAGCCACTTGATAGTATCTTTTCAGTTTGTGGCATCTTTTTTATGCTGAGGATTGACGCACCAGTTGCATAGTAAATATACTTTTGACCTTCTGTCATAGCATTAACATAATCTTTAAAAGTAATAAGCTTATCTTGCTTTACTGAGTAAAACATTACAAGGTCTTGCAATTTTTCTTTGTCCATACCCCAGTTGTTGTAAATGCCAATTTTAAGCCCTAAACCAAAGTTTTTAAAGAACTCTTCATATTTAGGTCTGTCATTGTCTAACATATTTTGCAATTCTTTTCTGATTTGTTTTTCAATATTTGACGCAATTTTTTGAAGATGATAGTCATTTTGCACAGTTTCACGAGAAATGTTTAAACTGAGTTCACAGTCAACCAAACCTTGAACAAAACCAAAGTATTCAGGTAACAAATCCTTGCACTTGTCTGCAATAAGCACACCATTTGAATAGAGTTTTAAGCCACGCTCAAAGTATTTTGAAAAGTATGCTTCTGGGCATTTTTTAGGGATATATAAAAGTGCTTTGTAGTCAACTGCACCCTCTATGCTGTAATGCAAGTGCATAAATGGGTCATCAAAGTCATAGAACATATCCTTATAAAATTTGTTATAATCCTCGTCTGATAGGTCACTTTTATTTTTTCTCCAAAGCGGAATCATAGAGTTGATAGTTTCCCACTCTTTTGCTTTTTCAATCTTTTTTCTACCGTCAGTTTCGTCAGTTTTTGAAGCAACTGGCACTTCTCTCTCTAACTTTATAGGATATCTAATATAATCTGAATATCTTTTGATAAGTTCTATAAGTTTATAGTATTCAAGATACTCTGAATATTTTTCATCTTCTGTATCCTCTTTTATATGTAAGATGATGTCGGTACCGTAAGTTTCTTTTTCAGTTTTTTTGATTTCAAAACCCTCAGTGCCTTGGCTTTCCCAAACATTAGCAACGCTATCGCCATACGCTTTTGAAACAACTTTTGCATTGTCAGCCACCATAAACACAGAGTAAAAACCAACACCAAACTGACCAATTATATCGATATCTTCTTTTTTCTCATTTTCACTTTTAAATGCAAGCGAACCAGACTTTGCAATTGTACCAAGGTTATTTTCAAGTTCCTCAGCAGTCATACCAATACCATTATCAGAAATTGTAAGGGTTCTTGCATCTTTATCAGCAGTTATTTTAATATCAAAATCCCCACGATTTAAACCAATATTTTCATTCATACTTTTAAAGTAAAGCTTATCCATAGCATCTGAGCAGTTTGAAATAAGTTCTCTCAAAAATATCTCTTTGTGGGTATAAATAGAGTTTATCATAAGATCTAAAATACGCTTAGATTCAGTTTTAAAACTTTTCATAAAATTACCTCTTAGATTAATTTTTTAGCACTCACAATGTGCAACTGCTAATAATATAATCTTAAAAAAAAATATTGTCAACGATTTGAACAATATTTTTTTATAATTCCTTTTCCCTGCCTTCTGCATATCTAGAATATTTTTTATGAGCATCTGTAAGTTTGCTTATCAGGGTTGAAACATCCATAGCATCACTAAATGAATTCACCATAAATTCAGCTAGTTCAAATAATTCATTTTCAAACTTACTATCCGCATAAACATTTTCTGGTAAATTCAAAAATACTTCAATTGGATTTTTGCTAATTTCTTTAGCATATTTTGAAATTTCACTTAGATAATTTTGACCTGCGCTAATAGCGTCATATTCGTCATTAGTTTTAACAACACCCATGTTTTCACTAAATGCCCTAGCCTCATCAAAAGTATCAATAAAGCGCATAAATTTTCTATTAATGTAAGTTTGACCACCATTTACATCTATGACTGAATGCTCATTAACAAATGGTGAAACTCGTTTAAAGGTACGACCAACTTGCTGTTCATTATCATTCAAAAACATTCCTTTGCCATTATCGTTCACAGCAAAAAGTCCTTCACTTTTTGGGTAACATTCATCATACCAATTTTTAAATCTTGTGCCATCTTTTTTAAGGTATGTTGACTTGCCCCTGAATACTGTATTTAAACCCGTTACGATTGCAAAATCATTTTCAAATTCACTGCCATCTGCATAGCCTTCATTATTAATTGGTATGCCCTTAAAGCTAACATATCTATAAAGCTTATCTTTGCAAGGAATTTTATAGATATCTTTATCTAGGTTTGTAAAATAACTAAATGGTTGAAAAATATTTTTTTGTTTTTGGGCATCATAAATAGAAAATTCTGGCCTGTTTGTTAGCCTATTTTTTTCATAAACAAGAGCTTTGCCATAACTGTTAACTTGATAACCCTTATCAAAGCCTCGAGTCACAATATTCAATTCTTTATCCATAACATATTTTTTGTTATGCAGTTCAATTATTGTATAGTTTGGATTTTTAAAAGGCATAAACCCATTAACATAAACACCAGTTCTTTTAAGACTATCTACCCTTGGCTTGCCGTTTTCAATATTAAAAAGTGGCAGAGAATCACTGCTATATTTAACAATTTCTAAAACATCACTATCTTCAGCCTTAACAGCACCAAAACCATATGCAAAGTCACTTTCTGGTTGAAAACCATTACCAAAAATAGTACCATCTCGCTTAATCCATTGCTTTATTCCATTAAAATTTGAATCATCAAAATAAGTAACTAATGCTACACCATCATTGGTAAATTCACCAATTTCCTTAGCGTCAGATACCAAAACATTTAAATTTCTGTCTAAAAGAGAATAAGTTTTGTATTTATCAACTTGACACAAAAAAGTTCCGTCATCTCTTGGCGTAATATTTTCAAAATCAAAATCATATATTTGCCCTAAAGTATCCATAAGGGTAACACCTCTTCCCTCAGGACGAACAACAAACATACCATTTTTACAATCAGAAATTATTTGCACTTTTGTTTCAAATAGATATCTCATAAATAAAGTTTAACATAGAAAAACGCAAAAATCAATAGTGAACCATAAAAAAATCACAGCAATTGCTGTGATTTATAAATCTTTTAATTCAGTTTGTTTTGAATCAAACATAAATGCCTTTTATTTCGAAATCTGAAAATTAAACTCTTAACGTTCAAAATTGATTAAGATGCAAGGCACAAGTAGTTTTTTACGCAAGAGTTTAATAGCGTAAATGACTGTGTAGAAAACTACGCAGTAACACAGCAAATTGATTAATTTTGAGCGTTAAGTTAAATTTTCTTGCAAACATCCCACGCTCTCCAAATTACTGTTCTAAGGTTGCCAACTCTATAAGCGTCACCAATAATATGAACTTTTTTGCTAGGTTTAGCAATAGGTGCAGGGGTGTAGCCAACAGACATAATAACATTGTCAGCAGGTATTTCTTTCACCACGCCATCTTTATTTTCAATAACAACCTTATCTGACTTAATATCTTTTGAGCGGCTGTTTAAATATACTGGAATATTGTTGGTTTTGAAGTAATCTCTAAGATATGATGAGTTAGCAAGGCAAAGCCCGTTAGAAATCATAAGGTCATCAAGAGCTTCAACAATAACTGGTTTTTTGCCTTTAAGTGCAAGGTCATAAGCAACTTCACAGCCAGTAAGACCACCACCAATAACAACAACATTTTCACCAACCTTTGCACCATTAAGATATTCTGTTGCATTGATTGCTTGAGCAGCACCCGGAATATTTATTGTTTTTGGACTGGCACCAGTTGCAACAATAACCTCATCAGCCTCTATTTCATTAACATCTCTAACCCTAACGTTATAGATAATGTTAATGTTAAGCAGTTTCATTTGCCTTTTGTACCATTCAATTAAAAGCTTATCTTTTTCTTTAAAACTTGGAGCTGCCGCTGCAATAAACACACCACCAAGCTTGTTTGTTTTTTCATAAATGGTTACTTTGTGTCCGCGCTTGGTAAGCACAATGGCAGCTTCCATACCACCAATACCGCCACCAATAATGGCAATATTTTTTTGTTTTTTAGCTGGCTTGAAGTCATACTTTCCGCCATCCATAGTGGTTGGAGTAAGTGCACATCTTGACATATGTATGCTATCTTCCATTGAGCAAGCATTTGCAACACCCTTATAATGTGACATTGCAAGGCATGCATTGTGACAGCAAATACAAGGTTTAATATCCTCTACTCTATCTTCTATAAGTTTGGTTACCCAGTGGCTATCAGTCAAAAATTGACGAGCAACGCCCATAGCATCAATGTCACCTTTTTTGATAGCATTAGCTGCATCAAGTGGTTCCATTCTACCTGCACAAACAACAGGGATATCAACAAACTTTCTGATATGTGAAACATCTTTAAGGTTGCAGTTGAGTGGCATATACATAGGTGGATGAGCCCAGTACCAAGCATCGTAAGTTCCATTATCTGCATCTAGCATATCATAGCCAGCATCTTGCAAATATTTGGCAGCCTTTTCACTTTCAGCCATATCACGACCAACTTCATTGAAATTTTCGCCCGGCATAGCACCTTCACAGAAACCTTTGGTTTTGCTGGTTACTGAATATCTGAGTGAAACTGGATAATCACTTCCACACTCAACCTTAATTGCTTTAACTATATCAGTTGCAAAACGATAGCGGTTTTCAAAACTGCCACCATATTCATCAGTTCTGTTGTTTGTATATTCAGTTGTGAATTGGTCAATCAAATAACCTTCATGCACGGCGTGAATTTCTACACCATCAACACCAGCCTCTTTGCACATTTTTGCAGTTTTTGCAAAAGCTTTAACAATATCTTCAATTTGCTTTTTGGTTATTTTTGGACAATATACATTCTCTGCCCATCTTGATGGCAATTTGCTTGGTGAAGCAGTTAAATATCTGATATCAAAAAGTGGTTTTAGAATTGCGGCAATCGCTTTGTTCTCAAGTGCCCCAACCATTTTGTTTGGTATAGAAAAAGAACGACCAAAACCAGCTGTGAGCTGTATAAACATTTTTGCACCAGTTTTGTGGAACTCTTCCATATACTTTTTAAGTTTTTTGAAAGCACCTTTAGCTTTGTATAGCCAGCCACCACCAAGCATATTTCTTAGCGGTGCAATTCCTGGAATAATAAGTCCAACATTATTTTTTGCAAGGTCCATAAAAAAGTTGGCAGCGTCCTTATCAAAGTGGTGAGGTTCCATCCAACCAAAAATAGATGTTCCACCCATTGGGCAAAGCACAATACGGTTTTTGATTTCTACATCACCTATCTTCCAAGGTGTAAATAATGGTTCTAAATTTTTATCCATATAAACTCCTAATATATATTATTATCTTAACAAATTAATATTAACATTATTTTTCAAATCAAGCAAACACTCTTAAGGCTTTTATTTGAAATTTTACCATAATTCGCCAAAAAACCAGGTATTGACTTTAACCATAATTCGACTTATAATAACATTATGAATTTAACAGCCGAAGAGATTATTAAAAAATATAAAGGCTTTACATCTTTCAAGTTCAAAAATCCAAGCGAACTTGAAACTCTTTTGGTTGCAATAAAAAATGAAACTTGCGATATTAATGAAGCTAAAAATACAATAATTTACGGTCTTGATATTTATACAAAGTATCTTGCTCATGAAGAAGGAAATTATATTATCCAAAAACAACTGGCAACTTTTGATGAAATACTTTCAATTTGCAGAGAAACACTGCTTAATTGCATAAGAACATTTGATATAAATAAAATTGACAATATAAAAAATATAGGTAAATCATTTGCAGCTTACTACGGCAGAGCCTGCAAAAATAAATTAATAACATTATATGATAATTTGATAAAACATACCCATAAAAGTCTTGATAATGCTATAAATAATCATTCAAGCAAAAATAATAAGGAAAATGGTTCTTTATATTCGATTGTAGAAGATAACAAATCACTTGATATTCATGACCAATTATTATTAAAAGAAATCAAAGAAAATATCATACCAAAACTTCCACTCTCCTATCAAAGAATTTTAATATCCTATTTCTTTGAAGGTAAAAAAGTAACGGAAATTGCAAAAATTGAAGGTTTATCACATCCAACAATCTCAAAAAAACTAAAAAGAGCTTTAAGTCAATTAAAGTTGATTATGGAGAATGCTAGCATTTTAGCTTTTGAGAACACTGTTTCAGAAGATTTAAGACAGACAAAAGTTATGAATAAAATGCAAAATGTTTTGGCAGAATTTGAAGGCAAAATCGACTATGATACTGAACTTATACCCTATCTTTCTGATGAATATAAAGAAGTATTTTTAAAATATATTAAAACAAATAGCATTACAAATGGTGTTGATTTGAGCTTATCTATGGGCAGAAATAAATATTATGTAGTGAAAGCGGCAGAACTTATAATTAATAAAATTAGAAGAATTATTGAACGAAAACAAGAAATTGCATTTTTTTATGAAAGAGTTGGTGGTGAATTGGGGCTTGAAGATTTAAAATTATTTTTGAATGAAAAAGAAAAAGTTATATTAGAAAAGTATATTCTTAGTATTAATCCTGATGCTTTTTTTGAGGCTAAAAATGATAAGGTTTTTATTGATTCAGATGACAAAATGAACACTTCTGATATTAGGGATTTAAATAGTAAAATAGACAGAATTTTAGAAAGAAAGCAGCTTTCCAAAGAATTTATAGAAATGAATGGTGGCGAAGACTTTTTATTGTATGACTTTGGTAGTTCTCTAATTGATGACCATTTTGAAGTGCTTATTACTACAATGATGGACTATCATTATACTAATAAAGAAGATGTGTCAATTTCTTTAGGCAAAGGAATTTTATATGTTTCACATGCTGAAGATCAAATAATAAGAAAACTAGACAACTATTATACTCGCAAAAAAGAAATTGATGACTTGGTTGAAGCCGCTGGTGGTGCAGATAAAGTTATTACTGAAATTTATAACAAGCTAGATGAAAATGAAAAGATTATTTTTGTGGAATACACACTTGCTTATATTCTGCCACCACAAAAAGAAATTGCTGACAAAGTTGGTAAAAGCACTTTCTATGTATATAGTGTATCAAATGCCCTTTTGCAAAAACTTCAAGATATGGCAGCAGCAAATCAAAAAGCTTAGGTATTGACATATCACTTGCTATGCCTTATAATAAAACTATGAGTTTAACAGCCGAAGAGATTATTAAAAAGTATAAAAGTATGTCAACTTTCAAGTTAAAAAACAAAAGTGAACTTGAGACTCTTTTGGTTGCAATAAAACACGAAACTTGTGATGTTTCCGAAGCAAAAGATACAATAATACGTGGATTTGATGATTTTACAAAATGGTTAGCAACTTTTTATAAGGGAATTGTTGTAAATAAACTTGTAACATATGATGAACTAGTTTTATTCTGCAAAGAAAAAGTATTCGATAGTATAGATAAGTTTGATATTTATAAAAATGATACAATTGCAGATCCTTTTATAGCTTATTGTAGAAATAACTGCAAAAACAGCTTAATTCGTTTAAATGACCAACTAAAAAAACGCAGTACTATAAGTCTTGATGCACCATCAGATAAAAATTCAAGCAATGAAAGTGATGATGATAATTTATATAATACTATTTCTAAAAAAATTGGTATTGATATCAATGATGAAATAATGCTTAAAGATATTAAAGAAAAGTACATCTCAAGGCTCCCAGTTACCTACCAGCGTGTTATATCTATGCACTTTTTTGAAGGTATTTCTGTAACCGAAATTGCAAAAGTCTTTGGAGTATCAAAACAATGTATTTCTGAAAAAATTAAAAGAGCCGCTAAACATTTAGCTTCTATTATTGATAATAAAAGTAAACTAATATTAGAAAATAATGAATCTGAAAATATGTCTCAAACCAAGGCAATGAATCGCTTTCAAAATATTTTTAGTAAATATAAAGGCAAAATTGACATAGAGAAAGAACTTTTGCCATATCTTTCTGACGATCATAAAAAAGTTTTTGAACATTATATACAATCTCCAGCCAAGACTAACGGATGTGCATTAAGCAAATCTTTGGATAAAGCCGATAGTTACGCTTTCAATGTAGTTATGTCAATAGTAAATAAAATAGAAAAAATAATTGAAAGAAAACAAGAAATAGCTGAATTTATAAATAAAGTTGGCGGAGAAAATGGACTTGAAGATTTAAAATTATTTTTTAATGATAACGAAAAAATTTATCTTGATAAATATATTCTAAGCTCAAGCCCAAATGCTTATTCCGAAACATGTGAAGCCCTTAATGGATATTCATTTCCAAGTTTATATGTGTCAGTTAATAAAAAAATAAACACAATTCTAGAAAAAAAGCAAATGACTAAAGAGTTTATTGAAATGAATGGTGGTGAAGACTTCCTTTTATATGACTTTGGCAGTTCCCTCACCGACGACCAATTTGATGTGCTTACAAATATTATGATGGATTATCATTACCAATATAAAACAGATGTCGCTAGAGAGCTTGGATTTCAAAACACTAATGTTCAATTTTTAGAAAGCACTATAATGAAAAAACTAGATGAATATTATGCCCGTAAAAAAGAGATTGATGACCTTATTGAAGCCGCTGGTGGCGTAGATAAAGTTATTTCTGAAATCTACAATAAACTACAAAAAAGAAAAAGAGTTATACTTATGGAATACACTCTTGCATATATTAAGCCAAGCGAAGATGAAATTGCAGTTAAAATCGGAAAAGACATTGACTATGTATCTCGTAATTCTGAAATTTTTATGCAAAAACTTCAAGATATGGCAGCTGTTAATCAAAAATCCTAGGTATTGACATAGCCTACTCTATGCCTTATAATAAAATTATGAGTTTAACAGCCGAAGAGATTATTAAAAAATATAAAGGTATTACCTCTTTCAAGTTCAAAAATCAAAGCGAACTTGAAACTCTTTTGGTTGCAATAAAACATGGAACTTGTGATGTTAACGAAGCCAAAAACATAATTATTTGCGGACTTGATATCTATACAAAGTATCTTGCTCATGAAGAAGGAAATTATATTATCCAAAAAAAATTGGCAACCTCAGATGAAGTTGTTTCAAATTGTAGAGAAACATTACTCGATTGCATAAGAACATTTGACATAAATAAAATTGAAAATATAAATAATATGGGCAAATCATTCCATCGCTACGACTATCACGTCGCATTTGTCGCGCATTTCGCCGAGTATCCGCTCA
>CAZYYI010000016.1:0-17406 GCA_964651835.1 uncultured Lachnospiraceae bacterium
TATCAATTTTGAATGGGCTTTTATTATGCTTGACTTTTAATTTTTGTGTATGTTAATATTTAATTGTGCAAAAAGTAAATATTTTTTTTGAATACATTTTACACATAAATAAATTTGGAGGAAACAAATAATGAGTACAACCGTAGCAGCAATCGTTATTGTGCTATCAGTAGTTGTTTCCTTGGCAATAGGCTATGTAGTGTCTTATTTTGTTACAAGTAAGATGCTTGAAAAAAAACTTGGCAATGCTAAAAGTATTGCAGAAAAAACTTTAAAAGATGCTGAGGAAAAGGCATCAAGTATAAAAAAAGAAGCCATATTAGAGGCCAAGGAAGAGGCACTTAAAATCAAGGTAGAGTCTGAAAATGAAAATAAAGAAAGACGTGCCGAAATTCAAAAGATGGAAGCTAGAATTCTTGAAAAAGAAGAAACTATCGACCGCAAAAATGATGCTTTAGACAAAAAATTGCAGACTATTGAAGATGCAAAAACAGAAATTGATAACAAAAAACAAGAACTTGAAAATTTCAAAAAAGAAGTAGAAAAAGAAAAGGAAAACATTGCAAAAGAGCTTGAGAAAGTTGCTGGTTTGTCTCGTGAAGAGGCTAAAAAGCAAGTAGTTGATTCAATTATTGATGATGCTAGAAAAGAAGCTGGAAATATCGTTCGTGATATTGAAGCTGAAGCTCGTGAAGAGGGCGAAAAGAAAGCTCGTGATATTGTTACACTTGCCATTCAAAAGTGTGCAACTGATCAAACAGCTGATGTAACAGTTACCACAGTTTCACTTCCAACTGATGAAATGAAAGGTAGAATCATTGGTAGAGAAGGTAGAAATATTCGTGCAATTGAAAATGCAACAGGTGTTGACCTTATTGTTGATGATACACCAGATGCAGTTATCCTTTCTTCATTTGACCCAATCAGAAGAGAAGTTGCAAGACTTACTCTTGAAAAACTTATAACCGACGGCAGAATTCATCCAGCAAGAGTTGAAGATGTTGTTGAAAAAGTTAAAAAGGATATAGAAAAAACTATTAAAGAAGCAGGTGAAAATGCTTCCTTTGATGCTGGTGTTTATAACCTTCACCCAGAACTTGTTAAGATTTTAGGTAGACTTAAGTATCGTACAAGTTATGGTCAAAATGTGCTTAAACACAGTTTGGAAACTTCTTATATTGCAGGACTTCTTGCAGGTGAACTTGGAGCAAATGTTGCAGTTGCAAAACGCGGTGGTTTACTTCATGATATAGGTAAAGCACTTGACTTTGAAATGGAAGGTACACACGTTTCAATTGGTGTTGATGTTGCTAAAAAATATAAGGAAAGCCCAGAAGTTATCCATTGTATAGAAGCTCACCATGGCGGAGTTGAGTATAAGTCTATTGAGGCTATGCTTGTTCAAGTGGCAGATGCTATATCAAGTGCAAGACCAGGTGCAAGGCGTGAATCTCTTGATGCTTATGTAAAACGTCTTGAAAAATTAGAGAGTATTGCAAACAGCTTTAAAGGTGTTGAGTCTTCTTATGCTATTCAAGCGGGAAGAGAAATCCGTATTGCAGTTAAACCAGAAGAGGTTGATGATGCTTCTATGGTTATCTTAGCTAAAGAGATTGCAAGAAAGATTGAATCTGATATGGAATATCCAGGTCAGGTTAAGGTTAATATTATTCGCGAAACCCGTGCTACCGACATAGCTTCCTAAAGGCTAAAATTGCACAGCTTGCTGTGTTTCTTAAAAAAAAATTCAGACAGTCATGTACTAATATGTACACTCCTGCCTGAATTTTTTTTAGAGCCTTGCAATCTATACAATTTTAACCTTTAGGATTAATGCTTTGAATAAGTAATTCCTGTGAGATTTTTTATATTTGCAATTTTTGATTTTAAAATTTTATTTTTAATTAATTAATATCTCTGTGGTTGTGAGTCGTTCCAAAATTTAAGTGTTTTTCTATAACTATCACTTTTTAAGTATCTTTTATAATTTTTATTATCAATATTAGCATCATTAATAACTTTTTTTCTAAAACTTTTAATTTCATCAGTACTAATTTCTTTTGCATTTAAATTACTAAAAATTGTGCTAACTTTATCAGTTTTTATATTTCCAGCTGAAAATACTTTTTCATTATCATATGAAAGGTTGCAGTCTGGCAAAATTTCACCTTCAGTTGACATTGATACTAAACCATTTATATATACAAAATTATTACAGTTAGTGTATCCAAACTTTTTATTTAGTGGATTTATATTATGCTTTTTTATGTTTTTTGTAGAAGGCAAATCTGTAGATCTTCCTTCATTAAAAACTTCAACATCACAAAATCCTTTAAATAATACTACATCATCGCCAAATTCAGACCTATATCTTTTTACATTTTCGAGCAAATTTTCAAGAGTATAACCTTTTTTTATCATTTCATTTAAGTGAAAGTCGTCAACACTAATACTTATAATCATATCACCTCTTATATAACTTTGCATTTTATATATTTGATGGATAAATTCATCTGTTAATATAAGTCCATTAGTGCTAAAACCAAAATTATGAACAATGATGTCATGCTCTATTAAAGAGGCTAAACAATCAGCAATTATGTTGGGTGAAAGTGATAATTCACCACCATGAAAATCGAGCATTTTGATATTAGCAGTTTTTTCAAAAATAGCATCAAATGTCTCTTTTTTAATTTCTTTATTTTGTGCTTCGCCACGCATACAGTGTGCACAAGCTAAATTACATTTTTTGGTTACTATGATTCCTAGATAATCAAAAACAAGAGGCTTGTTATCAAGAATTTTTAAACTATCATTATTCTTTCTTGTGAATGTTAAACTATTTAATTTTTTATTTTGTTTTTCCATACGAATAGTTTAGCATAAAAATCTGATGATTTCAATAGGTAATTTTAAATAAATAATATATAAAATCATCTCATATTTTGGCTAAAAATTGAATATATTGTAATATGGAAAAGATTTTTGATTTGCACAATGATTTTTATTTAAAACTAAATAATGACGCAAAAAGGAATAAATACATAAGTAATAGTGAGGATTACATAAGTAAAATTGTTTCGGCAGTTTGGACAAGCGAGCTAAGTGAAGAGGAAAGTTTTAATCAAATAAAAGCCGCTGCAATTTACACTAATGCCCGTGAAAAATTGTTTTTTGGAATAGAGGATTTGCATTTTTTAAGCAAGGATAATCTTGAAAAATTTTTGGCGTTTAGACCACTGTATTCGGGGCTTACTTGGAATAATACTAATTGTCTAGCTGGTGGGGCAAGTGAAAGTGGTAAATTAACTTCCTTTGGTAAGCTGGTAGTTAAAAATCTAGAAAAAAGGAACATATTTGTAGATACTGCCCATTTAAATGAAGAAAGCTTTATAGATATTTGCAAATTATCTTCAAAGCCGATTTTATGTTCACACACTGCGTGTTACGGAATGCAAGCTCATCAAAGAAATCTAAAAGACTATCAAATTAAAATGATAGTAGATTCGGGTGGATTATTTGGGTTATGCTTAGTTTCTGACTTTTTAGATGGTTCAAAGCATTCTAATTTAGATGCACTGGTAAAGCATATTGACTATTTTGCTTGTAAATTTGGGGTAAATAATCTTGCTATTGGTTCAGATTTTAATGGCACAAAACATCTGCCTAAAGGTATAAATTCATATGCAAATTTATATTTTAAATTATCAGAAAGGCTAATTAAGCTTGGTTATACTGAAAAAAGTATAAATAAAATCTTTTTTGACAATGCAAATAGCTTCTTTTTAAATAATAAATAATTACAAAAGGCTTGTTAAAGTTAATTTTTTGAGTTATAATATTAGCATAATGGAGTTGTTATGCAGAAAAAGAATGATAATTCAAAGGTTAAAATAAAAAATAGTGCCAAAAAGTTATTTTTTATTATGCAATATAAAGATGTATCTATGCGTGATGTTGCTAAAATGAGTGATATGACAGTAGGTAATATTTATAGATATTATGAAAATAAAGAACTTCTTTTTGAAGAAATTGTTGGTGACTGTTATAAAAAGATTGAAAAACTTATCAGAGTTTCTGATTATGCTAAAGTTTTTATTCATAATAAAATTGGCTTAAATGAAAAAAATGTATATAAAAATAGCAAGTTTAAATTACATATTTTGGATACTGCAGCAAATGTAGTTGTTGAAAATGCAAATGAACTTTATATTTTGCTGAATAATAGCTTAGGTAGCAAATACGAAAATATAGTTGATAAAGTTAAGAACATGGTTATAGAAACTATAAGCTCTCTTATTTCAGATATGAAAAAAGAAAGAGCTGATGTTTATGCTAGTATGCTACTATACACACTATCGTATATACTTAAAAATTTCATAGAAGATAAAAAGAAATTGAAAGAAGAAGTGGAATACTTTTTTAAAGAATTTATTGATAGCTTGTCATAATAAATATGCGATAATTATTGAATTTTTATATAATGGATATGTTTTAATAACTTATCCATTTTTTATTTGTTATATTTTTAAAATTAAACTCATATTGTTTAATAAAGAGAGTGAACAAAATTTAAAAATTGTTCAGAAAAAATTAAAAAACCGCTAAACAAAGTTGACATTTTGTTTACTAATAGTATATAATATTTTTAGGTATGAAAAGGGTAGGAATTTTTAAAAGTTTTAAAGTGTTGCTTATTGCTATTTGTACGGTTTTAGCCGGGCTTGTTTTTGCTGGATGCACATTTAATAAAACTGAAAGTACCTATTCTATTTCTGGTTTTGTTTATGATGAGCGTGGTGCAGTTGAAGGTGTTGAAATCAAGTCAGCACTTGGCTCTGTGTTTACAGATGAAAATGGTAAGTACACTGTTTCAGGTATAAAAGAAAGCGTTATACTTGAACCAGTATGTGAAGGATATAGATTTGCTGAAGTTAGCAAGCTTGTTTCTAAGCCTAGTGACAATGCTAACTTTTCAGCTAATAAAGAGTATACTGTTAGCGGTTATGTTAAAAATAACGATAACTATATTCAAAATGCAAAAGTTTCTATTTCTTCATTGTCTGGCAACTTTGTTTCTATGACTAATGAAGATGGTTATTTTGAAAGTAAAAATGTTGCAGGTGAAACTCAGATTTCTTGTGAATATGAAGGCACAAAATTTTTTGGTCAAACTGCAACCATTGATAATAATGTTGTTGATGTCAATTTAACTTCATCATTTACACTCAATTTAAATTTTGATGTTGATGATGCCTTGATTAATTATTCAGACATAAAACTTAAGATTGGTGATAAGTCTTATCAAGTTAGTAGCAAAAGTATGAAATTTGATAAAATTTATTGTGATACAAAGGTTGAACTTTCATCTCTTAATTATGTGTTTGATGAATCTGAATTTTTTGTAACTCAATTAAATCAACGTGAAGAGATTAATGCTTATAAAATTTATAGTGTTAATGGTGTTGTTAAAAGTGGCAAAACGCCAATCAAAGATGCTAAAATTTTGGTTGATGGTAAGCAAACTACTTTAACTGACCAAATGGGCAGATTTAATCTTTACAACTTGGTTTCTGATTGTAACATTACTGCAGAATATGAAGATTTAGTATTTGAATCAAAATTAGTAAATAATACTACTTCAGTTTCTCAAATTTTTAATGGTACAAAATCAGTCGCCTTAAATTTCAACTTTGATTACAACATAAATGATTCTGAAAAAATTAATTTTGTTGATTATGATGTAATAGCTTTAGAAAATGATAAATTTACTATAAATAATGTTTACCTTGGTGATGAAATTACATTTGCATCAAATGATTATCATTTAGAAAATAATAAAATTGTAGTTGGTAGTCAATCAAGCTATTACATCAATTGCTTTGCATATTATGATGTGGCTATAAATGGTCTTGATGATATTGATGGCGAATATAGTTTGCTTTTAGATGGAATTGCTGTAACATCACTTGAAAATATTTATGGTGAGCACATTGTGTCTGCAAAATTTAAAGATTATGTTTTCAGTAAAAAAACTGTTAGCTTTTCAGATTCAGTTGCAAATTTAACTTATCAAATTCCTTATATAGTTAAGTTTATAGTAAATTCAAGTGAAATTGAACTTGATGATGCTTTTGCTACATTAAATGGTAATAAATATTTTGCTGATACTGATAACATTATTGAAATCAAAAATGTTGTAGGCGAGAACAAGATTAAAGTTTCTTGTGAAAATTACAAAGATAGCATTATTGAAGTTTCAGACAAAGAATTAGTTAATGGTGTTTTTGAAACATCTGTAAATTTAACATACGATGTTTTGGTTAAAGTTAAATCAGGCAGTGTTGTTGTTTCAAATGCAAATGTTTTGGCATCTCTTAATAATGGCGAAACTATTAGTGGCACAACCAATAATGTTGGTGAAATTAAATTGACTGATTTATCAGGTAATGCCGTTATCTCTGCAAGCAAAATTAATTATCAAGTTTTAGAAAATAACATTAATGTGTCTTATAACTCAAAAGTTACTTTTGATTGTACATATAAAATATTTGGATATTTAACTTCAATGGATAGTGTTACTAATGCTATTACTCCAAATGTTGGCGTTAAAATAAATTTAATTAGTAAAAATGGTAATACTATTCCTACTGAATCTGACGATAACGGATATTATGAATTTAATAATTTAAGTGGTGAATATTTGCTTGCCACTCAAAATGTTAATGGCGGTCCTTCAGGTTTAAAACCAGTTGATGGATATAAGATTATTGTTGGTGGTCAATATGACTTTAATAATAGTGGCTATAGCATTTCTGGTAAAGTAACTTCTAACGGAATTCCGGTTGATGGAGTTTTTGTTCAAGTTGGTACAAATGAAACTTACACAGATGAAAATGGTAATTATAAATTTGATTTGATTACTGGCGAGTGTGAAATTAAACTTCAAAAAGATGGTTATAACTTTAAGCTTGCAAGAGATGGTTATGAATTTGGAGATAAAGTATCAGTTGCTACTGATGACGATGCTTTGAATTTTGAAGCTGCTTATTCAGTTAATGGCAAAGTATTCTCTGGCTCAAAAGCTATTGAGGGTGTTATTGTTATTTATAATAATAAAGTTATTGCCACTACAGATAGTGAAGGTAAATATATTGCTAATGGAATAGTTGGTCAAGCAACCTTAATTTTTGAAAAAACTGGATATGAGTTTAATGAAGAGGTTATTGTTAATTCACCAGCTACTAAAAATATTAATTGCAAACTTATAATCAATGTTTATGTTAAAACCGGTTCTATTGTTGTTTCTGATTTTGAATGCTTGATTAATAATGAAACAATCTCAAGCACAGGAAATGTTGCTACAATAAGTGTTGAATTTGGTAAAGTTGTTGAAATTATTAAAGCTGGTTATAGTATATCTTCATTTACTGTAGAAAACCCAGGAGATGTTACATGTGATGCAAGTTACTCAGTTACTGGAAAAGTTATATCTGGCAACGAGGTGCTTTCAAATGTTGTGGTTGCTGCAAATGGTAAATCAACTGTAACAAATTCAAATGGTGAATTTACTTTGACTGGGCTTATTGGTGAGGTTGAATTAGAATTTAATAGAGCTAACTTTGATATTGATAATGTTATTGTTAATGCTTATGTGGATTTGGAAATTGAAGCTACTTATAATATTAGCGGAACTATAACCTTATCAGGAAATAAACCTCTTGCCAATGTTGTTGTTACTCTTGATTCAAAAACTGTAGTTACTGATGAAAATGGTAGGTTTGAGTTTGAATCAATAGTTGGCAAATATAGCTTGAATTTTGAAAAAACAGGTTATACATTTGATAAGATAGAAAATTACTTCGGATCTGCAAATTTAAATATTTCAGCTTTCTATACAATTTCAGGTAAAGTTGTTACTGGTGATGTAGTTATTGCAGGTGCAAAAATAAGCGTTTCAATAATTGGCTCGTCTAATAGATTTGAAACAACTTCAAATTCAAATGGTGAATTTATAATCACAGGTATTAGTGGTTCTGCTATTATAAATATTACAAAAGATGGATTTAATAGCTTTACATCTAATACTTACAGTGATTATAATAATGATGTAATAGCTGATTTGAGTTACAATTATACTATTAAATTTAGCAATAATACTACTGGCGTTAAATTGGTATTAAATGGTGTAAGTCAAATTGTTAATTCTTCTAGTATAACATTAAAAAATCTATATGGTAAAAATACAATTAACTTTGAAAAGACAAATACAACTTTTGCTCCTGCTAATTTAACTGTTTCTGCTCCTGGTACAATTACAATTAGTGCCGTTGTTAGATACAATATTTTTGGATATATTAAAACAGATAAAAACTATCCAGTTGCAAATATAATTGTGTCTGTTGGTTCTAAATCAACAACAACAAATAGTGAAGGTTATTTTGAGTTTAAGGAAGTTGTTGGTGATTTAAAAGTTGAAAGCAATTACTTTACTACAAGTAGTTTATCAGTTAATAGAGATGGTGAATATAAATTACCTACTATTTCAAATTTTGATTTTGCATATATGCTATTTAACGAGGGTTTGAATAATCTTGACAAGGCAAGCAGTTATCAAATTTTTGGTGATGGTCAAGTTTCACCTCAAGGTATGGGTTCAGTTGCTGGAACTCAAAATGTTAAAACTGTAACAAGAAAAGATAATAATGGAAACATTATTAAACAAAATCTAAATTATGGTTCAAATAATTCACTTGCAGAAACAAGAGTTTCACTTTTAACTTATTATTCAAAAAGTGAAAATCGTTGGTATTACCAACATTTGACTGGTGGCAGTATAAGTTCAAACTTAACGGCTTCACATAGTAGCAGTGTTTTAAGAAGTCAAGCAATTTCTGTTGCTGATTTCCAAGCAAGATATGGCAATAGTCCAACAGCATATTTGCCATACTTAATCACTCAAAACACAATAGATTCTATATCTGGTGTAAATAAATCTGCTAATGGTTATTCATTTACAATTAGTCTTAATAAAGATGCTTCAACATCTAACTATAAACAACAAATGAAAGGCTTAAGTGGGCAGACTGTAACCAAGTTCTATTATATAACACTTAATATTGAACTAGACCTTAATGGATGGCTTAAGAAAATCAGTGTTAATGAAAAGTACCAAGTTTCAACAGCAAACACTGATATAGAAGCATCACTAAATTATGTATTTAAAACTCAGGCTTCAAATATGAAGATTGATAATATTGACATTTCAAGTGATACCGCTATTCAAAATTCACTTAAAGAAAGCGCACAGACAGAAATTCAAAGCTATTCATTAGATAAAGAAAAAATTACTATAAATGTAGCAAATAATACACTAACGAGGAGGAAGAAAGATGAAGAAAATTAAACTTAAAAGTTTGATTATAGCATTTGTTGCAGCATTAACTTGCTGTGGACTTTTTGCCGTCATCACTGCTGATAAAGTTACAACTTCAATTACAGCATCAGCAGCTTCTTCTATTGTTGGACATTATGATAATAAACTTAAAAATCAATCAAATTTTGTAACAATTGACAGTATTGTTGGTGGTAAAAAAGTTGTTTATCTTTATCCTAATAATAATGGGGTAAACAATATTGGCGACTATTTTAGCTATTATAACACAGAAAATCATAGCGATGACAACAAATCGTCAAATAACGAACTTATACACAATGCACATGGTACTGGAAGACCAACAGCAGGATCTCCTAATAATGGACAATTTTCTTCTATTATAAATCTTTCTAAAAATATTTCTATTGCAATGAGTGCAGGTTATGTTTTTGTTGATGCATCAGCATATTATTCATCTGGTGATTTAAGTGAACTTGATGTTACTGATGAAGTTGCTTCATATCTTTATGTTTATAATAGCAACGATGGCAACATCACACCTGCATTATCAAGCAAAGACTTTGAAAAACGCGAAAATTATAATTCAGAAAGTGATAAATATTCTTTTGATGCTAGTGAGTTAAAACAACTTTTTGATACAGTAGAATTTTCATTTAAATCAAAACTTGTAGTTGGCTGGGGTGGTTATTATAACTACATGAAAGTTAAAGAGCCAACTGTAAACTTTACAACAACTGACCTTGATGTTCCAGTGCTTAGCATAGATTATGATATGGCTTGGGCTCAGAGTAGAGATGTTAAAATTAATGTTACAGATAGCAAAAGTGGTTTGCAAAGAGTTGAGTACAAACTTGGAAATGGCAATTGGCAGACCTTGGAAAGTTATGAAGATTACCAAACAAGCAAAGAGTTAACCTTGACTATTACTCAAAATCAAGAGGTTAGCTTTAGAGCCATTGATAATATCGGTAATGTCAGCAGTGTAGTTAGCTATGATGAAGAGCATATTGATACAACTGCGCCAAGTGCAAGCTTAAGTTTTAGTAGAAGTGAATTCGATTTGGAATTTGATTTTACTGCTAATTTAAAATCTAATCATTCAAATTTTGTTAGTCCTGAAAATTATTATTATACTTACAAAATTGGTGATGGTATTGAAAGTAAACCAATTTCACTTGTAAATGGTTTAAATCATTTTAAAACTAATGAAGTAGGAGAGTTTACTTTCATTGTTTATGCTGAGGATGAGGCAGGTAACAAATTTAGTACTGAATATCTTTTAGTATTCAAAAAGAAAATTGAAATTGCAAGTGTAACAGAAACTTATACATATAATGGTCAAAATCAATTTGAATTTGATAATCCAACTATAAATGGTGAAATTGTAAGTGAAGATGAACTTGCAAAAGTTGGTTTTGGATTTATAATAACACAAAATGGTTTAGATGCAGATTTTGTTAATGTTGGCAGTTATGACTATAAATTTGTTACCACTAATAACTATTATGTAGTAAGCAAAACTGGTAGTGCAGTTATCGATGCGTATAATCTTAATTTAACTGTTGACGAAAGTGATAATATAGTTCAATACAATAGAAATTCACATTCATTAATCTATTTATTAGATGTAGATGTAGATGTTAATTTGACATATTTTGATTCAAATAATAATGAAATTTCTGAACCATCTGAAGTAGGCAACTATACAGTTAAGCTAGAGTATGTAGCTGATAGCAATTATTATTTAAGTGAAATTTGTTCGCTTGTTATAACAAAACGTGATTTACTTGTTAAAGCTAATGCAAAATCTATCACTTATGGTGAAGATATTGATGATTTTTCATACAATGTTGATGGTATGTTAGATGGCGATAGTTTTGAATTTACACTTGTTTGCGACTACACTTTAGATGCAGGAACTTACATTATTACTTTTGCTCAAAAATCTGGTTTAAATTTTGAAGAAGAACAATATTTATTAAACTATAATGTTATTTTTGAAGATGCTGAATTTGTTATTAATAAATTAAATGTTTATGTAACTCCAGAATCTGAACAAAGCAAAATGTTTATGGAAGCTGAACCAGAATATAAATATTCAGTTAGTGGGCTTATTAATGGTGATGAGCTTATTGGTGAAATTGGCAGAGAGCCAGGTGAAAATGTTGGCTTCTATAGCTTTAATGCTGGCACACTTTACAATAAAAATTACAATGTAGTAGTTGATGATATTTCATTCCAAATCACAAAAAGAATGGCCTATATTATTATTAATGATGCTAGCAAAATTTATGGTGATGCAGACCCTATATTTACTTTTAATGAAGAAATTTCTAATGTTTTGCCAGATGATATTGAATTTATTAAAAGTAAAATAAATTATGGTGATAATAAAAATGTTGGTACTTACACCTTAACAATAAATAAGAGTGATGTAAAGAATTATGTTGTCGTATTGCTTGAAGCTGAAATGACAATTTTAAAACGTGATGTTACTATTGCTGCTGATAATATTGTTGCTGAATTTGGCGAAGAAAAAGCACTTACATATGTTTGTGACAATATGGTTGAGGGTGATAGTTTTACAGGTAATTTGATTAGAGAAGACGGAAATGAAATTGGCAAAATTTATGTTATTAGCCAAGGTGACCTTGATAATGCAAACTATAATATTAACTTTGTTTCTGGAACTTATACTATTGTTAAAAAACAAATTACTATTACTGCACACAATTCTAGCAAAGTTTATGGCGAAGCAGATAAATTAAGCTATTCAGTTTCAGGTAATCTTGATTTAGATGTTACACTTGTGCGTGAACTTGGTGAAAATGTTGGTAAATTCCAAATTTATGACTTTATTTTTGATGGAATGGAAAACTATGATGTAACATTTGTTCCAGCAGAACTTTCTATTGAAAAAGCTGAAATCTTTGTTACTATTCTTGATGGTAATAAAGAATATAATACAAATGATCCAGAGTTTAAATATATAATAGATGGCATTAAATTTGATGATGAAATCAATTTGAATATTGTGCGTGAAGCTGGTGAAAATGTTGGTAGTTATGTAATTTCGCTTGGTGAAAATGACTTAACAAATTACATTATTGCAAATAATCCTAAAGCAACTTTTGAAATTGTTAAAGCTAATATTAAATTGCAATTATCAGACAAAACTGTTACATACAATGGCAAAAATATTAATATTGATGAAATTGAAACAGATTTACCATTAACTTATGTCTATACAATGTATGGTAGTCCAATTGCTTCAGATTCAATTATTGATGCTGGTGAATATAGTGTTATTGCAATCTTTGAAGGTAATGAAAATTACAATGCTACCGAGTCTAACATTGCGCAACTTTTGGTAGAAAAGAAGTTAATTCCAATCACTTTGAAGCAAAGCGCATTCAACTATGATGGAAATGCTAAAAAACCTATTTATGATATTAACCTTGATGAAAAAGTTAATGTTCAAGTAAATTTTGTTAGCGGTATTATTGATCCATCTGATGTTGGTGAATATGATTTTGAAATTGTATCTATGGAAGTAAATTACACTTGCACATTTACTGGTACACTTGTTATTTATGAAAACTTTTTAATGAATTCATCAAATGGAAGTGCTCAACTTGTTTCAGATGTTGTAGGTATTTCAAGTCTTGGTATTAGAATTATTGAGCAATCAAATTCTTCACTTAAATCTGCTTTCAGTGGACTTAGAGATGGAAGAAAATGTCTTTCAGTTTATTCATTTGAAAATGTTAGTGATAATGTGGCAAATGGTGAAGTGTTTACAGTTCGTATTAAAGCTGGCTCAGAATCAGATGTTAAAATTTATTCTGTTGATGCAAATGGCAATATGACAGAACTATCTTATTCACTTTCTGGTGGATATTATGTATTATCAGTTAATGATATTTCTTCAAGCATTTTGGTTACTGCTTCTGACAAAACTATGTTTATTGCTAAAGTAATTTCTACTATACTTGTTATAAGCTTATGTTATATTATTACTAAAGCTGTTCGCAGGCAAAATAAAAATCATTTCTATAAAAGGAACACAACAATAAGCTATGTAGATTATGAAGAACTTAAAACTACTGAAGTAATTGAAAATCGTAGCTATAATGCAGAAGTCATCTCAGGTAATGATTTCATTAATTATTAGATAAATTAAAAAATGGGGCATTTGCCTCATTTTTTTTATGTATAAAATATTTTAACTTGTAAATATTTTGTTTAGGAGGATTTTATGGATTTTAATAAAAGCAAAACTAAACAAAATTTAGCAAGGTCATTTGCAGCTGAATGTCAGGCGGGTGCAAGGTATCAATTTATGGCAACACAGGCACAACTTGAAAAATTGACCTTTATTAAGGATACTATGAAAATGTTGGCAAAAAATGAAATGGCACATGCAAAACTTTTTTATGACTTTATTGCTGATAAAAGTGGTGATATTGCAAAGGTAGAAATTGTTGCAGATTATCCATTTACAGAGGAAAGTTTGGAAAATACTTTAAAACAAGAAGCAAAGATTGAAAATGAAGAGTTTGAAAAAATTTATCCAGATTTTGCAAAAGTTGCAAGAAGTGAAGGTTTTGAAGATATTGCCGTAGGTTTTGATTTAGTTGGTGCAGTAGAAAAAACGCACGCTGGTATTTTAAATTATCTCTACACAAATTATAAGGAAAAAACACTCTACAAAAATAAAAACAAAGTTGTTCAAAAGTGCTCTAATTGTGGTCATATTGCGTACCAAGCAAATGGCTGGAAAAAGTGTCCACTTTGCAACTTTGACCAAGGTGCAATTCAAATAAGTTTTAGCAAAATTTTTGAAGATAGTTTGGGTGTAAAAACAACTAAATGTTAAATAATTTTAAATAACGGATTTGTCCGTTATTTTATTTTGAAAAGCAAACTTTTTGTGCTAATATAAATTTAGGTGAAAGATGAAAAATTTAATTAAAGTTTTAAAAAAATATAATAAAATAGCAATATTTTCTCATAAAAATCCTGACCCAGATGCAATTGGTTCAGCACTTGCACTTGGGAGTATTTTAGAGGGGTTAGGTAAAAAAGTTGGTTATTTTTGCGGCTCAGAAATGAATTCTAACTTTGGTTTTTTAGATGGCTTTGAAAAATATAATATTGAAAATATTTCAGATTTCGACTTGCTTATTGCACTGGATGTTGCAAGTTTAGATATGCTTGGTGAATATGGTGAAGTTTTTGCTAAAGCTGATTCTTCTATAAGGATAGACCATCATATTAGCGGTGAAAACTTTGCTAAATTGAATTATGTTAAAAATGAAAGTTCAAGTGCTATAATTGTATATGATATAGCAACCAGTCTTAAAGTTAAAATTAATCCGTATGTTGCAAACTGCATTTATTTTGGCATTTGCGGTGATACAAGTATTTTTCATAATAATAATACAGATAGCAAAACATTTTTAGTTTGTTCAAAACTTTTAGAGTGTGGAGCAGAACCTCAATATGTTTACAGCAACTTTTTTGATAAAAAAACTGTGCCTTATGTAAAACTTACATCAAATTGTTTGCTTGGAGCAGATCTTGACAAGAGTGGTGATTTTGCTATTATGACTGCCTCTAAAGATGATATTAAAAATTATGGTGCAAACAAAAATGATAGCATTGGCAATTTGTGCAATACCTATCTTGCTTGTGGGTATAAAATGGTTGTATTGCTTAAAGAATGTGATGATGAAATTAGATGCAGTCTGCGTTCCAAACCTGAATATGAATGCACTAAAGTGGCTGAAATTTTTGGTGGCGGAGGTCATAAAAACGCGTCTGGGTGCTCGTTTACTTGCAGTTTGACTTCTGCTAAAAACAAGATGAAAAAAGCTCTAAAAGAGTATTTTAAAAACATTTAGGAGGAAATTATGTTAACTGATATTGAAATTGCACAAAGTGCAAAAATGAAAAATATTCAAATGGTAGCGAAAGGATTAGGACTTAAAGTATCTGATATTCAAAGCTATGGTGATTATGTAGCAAAAGTTAAAAATTATAAAGAAATTATTGATAATAGCACAAAAAAAGGAAATTTAATATTAGTTACAGCAATGAGTCCAACCAAGTTTGGTATTGGCAAAACAACAGTTTCAATTGGCTTAGCTGATGCTCTTAAAGGTATGGGTAAAAATGTATGCCTTGCACTTCGTGAGCCATCGCTTGGTCCAGTTTTTGGCATTAAAGGCGGTGCTGCTGGTGGTGGCTACAGTCAAGTTGTGCCTATGGAAGAAATCAACCTTAGCTTTACTGGTGACTTTGATGCTATAACTTCTGCAAATAATTTGCTTTCTGCTATGATTGATAATCATATCTTTTTTGGTAACAGTTTGAATATTGACCCAAGCAAAGTGCTATTTCATAGATGTTTAGACGTAAATGATCGTTCGCTTCGTGAAATTCACTATACACTTGATACAAAGGATAGTGATGGTAATAAAATTAAAGTTGAAAGAACTGATAATTTTACAATTACTGCTGCAAGTGAAATTATGGCAATATGTTGCCTTGCTAGTGATTTTGAAGATTTAAAACAAAGACTTGGTAATATTACTGTTGCTTTAAATAAAAAAGGACAACCAGTTTATGCTCGTGACCTCAAAGCAGAGGGAAGTATGGCAGTGTTACTTAAAAATACACTCTCGCCAAACCTTGTTC
This sequence comes from uncultured Lachnospiraceae bacterium, assembly GCA_964651835.1. Taxonomy (GTDB): domain Bacteria; phylum Bacillota; class Clostridia; order Christensenellales; family UBA1242; genus RGIG1681. Next base: position 16,100 of record CAZYYI010000016.1, read on the forward strand.
AGACTCTTGCACACACTCCAGCATTTGTTCATCTTGGACCATTTGCAAACATTGCTCATGGTTGCAATAGTTTGATAGCAACCAAACTTGCACAAAGCTTGTCAGACTATGTAGTAACCGAGGCTGGTTTTGGCAGTGACCTTGGTGCTGAAAAGTTTTTAGATTTAAAATGTAGAGTGGGTGGACTTAATCCTAGTGCAGTTGTGCTTGTTGCAACTCTTCGTGGTTTAAAATTTCACGGTGGTTCTGAAACAAATTCAGAAGCATCAAATATAGAGTTGCTTGAAAAAGGATTGAGCAATCTTGTTCATCATATCAAAGTGTTAAAAAAGACCTTTAATGTGAATGTTGTTGTTACTATAAATAAATTTTTAACTGATACAGAAGAAGAGATTGAATTTGTAAAAAAACAGCTAAAAAAACTTGGAACAGTTGCTGTTGTCAATGAATGTTTTGCAAAAGGTGGAGCAGGAACTAAGGAACTTGCGACAGAAGTTTTAAATAGCATTTCAGATAAAAAACTTAAGTTTGCTTACAAGCTTGAAAGTAGTATTGAGGATAAGATTGAAGCTATTGTTAAAAATGTTTATGGTGGCAAGGGAATCGTTTTATCTAAGCTTGCTAAAGACAAAATTAAGTTCATTAAAAAGGCCGGCTATGAAAAATTGCCAGTAATAATTGCAAAAACTCAATTCAGTTTGTCTGATGATGCTTCGCTAGTTGGTGAACCTACTAATTTTAAAATTAATATAAGAGATATCGAACTTAAATCTGGTGCTGGCTTTATTGTTGTTATTGCAGGCAATATGATGTTAATGCCAGGACTATCAAAAGTTCCTAATGCTGAAAAGATAGATATTTTGAGTGATGGGATTATAGTTGGTTTGTCGTAATTTGTAATATTATGTCATACATAGTATCTGAATTTATTTGATTTTATAAAGATTTTAAGCAGAGTTTAGCCTCTGCTTTTTTTATTTGCTAAATTTTTTTAACGTTTTATTACAATCGCATATTTTCGTCAAAAACTATTCTTTATATCAAAAACTTGCCAAAATTATGCAACGTTCAAAACCTCTAAAATTGATATCATAATTTTGTAAGGAGGAAATCTATGGAGATTAAGTACACAAAAACAAATGAGTGTATGCTGGCAGAACTTAGTGGTGAGTTTGATGAATATTCTGCAGAATATGTAAGAATATCATTAGATGATGTGTTAAAGTCGCTGGCTAGCTCAAAAACGAAATTGGTTTTAGATTTTTCAAAAGTTTCGTTTATGGACAGCACAGGTATTGGAGTGCTTC
>CAZYYI010000017.1:0-16206 GCA_964651835.1 uncultured Lachnospiraceae bacterium
GACAGCAAACTTGCAAAAGAAGTTGGTGCAATTCCAGCTCTTGGCGTTCCAGGATACTCATTCAAAATTCAAATTTCTCCAGCAGACTGCACAGGTTGTGAAAACTGCGCAAAAATATGCCCAGCACTTAAAAAAGCACTTGAAATGGTTAAAAATGAAGAAATTTTTGATGAAGAAGTTAAAAAATATGACAAATTAAAAGATGTTGAAAATGTACCAACTATCTTCAAAAAAGAAACCGTTAAAGGCAGTCAGTTTGAAAAACCATTATTCGAATTTTCTGGTGCTTGCGCTGGTTGCGGTGAAACCCCATATCTCAAACTTTTATCACAGCTATACGGCGAAGAGCTTATGATAGCAAACGCAACTGGTTGCTCATCAATCTATTCTGGTACTGCCCCAACCTGCCCATATAGTAAATCAAAAGACGGCTTTGGACCAGCTTGGTCAAACAGCTTGTTTGAAGATAACGCAGAGTTTGGTCTTGGTATGAAAAAGTCAGTTAACAATATTAGAAAACATTTGACTGCAAGCATTACATTTGCGGTAGAAAACAAAATTTATGGCAAAGCTTTAACTGAAAAACTAACAACCTGGCTTGCTCAAGATAAAAAGGATAAAGCACTTGCTCTTGACATTAAAAAAGAAATTGTAAACCTTTATCAAAAAGATAACAGCAATGAAACCACAAGAGCAATCTATGGCAACATTTCAGGTTTATTTGAAACATCAGTTTGGATTGTTGGCGGCGACGGCTGGGCTTACGATATTGGCTATGGCGGTCTTGACCACGTGCTTGCATCTGGTGAAGATGTTAACATTTTGGTACTTGATACCGAGGTCTATTCAAACACAGGCGGTCAAGCATCAAAGGCTACTCCAATGGGAAGTGTTGCAAAATTTGCAGCTGGTGGCAAGCAAACTCAAAAGAAAAATCTTGGTGCAATTGCAAGACAATATCCAAATGTTTATGTTGCTCAAGTTGCACTTGGTGCAAACCAGCAAGCAACAATAAATGCCTTTAAAGAAGCTAAAGAAAATAAAGGACCATCTATCATTATCTGCTACTGCCCTTGCATCAACCACGGAAGTGATATGAGCAACTCTCAAGCACAACAAAAACTTGCTGTTGAATCTGGCTACTGGCCAATTTATAGATACAATCCAAATACTGATACACTCACTTTTGATGAAAAACTACCAACCAAACAATATGAAGAATTTACACAAACTCAGTCAAGATACTTCACACTTGCAAAAACAAGTAAGGAAGAAGCTGAAAGACTCATCAGCGGTGCAAAACACCACGCTGAAGAAGTTATAAAAGAACTTAGCGAAGAAGCTTCAAATAACAAAAAATAATTAAGCAATAAAAAAAATGGTTACCTAGTATGGTAACCATTTTTATTTATAACTCAATTTCAAGTACAACTGGGGCGTGGTCACTGCCAAGTGTTTCGGTTCTAATTGCTGCACTCTTAACATTACTAACAATTTCCTCAGATACCAAAAAGTAATCTATACGCCAGCCGGCATTGTTTGCTCTCGCGTTAAAGCGGTAACTCCACCAAGAGTATTCAATTTTATCTGGATTAAGGTGCCTGTAAGTATCAATAAATCCGCTTGCAAGAAGTTCAGTAAACTTAGTACGTTCCTCAATTGTAAATCCCGCATTTTTGACATTTGCCTTTGGATTTTTAATATCAATTTCAGTGTGTGCAACATTGAGGTCGCCAGTATAAATAACTGGTTTTTTCTTTTTTAATTCAAGCAAGTATGCTTTAAGCTCATCTTCAAATTGCATACGATAGTCAAGTCTTTTCAAGCCTTCTTGTGAATTTGGAACATAGCAACAAACAAAGTAAAAGTTTTCAAATTCAAGAGTTATCGCCCTGCCCTCATCGTTATACTTATCCTTAATGCCATAAATCACATTAATAGGTTTGATTTTGCTGTAAACAAGTGTGCCAGCATATCCCTTTTTCTCGGCACTATTCATATAATGATAATAGCCAAGTTTTTCTACATCAGCTTGACCCTCTTGCATTTTGGTTTCTTGAATGCAAAAAATATCTGCATTTTCAGTTTCAAAAAACTCGTCAAAGCCCTTGCTTTTGCAAGCACGAAGTCCATTAACATTCCAACTAATAAGTTTCATCATTTGCTCCTTAAAATATTATTCTTTTACTATTTGCACAGCTTCTTTCAGTAATGACTTTAAATCATTTTGTGGTTTTTTGTTATAAAGTTTTGCAAAAAGTTCATCTAGATATCCATTTTTATCGGCGGTATCAGGTCTACCATAGACAACTTTTTTGCCTATGCCGTTATAATATCCAAACTCAACATTTGTGCACATTGCTGGAAGTTCAGGAAACTGCCTTGGCACCCAAAACAAAACAACTCCACTTGAATGGAGTGCATCCCACTCCCAATCAAACTTTTCTTGGTCAGATATGATATCTTTATAATACAAATACTCTGGCACATACACAATTCCGTCAAAACCAAGTTCTTCCAATATTTTTAAGGCATCTTTTCTCCAAAAATCACCTTTCCAACTTTCAAGCTGACTCATTCTCACTGTAGGACCAGCCAAAAATATTGATCTTGCACCTTTTTGCATTTCAGTATCATAATAACAAACCTTCATAATATTTCTCCTATGTATCAATTTTATTTTAACAAAAATTTAAAATTTTTCAAAATAAAATATTTAAATTCCCTGCAAAACCGCAAAATATAAGCTTTATAGAAACTGCCGGCAAATTGCCATTACATAGTAAACAATTTGACATAAGTTTCAAAATATGCTATAATGCTATCAGTTTCTTTAAATAAAGGAGATAAATGTCCCTCTCGGACTGACTATGAATTCAGACAGTAAACTCACTCGAATACAAAAGGGTGAAAATTATAAAGTTTATGACTACCTTGGCTGTCATTTGTCGCGTAAAAATGGCAAAGCTGGGGCATATTTCAGAGTTTTTGCACCAAATGCAAAAGCTATTTTTGTCGTTGGCGATTTTAATGATTGGGATAAAGAATCTCACCCACTGCACCGTATAAAAGACTCAAATATTTGGGAAGTTTTTGTTGAAAAAGCCAAAAATAACCAAAAGTATAAATATATTGTTGTAGATGAAAATGATAAAGAAGTTGTTAAATGTGACCCATACGCAACTTATGGGCAAAACCTTACCAGTGAAAAAGATTATGCATCTATTATATATGATATGTCTGGATATAATTGGAAAGATAGCAAATGGCAAGCAAAAAAAGAACAAAATTTGCTTGAATCCCCTATGAATATATATGAAGTAAATTTCAACACTTGGAAGCGTCACAGTGATGGCAGTTATTACACTTATCGTGAATTTGCTTCAACTCTTGTGCCATATGTAAAAAAGATGGGCTACACACATATTGAGGTTATGCCAATTTCTGAATATCCTTACGAAGTTTCAATGGGATACCAAATCACTGGCTACTTTGCTGTGACTAGTAGGTTTGGAAAACCAAAAGACTTTATGTATTTTGTTGATAAATGCCACGAGGCTGGGCTTGGAGTTATTTTAGATTGGGTGCCAGGTCACTTTATTAAAGATGATTTTGGACTTATTGAATGGGACGGCACTTGCCTTTATGAAAGTCCAAAGTGGGACAGAAAACTTCAGCTTGCTTGGGGCACAAGAATCTTCGATTATGAAAATCCTTATGTTGTGCAATTTTTAATTTCGTCTGCCCTTTTCTATCTCAGAAAATACCATTTGGATGGGCTCAGAGTTGATGCAGTTTCATCTGTTCTCTATCTTGATTTTGCAAGAAACCACGATGAATGGGTGCCAAGTGCTGACGGAAGCAATATTAACTATGCAGGTGTAGAGTTCTTTAAAAAACTTAACTGCAAAGTGTTTGAAGAGTTCCCAGATTGCATTATGGTTGCAGAGGAAGCAACATCTTTCCCTTTAGTAACTCGCCCAACCCATATTGGTGGACTTGGTTTTAACTTTAAATGGAACATTGGCTGGATCAACGATATTTGGGAATATACTTCAATGGACCCATATTTTAGAAAGTTTCATCACAACATTATCACTCATTCGCTGGACTATTGTTTTACTGAAAATTATATCCTTCCAGTTGACCACGATGAAGTTTCAAACGGCAGACACTCACTTATTGGCAAAATGAACGGCGATTTTGATTTTAAAACTAAAGTTGATTTGTGCCGAGCATTCTTTATGTATATGTATATGCACCCTGGCAAAAAGCTTGTGTTTATGGGCTGTGAATTTGGACAGATTGCAGAATGGACATATGATAGAATAATAAGTTTTGTACTGATGAAATCTGAAAAAAATAAAAAACTTTCCAAATTTGTGCAAACTTTAAATGAGCTTTATAAAAATAGCCCAGAAATGTATGAGCGTGACTATGATGCCACAGGCTTTGAATGGCTAGTTCATGATGACAATGAAAACTGTGTCAACGCTTTTGCAAGATATGATAAAGCTGGAAACTATATAATTTGCGTTTGTAATTTTTCACCTTACCATTTACCAGATTATGTTATGGGTGTAAATGAACCAGGATGCTATGAGGAAATCCTTTCAACAGATTACAAAGAATTTGGTGGAAGCGGTGAAGTAAATGAACTTATGTATTCATCAATTATGAATAAGAATGGCAAAACAAATGCAATAAGAATCAATTTACCAGCAAATTCAGCAATTTTAATTAAAAAAGTTAAAAAACCTGAAAACAACTAACATTTAACTTTGGCGTAATACAAATTTCCGTCACCAAAAGTTAAAAGATTTAATCTTGGAGAATATATGGACGATTATAATATAGATAATGAAAAAGAAAAAATAGATGTACTTTTTGTCAGCAGTGAATGTACACCTTTTTGTGCAAGAGGTGGCTTAGCGGATTTTAGTAACGCTATTCCAAAATATCTTGACAAAAGCAAAAGTGTAAACATTAGTGTAGTGCTACCATACTACTCCACCATAAAAAAAGAGTATAGTGAAAACTTTGAACTTGTTGGTGAGCGTACAGTTGAACTTAAATGGCGAAAAGAATATTGCGGCATTTATAAATATGAATTTAATAATATCACCTATTACTTTATAGACAACAAACACTACTTTGGTCGTGAAAAGTTGTATGGATATGCTGATGATATTGAAAGATTCAGTTTTTTCAGTAAAGCTGTTCTTGAAATGTTGCCTATTATTAATTTCTTTCCAGACATTATACACGCAAATGATTGGCAAACAGGGCTTGTAAATGTATTTTTAAAAGTTCTTGCTTGGCAAAATCCAAAGTATGAACATATTAAGTCTGTTCTTACTATTCACAATATAAGTTTTCAAGGTAAATGTGACTTTAGTATGGTTCGTGACCTATTTGATATTGAAGATAAGTTTGCATACCTTTTTGACTTTTTTGGCAGTGCCAATATCCTTAAAGCTAGCATACTTTGTGCCGACCAAATAGTTACAGTTAGCAATACTTACAAAGAAGAAATCTTGACAGATGAAAAAGGTTGTGGACTTAATAATGTGCTTGCAAGTGTAGACTACAAATTCAGTGCTATTGCCGGTGGTGTGGATTATAAAGTTTTTAATCCAAGGACTGATGAACATATTTATGTAAATTATAGCAAAAACTCAATAGCAAAAAAAGTTGAAAATAAACTTGAACTTCAAAAAGAACTTGGGCTTGCAGTAAATGAAAACTTCCCTATGTTTGCGTTTGTTGGGTTTATGGATCACGGCAAAGGTATTGACCTTATTTCTGCTAGCATCAAACCATTTTTGGAAAGTGGAGCTCAACTTGTAGTTGTTGGCTTAGGTAATCCAGAATTTGAGGACTACTTTAAACGACTTGCCTTAAGCTACCCAGAAAAAGTTTGCGTAAAAACTGCATATGATGCAATTTTACCTCACAAACTTTATGCCGGTTGCGATTTTCTTTTAAGCTTAGCAACTTCAGAACCTTGTGGTCAAACCCCACTCATTGCAAACAAGTATGGATGTTTGCCAATAGTTTACCTTACTGGTGGCATAAAAGATAACTTTACTGACTTTAGGTTTGAAGGCGGAAACGGCTACATTTTAAAAGACTATAATGCTACTGCCCTTTCAGATTTGCTTTCAAGAGCAGTTCGCCATTTTTATAATAAAGAAAAGTTTGAAGAGTATATTAAAAGTGCTATGGAGCAAGACTTTGATATTGAAGACACTGCTGAGGCTTATTTAGAATTATATGAAGATATGTCCTAACGGCGAAAATCACAAAATAAAAAAGACCTTGAATTCAAGGTCTTTTTTTATTCTTTATAACTCATCCCTATCAATAATTGGAATTTTGCTCCAATCGTAAGTCAAAATTTTTTGTGTGGTTTCATCGCCGTTTTGATAAAGCATTTGGTTGTTACCAAGGGTTATGTATGTTCCCTTTTTGTAAAGTTTTAAATCTCTTAAATAGTCACCATAATATTCAACATTATGAGTTCTATAATCCTGACTGCCATTTATATTTTCACTGCCCCAAAGCATACGATATTTACTGCAATGCACAAACACCATTTTGTTTACCCATCTAAAACCTTTAAGTGCATCTTTGCCGTAAAGCTTTTTTAGGTCTACATCATATGGTTCACTTCTAAGTGTCCATTCAGTGTCAGAGCCGGCAATCAAACTGCCCGCACTGAGCCCAATGTAAAGAACATTCTTTTCCTCAACTAAATCTTTAATCTTGTTCCACTGATTATATTTTTTGAGATAATGAATAAGCTTTGTTGCATTTCCTCCACGCACATACATCATATCAATATTATCAGCAAATTTGTAATCAGGTGTTAAGTCAACAATTTTGATACCCAATTCTGCAAGTTTATCTTTTACTCTTGACTCATACATTTCACTGTCATCTTCGTACGCATAGCCTACAAAAAGACAAGTTTTGCCATTGAAACTATCAAAAAATCTATTTAAATATTTTATTCCTATTGAATAAAAATCTGAACAAAGTAATAATCTCATAATCCATATCCTTTTACATATTATAATTAAATTAATCAAAGCAATAAACTCTTTTAGCATTCAAAATTGATTAAGATGCAAGGCTCTAAAAATTTTTTAGTAACGCAGCAGATTGATTAATTTTGGTTGCTAAAATCCATTTAGGGCAATTGAGTCGTCATCTTCACCCTTTTCTATCTTCAATATTTTAACAAAATAGATATAGCCGTCACTTGTTTTGACCTCTACTCTATCCCCAACTTTTTTGCCAAGCACTGCTTTACCAAAAGGTGACTCTTTGCTGATAACACCATTTGCAAGGTCAAGCCTTGTGGTTGTGGAAAGCCTCAGTACAGATTCCTCATTTGTATCTTCATAAAGCACAGTAATTTTGTCAAATAAGCCAATCTCATCAGGTTTTGATTCAACTTTAATTATTTTTGCAGTTTTTATCATCTTTTCTAAAAATCTGATACGGCTTTCGTTTCTGCCATTAGCACGCCTTGCTGCACGGTACTCCTCATTTTCTGATAAATCGCCAAGCGCCCTCGCCTCTCTAACAGCGTCAGTCAATACTGGTCTGAGTTCTACTCTACGATGGTAAAGTTCTTCATTCATTTTTTTTATATCAACTTCAGTTAATTCGTTATACATAGTCCACCTATATAAAATATTTAAGCATATTATATAATATTTAAAGTAAGTAATCAAATAGTGTGAAAACTTTTTTTATTATTTTAACATAAAATATTGAAATGCCTACTTTGATATGTTATAATTAATCTATTAATGCTTAGGAGATTTTTTTATGAAAAAATTTATGTCACTAAATGAGATTATTGCAAATATGGGCGAAGGCAATAGTAAGGCACTTGAAATATTAACAGCGCTTGCAAAAAAAGATGCTTTTGAAGCTGCTGAAAATGATAATTTTGGTCTTGAATATCTTAAAACTATCAACAATTATGAAATTTATGGAAATAATCTTCAAAAGTTTTTCGAAATATGTTGCTCTGATGATTTTATGATTTTTGAAGAAACTTTAATAATTTTATCAGCTAATGTTTTGCCAGAAAATCTTGTTCACAAAGCAATTGATCAAGGTGTTTCAATTGTTAGCTTGGAAACCATTGAAAAATACCTAGAACCAATTATGATTGAAATGGCATCTGAAGAAAATTTATTTAAAACAATTAAAGATGAAAAATTTGATAAAGATATAACTAATGAACTCGAAGGTAGACTTCAAGAAAAAGAAGCACCTATCAAAAATTATGTTAAGCCAGCAAGAAGACAAACCCTTGATGATGTTACTAAAAAATATCAGAGCTATGCAGAAGCTCAAGGTTATAACAAAGATATCATTTCTGTTCAAGTTGACACAATTATCAATGCTTTTGACCTTACCAGCAAAAAATTCGTTAAATTGTTTGAAGAGTCTTGTGATGGTAGTTGCCATAAACTTGATATAACTTTAAAACACTTTTTAGCTAATATGTTTAGACCAAGCCAAATTGATAAAAATTTAAACCTCACTCACCCAGTTCCATTTGTTGATAAGCGTGTTTTTTCAAATTATACCCATTTAACTTCGCTAGATGATGAATATGTTTTATCAGAGGCAGAGTTATATAAACTTCTTGAATCAGATGAATATAAAAATGATTTGATTGATGCATTTGAAAGAAATTATGAAAATAGTTTAATAGCCTTTGGCAATGGCGAAAGTCAACCTGACTAATAAATTTGTAAGCAAAAAACGAGCAAACGCTCGTTTTTTTATTTTTAAATTAATTCATCAAAAAGTTTTTCTAATTCATTAACATCTTTATATTCATGGCACTTAAAGTTTTTATTTCCAGTTATCATAAATGAAATTGCCCTATTTTTTGGTTTTCTATAAAAACAATAAACTGGCTTATTATGAGCCTCAGCATAAGCCAATTCATAACCAACACCGAGACTTGGTGTAGTAATTTCCGCTATAACAAAATCACACTCATCAAGCCATTCTTTATCTTTTAAATAAATTTCAATATCGGTTCTATCTTTTTCACCAAAAGCAGTCAAGTTATCATTACCAATATGTTCAGTAAGCACATCAAATTTTTTAGATAAGATTTTAATAATCTCTGCATAAATTTTTGCATCATCCCTTCCGCCACTAATTGAACCTGAAAAATATATTTTTTTCATAAACATTTCCTCTTATTAAATAATATCATAAAATAAATGAATTACAAAATATTTCATCAAATTAATTAAAATAAATAAAAGTATCTAAATCATTTCACTTTACAAATAAAATATAAAAACTTATAATTTATATAGTAATTTTAATTAATTATTTTACATTTGGAGAAACTTATGAAAACAATTTTAGTTACCGGCGGTGCTGGATATATAGGTTCACATACTTGCGTTGAACTTTTGAATGAGAATTATGAAGTTATTGTTCTTGATAATTTTTGCAATTCGTGCATTGAAAGTTTAAATAGAGTTGAACAAATTACTGGCAAAAGCTTAAAATTTTATGAAGCTGATATGCGTGATAAAAATGCACTTGAACAAATTTTTACAGAAAATAAAATAGATGCAGTTATTCACTTTGCAGGCTTAAAAATTGTTAATGATAGTATTGATATTCCACTTGATTATTATGACAACAATATTGGCGGAACAGTCGCACTTTTAGAGGTAATGCAAAAATATAATTGTAAAAAAATTATTTTCTCTTCTTCTGCAAGCCTTTACAATAAACCAGAAACTTTGCCAATTGATGAAACTTGCAATTTGTCGGTTTCAAACCCATATGCAAGAACAAAGCTTATGATTGAAGAGATTATGCGTGACCTTTATGTTTCAGACAATGCTTGGTCAATAATATTACTCAGATATTTCAATCCTATTGGTGCTCATGAATCTGGGCTTATTGGTGAAGATCCAAAAGGCATTCCAACAAACATTGCTCCATATGTTGCTCAAGTTGCAAGTGGTAAACTTGAAATTATAAATGTTTTTGGTAATGACTACAACACCCCAGACGGCACTGGTGTTCGTGATTACATACATGTTGTAGACCTTGCAAAAGGCCATACCGCATCTCTAAAAAAGATAGAAACTGCAGGCGTGCATATTTATAACCTTGGTACAGGAGTTGGCTACACAGTATTTGATTTTATACACGCTTTTGAAAAAGCCTGTGGTAAAATACTTCCTTATAAAATTTGCCCAAGAAGAAACGCTGATATTGAATCAAGCTATGCAAAAGCTGATAAGGCTTACCAAGAACTTGGTTGGAAAGCTGAAAGAAACCTTGATGATATGTGTGCTTCCCTTTGGAAATGGCAACAAATGAATCCAGATGGTTATAATACAAAAAAATAAAATTTTTTGAATAAAATTTAATTTGCTGGTTATTATCTTAGTATGGAAAGTCAAAATAAAACAGAACGTGCTAAAGATAACAATTCATTAATAGTAAAACAGACAAAGCTTGCAAATTGCAGAACAATGCTTGAATACATCAGAACCAGTTTACTCTTTGTATGCGTTATGATTGTAACATACTTGCTTGATGGCAGAAACTTTAACTGGATTTGTATTGTTATGGCAGTCATTGCCGGTATTGTACTTCTTGCAGGTGTAATTCACTATTTGGCTATCGACCAATATATAAAAGGCATAAATAATGAAAATTAAAAAAAGTGGACTCTAAATCCACTTTTTTTATTCGCCACCTAAAATATTTTGAGACGCTTTTAAATTTTCTATATCTTCTAAAACATTTTTTTTTGATTTAGATTTCTACTCATTAAATAAATTTTTAAAACCATCTACAATACATTTTTTCTCTTTTTCTTTTTTTGCTATTTCATTTGCCTCATTATTCGTTGGTAAGCTATTTGTTAACATTCGATTATATAAATCAGTTATTTGTGCTTTTAAATCACTTGGAATATTTACTGATACAACCTTATATTCAACTTTATCATTACTATCATCATCACAATCAAGATCTGTTTTTATAATTTGATTTATCTTTATATGATCTCTAAGAGAACTAGTCAAAAAAATTAGTTGTTCAGTATTTGCACGATCACAAATATTGCAAATTTTATTTCCAACATCATCATTAAATTTGCGTAGAGCATCAACCACAAAATCAAATTGCAAGTTAAGTGGATAATCATATACTGATGTAATTTCTCTATTTTTATCTTTATCAAAAAACATAATTTAATACTCTCTCTTTTTTATTTATTTTAACAAAGACCTCTCGATGTGTCAATATAGTTTCAAAAATAAATATTTCAAAATATAAACTTTCTAATATTCAAAAACTATTAAAAAAATACTAATTTATTTTTTTCAATTCTTTTCTAATGAATTTTAGCAACTTTCTTTTTTCGCTTTTTGGTATCCATTCTATAAGTCTTGCGGAGGCTATAGGCAAAAGCCATTTCTTTATATCTTCATCAGAAATGCCAGTCAATTTTTTGTACTCACACAAATATACTTTTCCAATATGCTTTGTGACAATGTGTGCAATAAACTTTACAAAGAAATTTGCGTATGCTAATTCGCCATATCGCAATAAAAGATATGTTCTTGCAACATCACTAATAGCATCTCCCTTGCAAGCGGTCATCCAATCTATCACATAAAATTCATTGCCTTTAATCATAACATTGCCCGGGTGGAAGTTAAAATGACAAAGTGATTTTCCATCAGACAGTGTTTTCAAATAAACTGCAATACTTTCCTTCTCTTGTGATGACAAATCTGTGGTAGCGTCGATATTTTGCAATAGTCTATCTTTTACATCTAACCCCAAGTCCGTTACTATTTTATGGATTTTGACATGCACTGCGGCTAATGCTTTTGAATAATCCCCAATTTTGTAAGGCTTACGGAACATTTCTACAATCATGTCCTTGCCATTCATTTTTTCATACAAAATGCCATAACGATTTTTATATTCAATAATTTCAAAAACTTTTGGCACAAACTCCAATTCTGATGATATTTTTTTTGCAATATTATATTCAGTTTCAATTATTTCAAGCGGAAAATTTTTTCTAAACAACTTTAATATTTTCGTTTCATCAAATAATAACACTTCTGCTGTGTTACCTTGACACATCATTTTGTATTCAGATCCACTATCAAGTTGAATTATGTTTTTCTTTTCCATGATTTGATTATACCACAAAGTTTTGCAATCTGTATCAGTTTTAACAAAAAATCACGAAACATTGTTCGTGATTTTCATTTTTTAAAATTTTATTTTTTCTATCTTAAAATCGCAATAATACTCAGCTTCTTCAGCTGTAAATTTCAAGACTGAGTAATCTGGATCGGTTACACCTTGTTTATAAAACAATTTGTCGCCAAATCTCCAAATTTTATCTTTGGTTAGCTGGTCAGTGCAAACTTGCATTGTTCCTTTTATGCTCACACCTTGATACTTAAATCTTCCACGCTTATAAAAATAAATACACGCTTTGTTGTTTGCCAAATATTGTTTAACTTTATTGCTTGAAGTGTTGGTTGAAAAATAAATATCGTTGCCATCAATTTCTCGTGGCGCAAGCATTGCCCTTGTTACTGGGTAGCCATTCTCATCTACCGATGAAATGAATGCCGTTTTTTGCTTTTTTATAAATTCTAATAACTTTTCTTTAGTCATTTTATTTCTCCTAAGTCAATTATATCACAACTTTTTGCAAACTGTATCAATTTAACTTCCAAATTTTGAATTTTTGATTTTTTTAGTCAAATAAAAAAGGCATAGAATTTTTCTACACCTTTTAATTAAATTATCATTACTTAGATAAATTATCGACATCATAAGAAATCGTTTCTTTACTATTAAAATCTCTAACAACATCTTCAAGTTGAAGTTTAAGTTCATCTAAATCAAATGGAATAATCTTATCACTATTATTGTTTAATATAGCATTAGCAACCGAATTGCAAAGTGCACAAAGCAAACACCTTGAAACATAATCTCCAACTTCGGTAGCATTACTATTAGCCTTATACTCTTCATTTCTTGAAATAAATTTTGAGCCATGTTCCCACCAATATTGATCTAACGGCATTGATGGAGCAAGATAAATTTCATCCTTATCTTTAACAATAAACACTCTATTATTCTTTTCGTAAAATCTTTGAACTTCCTGTCCTACCATTTTACCATATTCTTTAATCAGTCTTTCTAACTCTTTTTTATCTGATGGACTAATTTGAGCTTGATTTAAATTACCTAATAAAAGTCTCCATGCATAATTATTATCATCAATTAAATTATCAAGTGGAGAAACAACGTCCAAAGTCTTTGCATGAGATTTTTTTTCACAAGGCTCAGACGCATGTGAAATTATAAAAATTTGACCAGCAATTTTGGCACAGTCTTTTTTTCTATACCCTAAGTTTTCTAGTAAAATTTCTAGTTTTTGAACCATTCTATCAGCAATCTTCTTTCCAAAGCAATGTGCAAAAATAGTTATATTTCTCATTCTTTTACAAACTTCTTGCACATCTAAAACAGCACCATCTTTTTGAATATGCTTTAATAATATATAATTAATAAATTCATCAATATTTCTATCTATCGCTTCGTTTTCATCAGAGTCAATATAGTTATAATGCATTCCAATTAAATTGACATCAGATGAAAACTCCCTAAGCAAATTCTCAAGCATCTTCAACCCGCCATTAACTTGCATGGTTGAATTTGTGCCTGTTCCACCAAAATAAAAAACAGTAGGCTTATCAAGCAATACTTCTTCTGGGTCTATTTTAAGGTAATGACAAGGTATATCATTATCTTTAACCCTTTTACCATATGAAAAATGGACTTGCCAATCAAATATTCTCATAATAATATAATACCATATTAACTTAATTTTGTATATAGTTTTAAATTATTTTTAATTTTTGCGCTTATTTTTCTAGATTATTGCATTTTTTATCAAAAAATACTTATTTGCGAATTTATATAACTTTCTTGCTTTGCTTCTGTAATCTTGTCGCCTTTTTGCAAATTGCCAATAAGAAATGGCGAACTTGGATCGTGTTTTTTCATATTTTCAATAACAACTTTTTTGTCCATATTCGCATAACAATATTTACAAAGATGACCACAAGTATTGTATGCACCAATATCTTGTCCTAAAAGACAATCACAAATAGCTCTTGCATTTTTCTTTTTTGGTGGGTTTAATGAAACACCAATTGCCCTTTCAATAACCTCTTTTGTTTGGCAACCAGAAACATCAATCCCTAGTTCTGCAAGGTGCGTGCCTTCGCAACATGTTCTTATAGTCATTCCATTTTCTTTTGCTATCTTTGCAAGTGCTTTGCCAAGTTCTTTCTGCTGCTGGATAGTTGGTGGATAAATGCCTGGTGCATTCCTTTTAACTTTTTCATATAAATCAAGAAAACTCAAAACACAAGAATCTGTGTAACCTTTAAGTTTCTTTGCAATTTTTTCAAATTCTAAAATATGTCTATTTAGGTCAAATCCGTCACCATAAAACACAGGATCATATCTCCAACCTATTCCACTCACTCCAACTCTTTTTGAAATTTCCTTAAATGCTTCAATAACTTTATCTTTATCTGGAACATTAGGCTCAATATCTCTTCCATAAGGTGTGATTGTAACAAACCAAAACTGCCTAAACTTGTTAAGCTCATCTAGATATGGCAAAATAGGAATAGGATTTTTTGTGCAAAAGCAAATACAATCCACAACGTCAGGACTCAGTAAATATTTTGTTACTTGATTTTGGTAATATGGATTTCTAACATACACAAAGCCCTCTTTTATTCTGTTTATAAGCCACTTAGAATAAAAGGCTGGTATGTCTGTTCTCATCCCTGTTGAAATAATCATTTTTAACCTCGTTATCATTATAACATAAAATCAAAAAGGCAACAAATAGTTGCCTTTTATATTTTACAATTTAATTAAACATAAGTCATATCAGAAAATAAAAATTCAGACCAATGGTCTGAATTTTATTTTTGTGTATGTACTACAAGTAGTCGGTTTTTGATTTTGCTATTTTGATTTCGCGACTGGTTAATTATTTTATAAGTTTTTTTGTGACAAACCTAATTCGTTACTCACTATTGAAAACAAATCTTGATAATTCTGTTTACTTCCACAAACAAATACTCTATCGTTTGGCGAAATATCCTTGTTTCCTGAAATATTTGTCGCACAAATACCCCCGGTGCTATTTGCTATGAAACATCCAGCAAACTCAGGAAAAGCATCTTTTGTCAATGAAACAACTCCATCATACTCACCTTCCGCCACAAGACAATAATTGACTGCAAATGAACCTTGCGATGGAAATACCTCATATTTTTGTTTCAATCTCTCTTCAATACGTGCCAATTGATCTTTGTCTTTCCAAGCATAACTAGGAGAAAAAATTATTCTTTTTCCAAATTTTTGGCTATTTTTCAACTTTTTACCATTTATCGTCACGTCTTCCTCATTTGCTACATAAAGTTTGTCACTACTAGGATTGTATACCGCGGCAAAGTCGACCTTCCCTTTTGAGACATGACTTGCCACTATTGCATAGTTTTTCTTCCCCTCAATAAAAAGTTTTGTTCCGCTTATCGGATCAACCACCCAAATTGAATCCGAATCAACAAAATTATTGTGTTCTTCTTCGGCAAAAAATTTGTGTTCACCTGGAATTTTTTCAACAATTTGTACAATTTCTCTTTCAATACGAATATCCTCTTCAGTTAACCATTGTTTCTTGATACCAATGTCTTCAATATTACCCTGTTCGCCTAAAAGTCGTTTTCCAGTCTTTACCATAAAATCTAAAATCTCTACTATATACTTTTTTTCCACTATTTCCTCCTAAAAAAGACTTTTTGTTTAGTATTTTTGGTGGAGATGGCGGGAGTCGAACCCGCGTCCAAACGGAGATACATTTTCCCTTCTTCGTGTGACAGTTTATTTTGAATTTCATTAAAAGTTTTAAACAAACAAAATCACTTTTAACTATTTGACTAAAATCTCACTGAGTTTGGGTCAACGCCAAAACCAGCTAACTCGCATAATCTAACAACAACATAGTCCCCGCGAGAAAGACAATATTGCCGTGCGCCAATAAGTTAGGCAGCAATTGCT
>CAZYYI010000018.1:0-15410 GCA_964651835.1 uncultured Lachnospiraceae bacterium
GTCCCCGCGAGAAAGACAATATTGCCGTGCGCCAATAAGTTAGGCAGCAATTGCTACGTTAGTAGCAGCAAATTTATTGTTTGCGTTTATTTTTTTCCAAATTTTAATGTAGATTTGGGCTACACACACGCTTATAAAAAATGTACCAATTCCGCCTGTCGAAACCATTACATCCCCATAAAATATCAAGGCTAAATGCCTTACTGTTTTTGAAAATAACTACTCTTGTTAATTCGCCTTAAGTTGCCTTTCGGCATACCTCATTTGGTCAGCTTTCATTTTGCTATCTTTTTTATCATAAAGTTTTTTACCTTTAGCAAGGGCAATTTCAACCTTTGCATTGCTACCTGAAAAATACATTTTGGTTGGCACCAAGGTATAACCTTGCTCTTTAATCTTTTTTTCAAACTTTAAAATTTCTTGTTTATTTAAAAGCAGCTTTCTGGTTCTTCTTTCATCAGGTGCAAACATACCAGCCTTACTAAAGTTTGAAATAAAACAGTTAAGTAAAAAAACTTCGCCATCACGAATAATAGCATAGCTGTCTTTTAAATTTGCCCTGCCAGCACGAAGTGATTTAACTTCACTGCCTTCAAGCACAATACCAGCCTCTATGCCATTTTCCAAAAAGTAATTATGCCTTGCTTCTCTATTATCTGTAATTATTTTCATATAGCTATTTTATCACAAGTTAAGCAAATTATCAAGGCTAATTTTATCACTATTTTAATTTGTCATAGTTACATTTGCTAAATATTGACAAAATATGCATTTTACGTTATAATTAATATATAAGTAAATTCATTATTTGCTTATAAAAAACGCAAAATTCTTTAAAAAAGTCAAAAAATGGCTTCAATTAGGAGGAATTATGTTAAAAAATTTCAATCTCACAATAAATAGTGAAAATGCTAATGGCTTTTTTACAAACCAAAGCCTTAGAAATTATATTGATGGACTGCTTGAAGAAGTTAATGACGCTGGTATCCCAGGAATACTTAATATGGATTTCATTTTAACTGATTCAATGCATGCACAAAGCAAAAATACATTGTTAAGCTTAAAAATTCCCCTAGTGCCATATGCGCTTGATGAAACAACTGAAGATTTAAAACTTCTTGGTGATACTAAAAAAATTAAGTCAAAAAATGAATACATCAAAAGCTTAAAATCATTTGGTGATAATTCAGGCGAATCTTATTTGCGTTCAAACCTTATGTCAGCATCTAAAAGAATTTGCGATTACATTAAAGGTGAACTTGCAATAAAATATTTAGAAGCAAAAGAAATTTTAAATATAGCAAGCAAAGGCATTCAAAATAGAGAAACCACATCGGATGAAGCAAAAGCAAAGAATGTGGTTGAATATATTAAAAGTTTGGATGTGATTGACTTTGAACTTGATAATATAAAAGTTACCGTACCAAATACTAGAGAGTATTTCGGAGGTCATACATCACCTAAAGAATTAAGAGAAAATATTGAAGAATATTTAGAAGAAGAAATTTTAAAAGGTAAATTTGTTAGAAACACAACATACATAGTAACAGACGGTGAAAACAAATATATTTTTGGAATTTTAAATATTAAACAAAAAGCTGAAAACAACAATAAAATAGAAAAAGTTAATTCGACTAATGAACCTAACAGCGCTCGTGTAGATTATGCATTAGGTCTGAAAAATATGGATTATAAAGCAAGAATATTACCTGAAAATCTAAAACTTATAACAAATCTTCAAAATGAAAATAGCTTTGGAGCATAATTAAAACAAATATAAAAAAAACAGCACTAAATTAGTGCTGTTTTTTTTACAATTAATTTTCAATCAGAGCAAAGTTTATGTGCCTCAAAACAATATCTGTACTTTCAACTTTTATTTTAACTTTCTGCCCTATTCTGTATGTATTGCCATTTCCAAAAAGCATATATCTGCCCTCATCAAACTGATACACACCCTTGGCAAGCGAAGCGGTTGAAACAAAGCCTTCAACAGTGTTTTCAAGTTCAACATAAAATCCATGCTCAGTTACGCCAGAAATGACACCATCAAATTCTTCACCAATTTTTGTAGACATAAATTCAGTTGCTTTTTGGTCATCAACAGTACGTTCTGCTTCCTCTGCCTGCCTTTCAGTAGTACTACTACGCTCAGCAGAATTTGCTACAAATTCATCATACATTTTAAGTTTTTTATCCGTCATTTTTCCATCTAAAATTTCAGTGATAATGCGGTGAATGGTTAAATCAGGATACCTTCTGATAGGCGAAGTAAAATGGCAATAATCTTTAAGTGCCAAACCAAAGTGTCCCAAATTTTCTGTGTCATATCTCGCCTTTTGCATACTTCTAAGCATAACTTTTGAAAGTGCAGTTGAATAGTCCTGCCCCTCGCTTTTTTTAAGCACAACCTGAAAATCCTTAGGGCTAGGCTCTTTTCCTGTACTATTAAATTTAAGTCCTAAACTTACTGCAAAAGCTTTAAATCCCTGCAGTTTTGGCAGCACTGGAGTTTCATGCACACGGTATACAAATGGCACTCCCATTCTTGAAAAATGTTTAGCAACAACCTCGTTTGTCAGCACCATAAACTGCTCAATAAGCCTTTCACTCATGCCCCTTGGCTTTCTGTGAATATCTTTTACAGTGCCGTCATCATTCATAACAATTTCTGCCTCAGGAATATCAAAATCAAGCTGACCAGCATTGTTACGGCGAACAATCAAAATTTTAGCAAGTTCAGCCATCAGCTTTAACATGCCTACAATCTCGCTGTATTTATTATTAAGTTCTTTGTCGCCTTCTAAAATTTTTGTAACATTATTGTATGTCATTCTATATTTACTGCAAATTATACCTTTTTTAATGTCATAATCAAGCACTTTTCCGCTAGAATTCACTACCATATTAACAGCTAAAACAAATCTATCTTCATTTGGGTTAAGCGAACAAATGCCGTTTGATAATTGTTTTGGAAGCATTGGTAAAACGTAATCTGGAAAGTATACTGAAGTTCCACGCTTAAAAGCTTCATCATCTAATTTTGAATTTGGTTTAACATAATGTGAAACATCTGCAATATAAACGCCTAGGTGGTAATCATCACCAACTTTTTTTATAGAGATAGCATCGTCAAAATCTTTTGCATCATCGCCGTCTATGGTAATAATTAGTCTATCTCTGTAGTCCTCACGATTTGAACAGTTATCATCTTTAACTGGTTTATTAACGCTATCAGCTTCCTTAATAACTTCATCAGAAAATTCTTCAAATAGTCCAAAAGAACGGATGAGTGAAAGCGTGGTTACTTTTGCATCAGCTGGATCGCCTAAAATTTCAATAACCTTTCCTCTTGCCATTTTTATGTTTGATGGAAAGTCTAAAATTTCAAGCACAACTTTAACGCCATTCACCGCGCCCATAGTATCAGTATTTGCCACATAAACAGAATCTGCAAAACGCCTGTCATCTGGAAGCACTGTGGCTACACCTCGCTCGCTCAAACTCATTATTCCCACAACATATTTAAACCCACGCTCAACAATTTCAGCAACTCTGCCCTCTTTTTTGCCGTTTGCTACAACTGGCATGTTTCTTTTATATTTTCGTTCTTTACCAGTAACACCAACTTCAACAATAATAGTATCACCATGACACGCACCATTTAAATTTGCACTTGAAATAAATATATCCTTTTCTTGCTCAGCCAAAGCCTTATCCACAGGTCTAGCAAAAGCATAATCCTTGCTTGTGCCAAGAAGTGTACATTTTACAGTCACCCTTTCTTTAGCTATGCTAAATCTGCCATTTTTTTCTTTAACAAGTTTTCCCTGCTTAACTAATGTGCCCAAAGTCTTTTCCAAAGTATGCTTATCGAAACCATGCATCAAACCTGTATATCTTGCGGCATCGTCAATAGTGAAACTATGTTTGCCCATTTCAGTTAATTTTTTAAAAATATTTTCTATAAAATTCATAACTCACCTTAAGTTAATTATAACCAAATAAAACTTTAAACACAATTAATTTGCAGATATAAAAATAATTAACATTTCTTTTATATTTGACATAATATATATGAAATTTTATAATTAAATAATAAGTAAGAATTAGGTTTAGGAGGGCTTATGTTAAATGAAGAAATTATCAAGCTTTTTGGCGAAGATAAAATAGATGAAATTAATGAATTAATTGAAAAAGTTGACACTAAAACTTTAGCAGATGAACTTTCTAAAATTAAGCCGGAATTGCTATCAAATATCGTACCAAAGCTTTCCCCTGATAAATTTGCTGATGCCTTTTTGCTGTTTGATGAAAAGCTGCAACGCTATTTAACAGAAAACATTAGTGACTTTGAATTCAAACAAATTTCTGAAGAAATTTTGGATGATGATGACGTTAGTTTAAATAGTGAAGTGCTTAGCGAAGTCATTTTAAAGGCAGAAGCTGATACCAGACACGAAAAACTGCTTGATATAATAGACAAAATCGACAACAGAGATTTCAGTTCTCTAAAGCCAATACTTGCCGAAATGCAACCTGTTGATATTGCTGAATTTATCAATGATATCGATGATGAAAAAATCTTAATCGTATTCAGATTACTTCCAAAAGATTTGGCTAGTGAAACATTCACTTATCTAGATGGCAACTCTAAACAAACTCTTGTTAAGACTTTTACTGATAAAGAACTTGCAAGCATTATTGATAATTTGTTTGTCGATGATACTGTTGACCTTATTGAAGAAATGCCTTCAAGCTTGGTTGTTAAAATTTTAAAAGTTTCAGATAAAGAAACCAGAGAAATGATAAACAAACTTTTAGGCTTTCCAAAAGACAGTGCTGGAAGCATAATGACTAGCGAGTTTATTACTTTGCGTGAAAAAATGACAACTGAAGAAGCCATTAAAAAAGTTAGAAAGCAAGCACTTGATAAAGAAACCATCTACACTCTTTATGTAACTGATGACCAGAAAAAATTGCTTGGTATAGTTTCTGCTCGTGATTTGATTGTTCACGAACCTAAAGATAAAATCGGCGACTATATGGACGACAATATAATTTCAGCTCACACTCATACAGATAAAGAAGAAGTTTCTAACTTGCTTTCAAAGTATGACCTTCTTGCCATACCTATAGTTGACAGCGAAAACAGAATAAATGGTATCGTCACTATTGATGACGCGGTGGACGTTATCCAAGATGAAGCATCTGAAGACTTTAGCAAAATTGCAGCTATTACACCAACTGACAAACCATACCTTCAAACCAATGTCTTCAGAATTTTTGCCAGCCGTGTGCCTTGGTTACTTATACTTCTTATTTCCGCAACTTTTACTGGGCTTATAATTAACACTTATGAATCTACTTTAAATAATTTAAGCACTTTCCTATTTGCTTGTGTACCAATGCTTATGGACGCTGGCGGTAATGCCGGTAGTCAAGCATCCGTCACAATCATTCGTTCGCTAGCCCTTGATGAAGTTGCATTTAAAGATATATTTAAAGTTCTGTGGAAAGAAATACGCGTCGCAATTTTGCTTGCATTAACACTTTCTGTTGCTTGTTTTGCAAAACTTCAACTTATTGATAGATTAATATTTGGTTACGATTATACAGTTGTTATTTCACTTGTTGTTTGTCTTGCACTATTTGTAACAATCTGCGTTGCTAAATTGGTTGGTGCATTTTTGCCACTACTCGCAAAAAAATGTAAACTTGACCCAGCAGTAGTTGCCAGCCCATTTATAACAACAATTGTAGATGCAATTTCACTTATGATTTTTTGTCAAATCGCTATTGCAATACTATAAATTCACTTACAAAAAAACCACACCAATGGTGTGGTTTTTTATTCGCCTTTTTGATTTAATTGTATTTTTTTATTTAAGCGTTTTTCCCTTTCTCTTCTCTCTTGTGCTTTGACTAAAGAGTCGTGAAAATGTTTTGCTTCACGATATAACGGGTCTTCCTCTCTTCTTTTTTGATCTTCTTTTAACATATTTTTATAAACAGCAATTGCTTGATGCCTATTTGATAAATAAAATTTAGAAAAGTTTTGATCGTAACTACACATTCTATTGAATAAGTTTTCTTCCCTGTCAAAAGTCTTCTTAGAAATTTTATAAACAGGACCTTCAATATTATTGCACTGATAATATCCTTTTTTGTTAATGTATAAATCTCTTGTTGCATCAATAACATAAACGCCATCATTTGTTCTAATCTCAATCCAAGAGTGCAAAGTTTTATGTTTTTCAGAAAATGGCATAATAAATCCAGTTGCTATTCGTATAGATTTATTATCTGTTTCAAAATTCTTTAAAATATATTTAGACCATACATGACATTTACCATATCTAGTATCATCACTAATATTTGGGAAATACTCTACAAATTCTGGATAGATTTTTGATAACTTATAAGCATCGATTTCACCAAGTGAAGTTTCAATTTTCAAATGCTTGTCATTATATATATTAAAATTATGCACATAATCTGGGTCATTTTTTACTAAATTTTTTAAATATCTCTCAATAATAGCATTGTCAAAATTGTCCTCAGTAAAGCGAGAAATAGCTGACTCTATAGCAAAATTGCTACCATCTATTATTGTTTCACCTTTAAGTCTGTTAAATTCTTCATCATTATTATTACTAAGAGCATTCAAAGTTTTATCCATCCACTCTTTGCTTTGCTTTTCACGAGTAATAAAAAAGCGTTCAAGTTCATCTCTTGTAAGCTTTGATTTTTTAAACCTAACAGCTGGAAAATTTAAAAATTCAAACATAGGTTTTACCTCTTGAACAAATTATAACACAATGAATTTTGATTTTCAATATAATTAAAAATTATTTACAATATTTTAATTAAAATAAAAAAATCACTGAGTTTCAGTGATTTTTAATTAATTATATTAACTCAACGATAGCAAGTTGTGCATTATCACCACGTCTAATAGAAGTTTTGATAACACGAGTGTAGCCACCTTTCTGACCATTTTCCTTGCTTCTGTCAGCATACTTAGGTGCAATATCATCAAAGATTTTTTCAATCAAAGGCATTTCAATACCTTTTGTTCTAGCTTCAAAATCAGCTGTTTTTTCACCTTTTTGTTTATGCTCTTGTCTGTCTTCAAGTAAAGCGATAATCTTGCGTCTTGCAGCAAGTTTTTTAGCGCCGTCTTTAGAAACAGTAACTTTCTTTGATTTACCAGAAGCGTCTTTTGTGGTCTTTTCATCTGTAACAATGTCTTCATAACTGTTTACAGCAAGGGTAATAATTTTATCAACTAATCTAGAAGTAGCTTTAGCTCTAGCTTCAGTTGTTTCAATTTTACCATACCATAAAACATCAGATGCCATATTAGAAAGCATAGCAAGACGTTGATCAGTTGGTTTTCCTAATTTTCTTGTATTCATACTAATTCTCCTTAATCTTCATTAGTCTTGAGACCAAGCCCGAGACTTTCAAGTTTGTGGATAACCTCATCAAGAGATTTTCTACCAAGATTTTTAACTTTGAGCATATCATACTCAGTCTTTTTAATTAAATCTTCAACAGTGTTGATACCAGCACGCTTCAAGCAGTTGTATGAACGAACAGATAAATCCATATCCTCTACGCTCATAACCAAAAGTTGATGTACCTTGTCTTCCTCACGGCTAACAAGGATTGAAGTGTTTGCCATATTTTCAACAAGTTCAATGAACAAACAGTTGTATTCATTCATAAGTTTTGCAGAAAGGCTAATAACTTCTTTAGCACTAACTGTGCCATTTGTTGTAACCTCTAAAATGAGTTTGTCAAAATCAGTATTTTGACCAACACGGGTATTTTCAACAGTATAACTTGCACGTCTAACTGGAGTATACATACTATCAATTGCAATATATCCAATTGGCAAGCTCATATCTTTATTTTTGTCAGCTGGTTCATAACCTCTGCCCTGTTTAACCAAAATGTCCATATCAAGTACGCCATCGCTCTCTAATGTGCAGATGTACATATTCTTGTTCATAACGTGGACTTCATCATCGTCAGCAATATCAGCAGCTGTAACAACACAAGGTCCTTGTGCTTTAAGCTTTAAAGTCTTTTTGAAATTTTTATCATCGCTGTCAACTTTAACAGCAAGTCCTTTCATATTAAGGACAATTTCAGTAACGTCTTCTTTAGAGCCTTTTAAAGCCATAAACTCATGCTCAACACCAGCAATTCTGATATTTGTAGCAGCAGCACCAGGAAGGCTTGAAAGCAAAATACGTCTAAGCGCATTGCCAATGGTTACACCAAAGCCACGCTCTAAAGGTTCTACAACAAATTTTGCATAAGTTCCGCCATTCTCTTCGATGCATTCGATTCTTGGTTTTTCGATTTCTAACATAATTTTCCCCCAATTTAATTTTATTTAGAGTAAAGCTCAATAATAAGGTGTTCAGATATTGTCAAATCAATATCATCTCTTGCAGGAAGTGCAATCACTTTACCTGAAAGTTTAGCTGAGTCAAACTCAAGCCATTTTGGAACAATAACTCTTGCATCTTTAACGTGTGCAAAAAGTTCACTCTTGTTGCTCTTTTCTTTAACAGAAATAACGTCACCAACCTTAACTTCATATGAAGGAATGTTAACAACCTTACCATTTACTAAAATATGAGTATGGTTAACAATTTGTCTAGCTTGATCACGGCTAACGCCAAGTCCAAGTCTATAAACAACATTGTCAAGTCTACGCTCTAAGAGTGATAACATAACTTCACCAGTCTTACCACGAGACTTAGCAGCTTTTGTATAATAACCTCTGAATTGTTTTTCAAGAAGTCCATAAGCTCTTTTAACTTTTTGTTTTTCACGGAGCTGAATTTGATATTCAGTAGGTTTCTTTCTTGTAACTGGGTGAACACCAGGAGCACCTACACGTTTTTCAATAGCACATTTTTTTGAAGTACATCTTTCGCCTTTAAGGAAAAGTTTTGTACCTTCTCTTCTGCATAATCTGCAGTCAGCATCAATATATTTTGCCATTATATTCTCCTTTGGTTAAATTCTTCTTGCTTTAGGTGGACGACAGCCATTATGAGGAATAGGTGAAACATCCCTAATCATAGTGACTTCAAGTTCAGCAGCTGCAAGTGAGCGAACTGCTGCTTCACGTCCGTTGCCAGGTCCCTTGACATAAACTTCGACTGATTTAAGACCATAATCTTTTGCAATTTTAGCAGCCTTTTCAGCAGCTTGACCAGCTGCGAATGGTGTGCTTTTTTTGCTACCTTTGTAACCAAGTGCGCCGGCTGAGCAAGCAGCAAGTGCATTACCTGCAGCGTCAGTAACAGTAACAATAGTGTTGTTAAATGATGACTGAATATAAACTCTGCCCTTATCTACGCTTGTAGTAATTCTACGCTTTTTGGTTGCAGTTTTCTTTGTTTTTTTATTATCTGCCATTTTACTTATCCTTCCTTAAACTATTTCTTACCTTTTGCAGGTGCTTGCTTTTTAAGTTTGTTAGCACCACCGACTTTCTTAGGTCCTTTTCTAGTTCTAGCATTTGATTTTGTGTTTTGACCACGAACAGGAAGACCTGCTTTGTGTCTAAGACCACGATAGCTCTTGATTTCTTGAAGAGCTTTGATGTTCATATTAACAACTCTTCTAAGTTCACCTTCTGTGGTCAAATGTTTGTCCATATATTCACGAATTTTACCGATTTGCTCTTCGGTAAGGTCCTTAACCCTAGTATCTGGGTTAATACCAGTAGCCTCTAAGACTTTGTTAGAGGTAACTCTGCCAATACCATAAATGTATGTAAGGCCGATTTCAACTCTCTTTTCATTTGGTAAATCTACACCACCAATACGTGCCATTTTATCCTCCAAAGATAATATATTAGATTTTTTATTTTTATTTATTGTGGACACTTGCTTGTGGATAAGCAGTTATCCTCACGCCTTGAAATTAAAATTTCTTTTAATGCCGCTTTCTTGGCGTTGTTTTTTAGATACACTGTTTTGTGTATGAAACATAGAATTTAAGTTAAGCGTGGGCTTGCCACTTTAAGCTTACCCAAACGCCATCTTCCATAAACAAAACAAATTTTTTGTTAACCCTGAACTTGTTTATGTTTAGGATTTTTGCTGCAAATAACTCTTACTTTGCCTTCTCTTTTAATAACCTTGCATCCATCACACATAGGTTTTACACTAGGTCTAACTTTCATTGTTTTTCTCCTACATTGCTAAAATTTGTTGACGCATTTTATTTACTACGCCAAATTATTCTGCCACGGGTTAAATCATATGGGCTGATTTCCAGCTTAACGGTATCACCCTCATAAACACGAATAAAGTTTTTCCAAAGTTTGCCAGAAAGGTAAGCTGTAACTATATGCCCACCAGCAATTTTTACTTTGAATGTTGCACCCGGCATTGCTTCAACAACAACGCCTTCTGTTTCAATAACATCATCTTTACTCAAATTAGTTATCCTCCACAATTGGATATAAAATCGGATTTTCTTGGAGCTTTAAGGTTAAACTTAAAGCTCCTGACCGATATTTTAGCCTTCAATAAATTCTTTAAGCCCTTTAATATTGCTCTTTTTAAATGCTTCTACCATATTTTGATAGCTTTGCTCTGGTTCAGTGCCACCTTGAACGGTAACTACCTTGCCTTGAGCTTTAAAGTAATCAAGAATAGGTAAAGTTTCACTATTATAAACGTCATAACGTTTTTTATAGGTCTCTTCATTATCATCGCTGCGAATACCCCATTCACCGCCACACTTTGGACAATTGTTATATCCAAGGTTCCAGTTAGTGTTATAGATATATCCACAACCTTTGCAGATTCTTCTGCCAACTACTCTTTCAAGCAGTTTTTCATATGGAACTTCAAGGCTTACCACAACATCAATATCTGTAATGTGTTCATTAACAAATATATCAAGTTGGTCTGGTGTTCTTGGGAAACCATCTAAAATGAATCCATTTGCAAGATCCGGTTTAGCAAGCCTAACTTTAAGCATTGCACAAACAACCTCGGTTGGTACCATTTCACCCTTATCCATATAAGATTTAGCAAGCAAACCTTCCTTGTCGCCATTAGCTATACTTTCACGTAGTATGTCGCCAATAGAAATTGTTGGAATACCAAACTTTTCTTTAAGCATATTAGCAAGTGTACCCTTGCCAGCCATTGGTGCGCCGAACATTAAAAATTTCATAAGTTTCTCCTTAAATTTAATTTTTATGTAGCATTATAGTATATTTTTGTGTCGTTTCATCATGAGCTGAGCCTCAAGTTGATCTTTAAATTCAATAGCAACACTTACAACGATAAGCATACCAGTTGAAGTGAATGAATTGAGCAGACCTTGAGATGTGCCAAGCACTGCAGAGAATATAACTGATGGAACAAGTGCAATAAATGCAAGGAATATTGCTCCAAACAGAGTAATTCTATGTGAAACTCTCCTCAAATAATCGGTTGTAGGTTTACCAGCTCTAATACCTGGTATAAAGCCACCGTGCTGTTGAATATTTAAGCTTACATCAGCTGGGTTAAATTGAATTTGTGCATAGAAGTATGCAAAAGCCAAGATAAGCAAAGCTGAAAGAATGCTATAAACAACAGAAGATGTACCTAAATAGGTATACCAGAAATTTGCAAACCAACCACTATCTTTAGTTACGCCACAAAGTGACATAATAAGTGTTGGTGCAGAAATTATTGCTGAAGCGAAGATGATTGGCATAACACCACTTGCATTGACCTTCATAGGTATGTAAGAAGCTTGACCGCCATACATTTTTCTTCCTTTAATTTGTTTTGCATATTGTACTGATATTCTCCTTTCACCCATATCAACAAATACGATAAGGAAGAAGATAATAACAACAAGCACAACAAACGCAATAAGAATCCATAAATATTTTAAGTCATCTCCAATATCTCTAATAGTATTGAGAATTGACTGTGCAGATGTTGCAATGATACCAACAAAAATTATAAGTGATAAACCATTACCAACACCTTGCTCGGTAATCTTGTCACCCAGCCACATAGTAAAGCATGTACCAGCCATCAAAATAACGATAATCATTAAGCTTGTAAGCCATTTAAGATTTTCGCCAAAGATAGGCATAATGTAACCGTCGCCAAGACCAAACACAATACCACAACCTTGAGCAAGTGCTAATACAAGTGCTACAATTTTTGTGAATGTGTTAAGTTTATTTCTGCCTTCATCACCCTCTTTTGACAATCTTTCAAGTGGCGGAATAGCCACAGCCAAAAGTTGAACGATAATTGAAGCATTGATGTATGGTGTAACACCAAGTGCAAAAACTGCAGAGTTCTGCAACGCACTACCAGTGATGGCATTAAGAAGTGTAAGCACACCAGTAACACCATTTTCACTGTTTGTCAAACCATCATACAAAGTGCTGCTAAGTCCAGGAGTTGGAAGATAACAACCAAGCCTGTAAACTAAAAGCAACAAAAGTGTTATAATTATACTCTTTCGTAACTCTTTATTTTTAAGTGCACTTGCTAGAGTTTTGAACATTATTTTACCTCAATAGTTCCGCCAACAGCGGTGATTTTCTTGACTGCCCCATCAGTAAATTTAGCAGCCTGAACATTTAATGCTTTTGTAAGTGTACCATTACCAAGAACTTTAAGACCATAAGGCTCTATTTTAGAAATAATGCCTTTAGACTTAAGTAGTTCAGCAGTAACAGTTGTTTTAGCATCAAGTCTTTCAAGGTCTCCTACATTAATAGTAGTATAAACCTTTCTGAAGTTGTTTGTAAAGCCAATTTTTGGTAATTGACGAATAAGTGGCATTTGACCGCCTTCAAATCCAGCTCTTACGCCGCCGCCACTACGAGCATTTTGACCTTTGTGACCTTTTCCACTAGTTTTGCCAACGCCACTGCCAATACCTCTGCCAAGTCTTTTAGTTTTGGCAGTAGAGCCTTCTGCTGGTGATAATTCGTTTATTTTCATACGATTTCTCCTTATTTAACATTTTCAACTGAAACCAAATGTTTAACAACAAATATCATACCTCTAACAGCTGCGTTATCTGGAAGCACGTTAGATGAATTTACTTTGCCAAGACCAAGAGCCTTTAATGTTCTCTTTTGGTTTTCAAGTCTGCCGTATGGACTTTTAACAAGTGTAACTTTCACTTGGTTTTCTGCTACTTTCTTTTCTGCTTTAGCAGGTTTTTTTGCTACAACTGGTTTAGCTTCAACTTTAACTTCTGCCTTAACTTCAGCTTTTGGAGCTTCAGTTTTTGCTGCAGTAGTTTTTGTAGTTGCAGTTTTAGTTGCAGTAGCTTTAGCAGCTGTTTTTGTTGCAGCTGGTTTAGCTTCTGCTTTTGCAGTTGTAGTTTTTGTTGCGGTAGCTTTTGGAGCTGCGGTTTTTGTTGCAGCTGCCTTTGTTGCTGTAGCCTTTGGAGCTGCAGCTTTAGCTGTGGTAGTCTTAGAAGACTGAGCAGCTTTTGTTGCTGATGTTTTCTTTGTTTCTGCCATTCTGTCTTCCTCCTTACCTAATTTCCTCTACTTTTTTACCACGAAGTGCAGCGATTTGCTCAGCACTACGCATAGCTTTAAGTCCTTCAAAAGCTGCTTTAACACAGTTAACAGGATTGTTTGAACCATAAAGCTTTGTTGTGATATCTTTGATACCTGCAAGTTCAACAACGTCACGAACAGCACCACCAGCGATGATACCTTTACCTTCTGGAGATGGCATCATTAAAACTTTGGTTGTACCAAATTTACCGATAATGTCGTGAGGGATGGTTGTGCCATCGATAACAACACTAATCATATTCTTTTTAGCAACTAAGGTTGCTTTTTCAATAGCCATAGTAACGTCAAGGGCTTTAGCAAGACCAATACCTACTTTGCCGTTCTTGTCACCAACAACCATAAGTGCGTCATATCTAAAAGTTTTACCACCCTTAGTAACTTTAGAGATGGCGTTTAAGTTAACCATTCTCTTTTCAAGACCATCAGAAACCTTTTCACGAGGTTTGCTGTCTCTTCTTGGTCTTTTGCCATTTTTATTAGAAAAGTCTTTTTTGTTTTCTTTAACTTCAGAGGTTGTAGCTTCAGCTTGAGCTTCAACTGCTACAGTTTCAATAACTTCTTCTTTAACTTCTGCCATAATTACCTCCTAAAACTCAAGACCTGCAGATCTAGCACCTTCAGCTAAACTCTGCACACGACCGGTGTAGATATAACCACTACGATCGAATACGACTTTTTTAATTTTAAGCTTAATAGCTTTAGCACCAATAGCTTTACCAACTTCATAGGCAACTTCAACTTTTGTTTTGCCACTTACTACGCTTTCAAGAGCTTTATCTTTGCTGCTTGCGCTGCAAAGTGTGCGTCCAGATTTATCATCAATAATCTGAGCATAGATAGCACTTGTAGAACGATAAACACTGAGTCTAGGTCTTTCAGCAGTACCTTGTAAAGTGTGTCTGATTCTGCTATGTTTAGCTTTTCTAACTTCATTTTTATTAATCTTCTTAAACATACCTAAACTCCTTACTTCTTACCTGAAGAAGTCTTCTTAATTTCTTTTCTACGTACGTGCTCATTTGTATAGTAGATGCCATATCCATGATATGGTTCGACTTTTTTGATTGCTTTAATATCAGCAGCAAACTGTCCAACTTGAACTTTAGAGATACCTGAAATAACCATTTCAGTAGCTGAAGGACAAGTAACAGTTAAGCCTTCAGGAATTTCAACATTAACAGGATGTGAAAAACCGATATTTAAAACTATTTTATTGCCTTGAACAGCAACTTTGTAACCAACACCATTGATGCTTACAGATTTTTTGAAGCCTTCAGAAACACCAACAACCATATTTGCAATTAACGCACGATAAAGTCCGTGTTTAGCATTGGTATCAGTTTTTTCGTCATTAGCAACAAGCAAAAGTGCAGGTTTGCCATCGTGTTCAATTCTTGTAACACTTACATTACCAACAATTTGTTGTTCAAGTTTACCTTTAGGTCCAGTAACAGTAACAAAATTGCTATCACTAACTTCAACATTAACACCAGCTGGCAATACAATAGGTTCTTTTCCTATACGACTCATACCTACCTCCTTACCATACATAGGCAAGCACTTCGCCGCCTATTCCAAGTTTTCTTGCTTCTCTATCAGTCATAACACCTTTAGATGTAGACACAATAACTATGCCAAGTCCGCCAAGCACCTTAGGAAGGTCGCTTGCACCAGCATAAATTCTTCTGCCTGGTTTAGAAATTCTCTTTAAACCGGTAATAACTTTCTGGTTTTTGCCAGCATATTTTAAAGTGATTACTAAATTTTTAAATTTACCATTTTCTACTTCCTCAAAAGAAGAAATGTA
>CAZYYI010000019.1:0-12969 GCA_964651835.1 uncultured Lachnospiraceae bacterium
CCCCTAAACAAATTTAAAAAAATAATTATAACCAAAAAAATAATTATTGAAAAAGTTAATAGAACTTTTTTTAAAAAATTTGTAATAAAATTGATATAATTTGAATTTTAATTAATTTCACTTAGTTTCATTTCCAAAATAGGTTCGCCAGTGGCATCCGCAATAATACTAATTTTTTCTTCATCAATAATAGCATAAGTTTTGCCGGAATTGCCCCTAGGCTGAGCAAGTGAACCTGGGCATAGTAAAACTACGCCGTTTTCTCTTCTTAAAATAGGCACATGCAAATGCCCTATCATAACAATTTTTGCACCATACTCAGAAAGGTCATATGACAATCTATGCCCGTGGCAAAGATATGCAATTTTGCCGTTTATATTTTCGTAAGTCTTGTCAAAAACCTTAAAATCTTTGTTTGGCAAATCATCAGCAAACCCATCATTGTTACCTTTAACAATAGTAAGTTTGTAGGCAATTTTATTGAGTTTTTCCACCATTTCATATGAATGTGCACCAAATATGTCACCAAGCAAAATGATTTTGTTAATTTGATTATCCTTTTCAATTTCAAGCAATTTGTCAAGTGCCATCATTGAATCGTGAAAATCAGACGCAACTAATATTCGCATTATTTCTCCTTTTACAAAACAAATTTCAAAAACAATATAAAAACGGCAGAAACTGTGTGCTATGCAAGGCTCTAAAAATTTTAAACGCACGATTTTAGTAAATCCTAAATGAGTGTGAAAAATTTTTAAGAAACACAGCAGAGTGCATAGTTTATGCCGTTTAATTATATATTAAGTAACTCAACATAAGTTGATTTATCGGTAGCCGCAAAGAACATATAAAGTCTTGGTCCATTGTCTGTACCAAACAAAAGATTGTAGAAAATCTTAAAGTACTTTTGTTGAAGTGCCATATTTTCTTTTTTGGTGAGTTCTGGGTTATTTACTGTGTCATAAATAAACTGCTGAACTGCCTTGTCTTGTATGTCTTCAGTAGCAACCAAATAATTGTAAAGCTTATTTACAACAGCCTTTTCTTCATCAGAAAGTGTTGAAGCAAACTCAGTATTCTTTTCAGAAAGCAATTTAAACAATTTTTCTGGCTGATAAGTTTGAATAAAGTATGCAGATTTTTCAAAACGCTCATCAGCTCTTGGTGTCCACTCAATACCAAGTTTTTTAATAGCTTTAACGCAAGCTTCTTTATTAAAGTTAACAATTGGCGCTAAGCTTGAAATTGTATTAAATGAGGTCTCGTTTTGATAGTCTTTGCCATCAATCAAACAAAGCTTGAATAGTGAATTTGTAAATTCATCTGCAGTGCCATCAAGATAACTTGCAAGCTGTTTGTCAAACTCAGAGTAATGACGAATAATTGTGTCATCAAAATAGAAGTTGTAAGCATCTTCTGGCTCATATTTAGCAAAAAGCCATCTAACGATTTCTGGTGTATAGAATTTAAGCACGCCAGCAGGAGTAATGTTTATACCACTTGAAGAGTGCATAGATGACACACCAGCAAAGCCAAGCCAACCATAAGCTTGGTAAGTTGGAGGCTCGCCATTAAAGATTTCACGAACAACTTTAGAGCAAACGTCGTAGCTGCCGCCAGGAGTTGAGTGGTCAATACCACCAGACTCAAAGTCAACACCCTCTTCTTTCCAACGCATTGGCCAGTCAACCTTCCAAACAAGCTTTACAAGGTGATACTCTTTAAGGTTAACGGTTTCTTCCTTTCCGCAGTCCTTGCAAATGTATGTAAGCTCGTTGGTTTCAGGGTTAAATGACTTAATTTTTGTGCTGTCTTTTTTGCAACCACTGCAGTATACAGCAACTGGATAGTAATTTTCACGTTCTTCGTCAGAAGCCTCTTGTGATTTGAAGCTCATTAAAATATCATAAATCTCTTTTCTCTTGTTTAAAGCATAGATAATTTTATCGGTATATTTGCCACTTAAATATTGCTTTGATTGATAAATATATTCAACTTCAATGCCAAGCTCTTTAAGTGATGCCTCAAACTCCATTTCAAAATGTCTGCCATAACTTTCAGCACCATCATCGAATGGATTAGGAATTTGAGTGTATGGGCAACCAACATATTTTTCATAGCCATCTACAATTTTTGATACATTTACTGGCACTTTACGCAGTCTGTCAAAGTCATCCCAAGAAAAGAGAAAACGCACATTTTTGCCCTTTTGTTTTAATGCTTTTGCAACAAAGTAAGGCACAGCAATTTCACGGAAATTGCCAATATGCACACTGCCACTTGGGCTAATGCCACTTGCGCAGGTGTATACCTCTTTATTAGGGTTTTTCTCAATAATTTTGTCAGCTATTCTTTCGCTCCAATGCATAATAATTCTCCTTAAAAATCTAAAAATAATATATTCATTATATACCTTAAAAGTTTAACACATACAGCCAAATTTTGTCAACTTAAAAGGTTAATTTTATTTGTCATTATGTGTGTAACAATACACTCCCAAATTATCACAAATCAACACTCAGTCTACATAAAAAAAGAGTGCCAAAGCACTCTTTTTATAATCAAATATTAATTATTTTTTAATAGTTGCTTCATACTGTTCAAGAGTAACATTCCAACTAACCGCATATAATTTTCCATACAATGAGTAATTATTCCAATAATCTCCCCATCCACTTGGTTTGCTTGTTGCACCGCAGTAAATTTTTAAATAAGAGGAACATTTATAGAATGGTGAATAAGAAGAGTAGTCTGTACTTATTGTAGTAACACTCGTTGGGATATAAACTGAGGTTAAACCAGTACAATTTTCAAATGCACAAGCTCCTATACTTGTTACACTATTAGGAATTGTTATTGAGGTTAAACCAGTACAATTTTTAAATGCAGAATATCCTATACTTTTCACATTATTTCCTATTGTCACAGATGTCAAACCGCTACAATTATAAAATGCAGAAGATTCTATACTTTCTACACTATTTGGGATTATTAATTCACCAGTTTTACCAGCTGGGCAAAAAATTAACTTAGTTTTATCTTTATTATATAAAACTCCATCTTCACTACAGTAATACTTATTGTTTGCATCTACAATTATTTCAGTTAAACTGCTACAATTAATAAAGTCACCTCTATCTATACTTGTTACACCACTTCCTATTGTAACTGAGGTTAAACCGCTACAATAAGAAAATGCTGAACTTCCTAAACTTGTTACACTATCTGGAATTGTAATTGAGATTAAACTGCTACAGCTACTAAATGCATAATTTCCTATACTTGTTACTCCATTTTCTATTGTAACTGAGGTTAAACTGCTACAATTATAAAATGCTTGACTTCCTATACTTGTCACACTATTTGGGATTGTGATTGAGGTTAAGCCAGTACAATTTTCAAATGCATTATCTCCTATAATTGTAACACCATTGCCAATTGTGATTGAGGTTAAACTACTACAACCTTTAAATAAATAAGAATCTATATATGTTATACCATTTCCAATTATAATAGATGTTAGACTGTTACATCCATCAAATGCTCCCTTATCAATATACTTGGCATCATTAGCTATATTTGCTGTAGTTATTTCAGTAGATTCTGCCTTATATAAGTGCTTGTCACCATTTAAATCTATATAATATATAAGACCATCTTGAGTAATCATAGAATCTGATATTAGATCAAGCCAATGAACCTCAAGCTCTGTATCATCATCACAATAATTCCAATTATCATCCCAGTCATCTGGTTTTTCAGCTACACAGCAATAAATAACTAAAGATGAATCACAATCTCTAAATGGCTGACCATTAATTGTGGTAACACTAGCTGGAATATAAATACTAGTTAAACTTGTGCAGTTTTTAAATGCATTGTCATCAATCTGTTCAACACCTTCTCCAATTATAATAGTTTCAAGATTATCACAATCGGCGAACGCCTCTTCTTCGATATATTTAACACTACCTGGAATTGTAATTGAGGTTAAACTTGTGCAATTATAAAATGCATAAGAACCAATATCTTTAAGCGTATTTGGCAAGGTTACAGAACTTAAATTGCCACAATATGCAAAAGCATAAATATCAATCCCTTTTATACCTTCTCCAAGTACAAGGGTTTCAAGATCACCACATTCATAAAATACATATTCTCCAATATATCCAACACTACCAGGAATAACCAAGGTTGTTACGCTTTCACATTCATAGAACGCTTCATTATCAATATTAGTCAAACTATTTGGTAAGTTGATTTCTTTAAGTGAATAAAGATATTTAAATGCACCTTCTCCAATGCTTTCAACGCCATTACCAAAGTTAATAGATTCAATATTATAACATTCTTCAAAAGCATTGTTTTCAATAGTCTTGACACTATCTGGAATGATGACAGAAGTTAAACTTCCACAATAATAAAATGCATAAGTTTTGATTGTTGTTGTACCTTCAGGTATCACAAGCTCTTCAACCAAAACATTATTTAGATACAAGTTTTCTGATTGATAAATAGGGTTTGAATAATCATTATAAAAGTCAATATTTAGCCAAGCACTTAAACTTGTGATATTAGTTTTTTCAATGCTACAACTAGAAAATGCATAACCTTTCATAGTTACAACA
Source organism: uncultured Lachnospiraceae bacterium (assembly GCA_964651835.1). Classification (GTDB taxonomy): domain Bacteria; phylum Bacillota; class Clostridia; order Christensenellales; family UBA1242; genus RGIG1681. Next base: position 4,629 of record CAZYYI010000019.1, read on the forward strand.
TTTTCAGAAACCGTGAGAGTATCAATTTCACAATTTTTAAAGGCATAACTTTCAATAGTTTCTACACTGCTTGGTATAGTAAAGTCACCCTGCCTACCGGTTGGATAACGTACCAAACTTGTTTTATCTACATTGTAAAGCACGCCATCCAAACTGCTATAGTTTGTGCTACCGGCTTCAACATTTATGCTTGCCAAACTGTTGCAACCATCAAAGGCTGTATTATCAATGATCTTTGTATCGGCAGCAAGGGTAAATTCAGTTAATTCTTTATTTTTTACTGAATACAAATGCTTTTCATTGTTGCTGTCAATATAGTATAATGCATCTTCATTTTCAATAATACTATTAATATTCCAAATAACAGTGAGTATACTAGAAGAACGATAATAATTCCAATAACTTCCCCAGCCAGTTGGTTTGCTTGCTGCTTCGCATAATATTTTAAGATTTGATGGGCAACCAAAGAATGGTGAATTAGTTGCACTGCTTGCAGTGATTGTTGTAACGCTTGCTGGTATATATACACTAGTTAATTTATTACAATTATAGAATGCTTGACTTCCTATACTTGTTACACTATTTGGGATTATGATTGAGGTTAAACTGCTACAATTATAAAATGCAGACTGACCAATACTTGTCACACTATTTCCTATTGTTACTGAAGTTAAACTGCTACAATTATAAAATGCTTGACTTCCTATACTTGTCACACTATTTGGGATTGTGATTGAAGTTAATTTGCTACAGCCATAAAATGCATTACTCTCGATAACTTTAGTATCAGAATCAATTGTAAAATTAGATAATCCGGTATTAACTTTTGATAAATGTTTTTCATTGTTACCATCAATATAATAAATTGCGTCTTCTGTTTCAATAATTTCTTTTACATTCCAATTTACAGTAAGTTTACTACCTGATGAGTAATAATTCCAATAACTATCCCAACCATTTGGTTTGCTTGCTGCCTCGCATAATATTTTAAGATTTGATGAACAACCATTGAATGGAGAAAAGAAATAACTACTTGCAGTAATTGTAGTAACACTTGCTGGGATATAAATTAAAGTTAAATTTTTACAATTTTGAAATGCATTCATTCCTATAAATGTCACACTATTTGGGATTTCAATTGAGTTTAATTTACTACAACCAGAAAATGCATAAGTTCCTATGCTTGTTACACTATTTCCTATTGTAACTGAAGTTAAATTGCTACAACTATAAAATGCATTTGCACCAATACTTGTTACACTATCTGGGATTGTGATTGAGGTTAAATTACTACATCCATAAAATGCATGACTTCCTATACTTGTTACTCCATTTTCTATTGTAACTGAAGTTAAACTGCTACAATTATAAAATGCAAAACTTCCTATACTTGTTACACTATCTGGAATAACCAAATTTGTAACAAATTCATTATTTAAATATAAATTCTTTGCATAATATAGAGGGTTTGCATAAATATTAGCAAAACTAATATTGCACCAAGCCTCTAAATCTAAAATATCCACTCTAGTTAACTTACTACAACCAGAAAATGCAGAACTTCCTATACTTGTTACACTATCTGGGATTGTGATTGAGGTTAAATTACTACATCCATAAAATGCAGAACTCCCTATACTTGTTACACTGTTTGGGATTACAACTGATGTTAAGTTTTTACAATTATAAAATGCTTTATTATCAATAAATTTAGTATCTGAATCAATTGTAAATTCTGTTAAATTAGTATTAACTTTTACTAAATGTCTTTCATTGTTGCTATCAATATAGTAAATTGCGTCTTCAGTTACATCAACACCCTTAACATTCCAAATTACATTGAGTTTGCCATCTGATGAATAATTATTCCAATTATCTGCCCAACCATTTGGTTTGCTTGCGGCTTCGCAAAAAATAACAAGGTCAGATGAGCAATCATTAAATAATCCTGCACTAATGGTGGTTACATTTGATGGAATATATATTGCTTTAAGAGCATCACAGTTTTCAAATACACCATCACCCAAGGTTGTTAAACCATTTCCAATTTTGACTGATTCTAAATTGATACAGCTTATAAATGCTGCAAAATCAATTTCTTCAAGCGAATTTGGCAAGTTAACTGCTTTAAGACCTAAAAATCCACAAAATGCATAACTACCAATATGTTCAATACCTTCAGCAATATTTAAAGTTATATCGCCACCCAAAAATGCAAACGCCCAAACACCAATTTCTTTAAGTGAAGTGGCATTTTCTAAATTAATTGAGTTAATTTTAATTGCATTGTTTGGGTTAAATTCTTCATATTCACGGCTGATATCAATAGCAAACATACCTGCTGGAATTTTTTGAACATTGCTTCCAATAATAACATTTGTACCATTTGCAGTTTCAGTACCAAAATTATTAAATACCAAAATTTGTGTTAAATCATCTTCTTCAACAATAAAATCATTTACACTTATTGCATTAAAGTTAAGAGTTTCAACCTTTGTACAACCATCAAAGGCATGAGCACCTATATTAGTTACATTTTCAGGAATAGTGATTTCTGTAAGTTCACTGCAACCATAAAATGCATTTGCACCAATACTGGTGATAGAATCTGGAACCAAGACAGTTTTAATGCTTGTTTTACCACTAAATGCGTTATCTGCAATGGCAGTAACTGACAAGCCATTGTAACTTTGTGGTATAACAACATTATTTTTGTCATTAGACAAAGACTTAACAATGTAAGCATCATTATCTGTATTTAGTTCAAAAGTTAAATAAATATGGCTTAATTCATAAACAGCAGTAAATTCAGCATTGCCTGTTACACTCAAACCACCTAAATCAGCTGTGCTTACAACTTCACCAGTTGAAGTTTTCCAACCAACAAAATCGTAAACCAATTCATCAGTACCTGCTTTTGTTGGAGCATTATTGTTATAAGAAACTACATCGCCAATATGCGCATTAGCAACATTTTCTAAAACAGTAGTGCCATCTTCATCATAGAATGTGATTGTATAGTCAATATACTCTTGATCATAGCTTGCATAAAGCTTGATATTTGAAGTAACTTCATAAGTTTCAAGGTCAATATTTTCATTAAAAGCATCTTCCCAACCTACAAAAGTATATGCAAATTTGCCAGTAGGGTCTTTTTTGGTTGGTGTTTCACCACTAAATGTAACCTTGTCACCATCATTAACAATAATTGGATTTTCTGTTAAAAGCTCATTACCATTGTAAAACTCAACAGTCCAAAACTTAACAATGTTAATATAAATTGTTAAACTGCCGTTAACAATATCTTCATCAGCAAATTGTTCACCAAATTCGCCATTTTCATATTCACCATAAACACCAAGCACATTATAACCAGTTTTTGCAAATTCATTAACAATATCGCTAATCTTTGTGCCATAGGCATAACCCTTGTTTTCAGCAAGTGTTTCAACTGTTCCTTTATTTACACTTGCAACAGTTACACTATATTCATTGCTTATTTGAAAATCAATTTCAATTGCATCATTTTCTGGAATACTATTTAATGTGAAAGTTATACCATTATTTTTGTCATAATCAGCCAAACAATCTGTGCCGTTTATAGTAAGCTTAGTAAGATATTCACCTTCTGAATAATCGCATTTAACATTAAATGAACTATCAAATTTAATGCTAATATTGCTATCAGCAGAATATTCTTTACCCTCATAAGTCACTACTACTCCACTTGGAACTGTCAAACTATACTCATTTGCTTCCTCAGTAAAAGTAAAGGTTAAATCAGTATCAACTAGGTAGGTATTTTCTGCAATTTCAAAGCTATAATCAAGACCCTGAATTTCAGACGCCGTGATAGTGTAGCCCTCAGTTGCTTTAAAACTATATTCAATTATATCTCCACGAGAGATAATATGCTTACTGTCATTTGTTATAGGGATTTTAACATTTTCATATTCATTAGTTTCTTCATTTAAAATAGATACTATCTTATTTAAAGTTACACCACTAGGAATATTTCCAACTTTGCAGATTGCTTTTTGTTTGTATGTTACATTGATTCCCTTACCTGTTACCTTATAAAAACACTTGTATGTGGTTTCACCATTAATAAGGCTATGCTCTGCATCATAAGTGTAACCAGCAACTTCATTACCATTTTTGTCAACTGCAACGGCACCGTCAATTTTAAATAAATTTAATGTGTAACCATTTAAAACATTAAATTCAATCTCAAGGGTTTCACCAATATGCACGCTATCGTTAACACCTAGCTTAACAAACCTGTCATCACGCCAAGCTTTTATGTTAATTGATTGCATATCTAAGTTGTCTAAATAAGTAAAAGTAATGTCATAATCAATTGGGGTTGCTAAATAGCCAGCATACACTGTTATGTCGCTGGTTATTCTTTGATTTAAATTAACATCGTGGTTATTTTCGTCTACCCATTTATCAAAAGCATATGTGCAAGCATCATCAGCTACTTTGGTTGGTGTTTCACCTTCATACTCTACACCTGTGTTATCATAGTCGATATTTTCTGCTACATAAAGCACAGTTCCATCATAGTTTTTGAAGGTTACTGTATATTTGATTCTAGTATAATTAATATAGATTTTGGTTTCTTCGGTGATAATATCACCATCATCAAATTTATTATCCTCATCCATATTATCAGAGTCTTTGTAATAGCCCTCAATTTGCCAACCTTCTGGTGCATCTTTTAACAATTTTTTAAACTCGCCAAAAGTAATACCATTTGTGGTGGTAATATCATAACCAGCTGTTCCTTCCAAACCTGGTACTGTTATTGTAATTTCTGTATTTGCTGGGTTATTTACTACGCCATCATTTTTACCCGTGGCAAGAATAGCTGTTGGAACAGCAACACCTGCAATAACCACAACACCTGCAACACCTGCTATTATGCCCTTTGCAGTATTACTAAGTTTACCCTTTTTACTTTTATCCATAATAATCTCCTTATGTCATAAAAACTCAAACGCCGTATATATAATTATTATAACATTAAATAAATCTTAAAACAAGCCTTTTATAAAAATAAGTTATATTTATTATATAAATATAAAATATTAAAAAATATTAAAATAAATTAAAAAAAATCACCAGAATTCTGGTGATTTTTTACAATTTAATTTGTATTATTTATTTAATCCTAAAAACTTTAAAATGGTTTTTCTTAAACCATTAAATCTTTTTTCAGCAGCCTTTTCATCTTTACCTTTTATGCTGTAATAAATCTTGATTTTTGGCTCAGTTCCGCTTGGTCTAATAACCATCCAAGAACCATCAATAAAGACAAATTTAACCACATTTTCTTTAGGATATTTCCCAAAATTATGTTCTGCATCGACGCCTTTTTTGTAGTCAATCATCTTAGCTTTTTCATCAAATTTTGGAGGATTTTGACGAGCATTTTTCATCATATTTTGTATTTTTTCAAGACCCTCTTTTCCCTTTAATGTAAAGCTATCTTGAGTGTCAAGATAGTAGCCATATTCAGCATAAATTTCATTTAATCTATCATTTAAATTCTTACCTTTTTTCTTATAAAAAGCAGCCATTTCAGCAATAAGCATACAGGCAACAACGGCATCTTTATCCCTAGCGTGAGTACCAGCAAGACAACCATAACTCTCTTCATAACCAAACAAAAAGCTGTAATTTTTATCTGAATCACCAGCTTTTTTAGCCTGTTCAAACTGCATAATTTTTTCGCCAATATACTTAAATCCTGTAAGAGTTGAGAACATTACTGCACCCTTATTTTTAGCAATTTCAGCACCAAGTTCACTTGTAACAATTGTCTTAATTACTGCAGGATTATTAACTTTTGTTAAGTCTGTTTGACTTAAAATAAAATCAACCAAAAGTATGCCAGTGTGATTACCAGTTAAAAGTTTATAACCATCATTAGTTTTAACAGCAACGCCCACTCTATCACAATCTGGGTCTGTGCCAAGCACAATATCTGCATCTAATTTTTCCGCCAAATTTATGCCAAGCTCAAGAGCTCTTCTGTCTTCTGGATTTGGAGATACAACTGTAGGAAAGTTTCCATCAGGAATAATCTGCTGTTTAACTTCAAACACATTTTTAAAACCATCTGCATGAAGGGTTTTTAAAACAGGAATATAACCAGTTCCGTGAAGTGGAGTATAAACAACTTTAAGGTCTAATTTTGCCTGTTTATCAGAAACTTTGCTCTGTTTTAAAATGGTTTTAACAAAGCTGTTTGTTTCATCTATATTTTTGACTAATTTTTTATTTTCTGTGAAGTTAATTTCCTCAAAAGTCTTAACATTATTAACATAATTTATAACTTTTTCTGCAAGTTCTGGAACAAGCTGACAGCCATATTCATCATAAGTTTTATATCCATTATACTCTTTTGGATTGTGGCTTGCTGTAACCATAACACCGCCAACAGCACCAAATTTACGAATAGTATAGCTTAGCACTGGTATTGGTCTTGGCGATTTATATAAGTATACTTTAATATTCATAGAGCTGAATATTGCGGCTGCAATTTTGCTAAAATCATAGCTATTATTTCTGGTATCATAGCAAATTACAACACCTCTTTTTAAGCAATCATTACTGCCAAAAGTATCAATCAAATACCTTGCAAAACCCAAAGTTGCTTTGCCAACAGTATACTTGTTCATACGATTTGTGCCCGCACCCATAACGCCACGCAAACCTGCTGTACCAAACTCAAGCGATGTATAAAACCTGTCCTCAATCTCTTTTTCATCAGTTAAATTTGCAAGTTCTGCTCTTGTTTTTTCATCAAAAAATATATTATTTTTCCAATCTTCAAATTGTTTTTTATAATTCATAAATCTCCTTATTTTAGCGACAATTTTTGTCACAATAAATTAATAATATTACGATTTAATTATAATATATTATAAAAAATTTGCATAATAATTTAGTGTTTTTTTAAAAAAAATTAAAAATAATTATAATAAATAAAAAAGTGCAATTAATTGCACTTTTATTATTATTTATTAAATTTTCTTCTCAAAAATGGTGGAATTTCTGCATCATCAACACGTATACCAGATTGCAGGCCACTAGGCTTTCCATTTGATGAATTTTGGCTATTTACAGGATTTGAATTAGCATAATAATTGCTATCACTTGCAGCTGGATTTATACCATACTTTTTATCTAAATCATCATTAGAAAGTGTATTTGGACCTTGATAGCCATTAGCATTTTGAGTAGGATTATTATAATTTCTTTCACTATAATTTGCACCGCCAAAATTATTTGGTTGAGCCATTCCTCTAGCATTATTTGGCATTTCTGATCTTTGGTTATATCCTCTGTTATCACCAACGTTTGATGCATTTAATTTACTCCAAAGGTCAGCTTCAGAATAATTGCTTTGACTAGCATTTTGCCTATTCATATTTTGTTGAGGCATACTATTTGGCTGTCTTTCAAAAAGTGAAGATGACATCATTGGTTTGCCAGTAACAAAGTCATTGAATCTACCTCTGTCAAAATTGCCAGTATCTTGAGGTCTGCTTATTTGGGCAAGTCTATCACCGCCACCAATAAAGCTTGGTTTTTGAATACTGCTAGTAGCATTTTCAAACTTGCTACCTTCAAAACCAGTGGCAACTATTGTAACAATCATTCTATCATTATAGCTTTCATCAATTGTTGCACCAAATATAGTATTAGCTTCAGGTGAAACAACCCTCTTAACCAAATTAACAGCATCATTAACTTCTTCAAGGGTAAGGTCAAAACCACCCTTAACATTGATAATAACGGCTTTTGCACCATTTATTGATGTTTCAAGAAGTGGACTAGAAATTGCTGATCTAACAGCCATTTCAAAGCGTTTTTCACCTTTGCCTTCACCAATACCCATATGAGCTAAGCCACGATTCTTCATGACGGTTCTTACATCTGCAAAATCAAGATTAATAAGTGATGGTGTAGCAATAAGGTCAGAAATACCTTGAATACCTTGTCTTAAAACTTCATCTGCATATTTGAATGCATCAACAATAGATGTGCCTTTTGGTGCAATTGAAAGCAACCTGTCATTAGGAATAACAACAAGTGTATCAACACATTTGCTAAGATTTTTTATACCAAGTTCAGCATTTGCAGCTCTTGTTCTACCCTCAAATTCAAAAGGTTTTGTTACAACTGCAATTGTAAGAATACCCATTTCTTTTGCAATGCCAGCAATAATTGGAGCAGCACCAGTACCAGTACCACCACCCATACCAGCAGTGATAAATACAAGGTCAGCACCTCTAAGTTTTTCACAAATTTGATTGCGGCTTTCTTC
>CAZYYI010000020.1:0-12938 GCA_964651835.1 uncultured Lachnospiraceae bacterium
AAATATATGTAAAAAATATAAAATCTATCATTTTAATTGAAAATATCAACAAAAATAACCACTAAAACAAATTTATTGTTGTTATTTCTATTTTATATGAATTTATTAAAACAATTATGCATAAACTAAAAGTATGAATAAAAATTGTATAGTTTTAACTGGCGGAGGCACTGCCGGACATGTTATGCCAAACATAAATTTGCAAAATGAATTAAAAAAACATTTTGATACCATTATCTATATCGGCTCAAAGTCTGGTATCGAAAACAAACTTGTAAAGGAAAAAACTGATTATATATTTGAAACCATCACAACAGTCAAACTTGATAGAAGTAAAATATTTAAAAATTTTTCTATTCCCTTTCTTTTGTCTAAAGGTAAAAAAGAAGCATCAGAAATTTTAAAAAAATATAATCCAAGCATTGTATTTTCTAAAGGTGGATATGTGGGTTTACCTGTTGTTATGGCGGCTAAAAAACTGGGTATACCAATCGTTTGTCATGAAAGTGATATTTCTATGGGTCTAGCAAATAAACTGGCAAAAAAGTATGCAACTACAATATGCACAAATTTCGAAATTACTGCAAAGCAAAATGGCAAAAAATGTATATATACTGGAACACCTATTTTGTTAAGCAAATTAACTAAACCAGAAGCCAAACAAAAGCTTAATATAATAACTACAAAACCAGTGCTACTTGTAGTTGGAGGAAGTTTAGGTGCAACTGCACTCAATAACTTTGTTTTTAAAAATATAGATGAACTTTTAAAAGAATTTTATGTTGTTCATATTGTTGGTAAAGGCAATAGAAAAAATATTGTTAAAAACGGATATTTACAAATAGAATTTTGCAATGATATGCAAACTATGTATAAAGCATCTGACATTGCACTTTCTAGAGCCGGAGCAAATACTGTAGTAGAGCTACTTGCAAATAAAGTGTTAACAGTTTTTGTTCCACTACCAAAATCTGCATCAAGGGGTGACCAACTACAAAATGCTGCTTACCTTGAAAACTCAAACTATGCAAAACAAATATTACAAGAAAACTTGTCCATTCAAACTTTAACTGAAGCCATAAATTATTTAAATAAAAACAAAACTCAAATAATATCTAATATTGAAAGTTCAAACTTTAAAGATGGAACAAAAAATATAATGGATGTCATTTTAAAAGAAAAGTTGAAATAAAAAAGATCCTCTACTTTAATGATTAAAGTTGAGGATTTTTTTTAATCAATTTTAATTTTTTCAAATGTATCGTCAATACCTGCAACAAGCGATATCGGACAAGCAAATACCATACCTCTAGCATCTGATTTAAAGTCTATCACAGAATATATTGCTTTCATTGTTGGCACAACAAGTTCATCTTTAACTACAATCATCACAACAGTGTTTTCTGGGTTTACTGAAAAACCCAAGAACTTTTGCTGGATTTTGGATACACCTTTTGCCTGCATTAAAATTGCACCTCTAGTGCCGGCAGACTTGGCAGCCTCAATAACATCAGTTTCAAAGCCACGCTTAACAAGCGTAATCAAAAGTTTGTGCTTTTTATCTGAAAAAATCTCATCTTCTTCAAAAGTTATAACATTATCTTTTTCCATAATACTCTCCTTTTACTCCACAAATGGACCTTTTGCTCCCATATATCCAAGCACATCAATCACAAAGCAAAATCCATTTCCATGTTTATGCAATTCAAATTCCTTAGCAATTGCGTTCATAAAAATATCTGTAATTTCTTTTTGGCACATTGCAAAAATTGTATACCAATCATATTTATAACCGCCAATAGTATTTGCAATAGAATTTTTAGATACTCCGCAGGCTTGAACTGCAGCAACTACTCGTCCACCATTATTAACAATAAATGATAACATATCATCAAGTTTTTCCTTTACAACAACAAAGCAGCACATAGAAAGTTCATTAATTTGATTAGGATATAACTTGTTAGAAACAATTACCATTTTACGTTTATTTTTTTCTTTTTCCCGCATTACCTTTCTCCCTCATCATCTTATTATACTCTGCTTCTAACTTTTCAATATTTGAATACATATCTGCACTATATGAAACTCTTAAAGCATTTTTAAAGTCTTTTCTTTTTGCCTTTATCAAATTAAAGCGATAAAATAATCCAAGCAATTGAATTACAACAATAGGACACATACCAACAATTCCTATGAGTCCAAAACCTTCAACTGCACTTGAGGTTTCTAAAGCTAAAGCAATCATAATAGGAAGCAAAAAAGCTGAAGTCATAGGTCCTGACGCAACACCACCAGAGTCAAATGCAAGGTTTGTGAAAATATCTGGAACAAAGAACATCAAAAGCAAAGCTAAAAGATAACCAACCAAAATTATGTAAAAAATATTGATTGAGTATATAATCTTCAAGGCAGAAAGCATAATCGCACCAGCCATAGCAATAGCAATTGCAATCATAACCACAACATAAGGAATATTTCCTTTGGTTGTACTTTGAACTTGTCTTGAAAGCACAATTACTGATGGTTCAGAGAATGTTATTATAAAGCCCAAAACTATACTAAACAAAATTATTAATGGAACACTCAAACCTGAAATAAAATGACCAATCTGAGTACCCATTTCAGAAATACCAAAGTCTATTGCAAATAAGAATAAAAACAATCCAACAAAAGTAATGAGTAGACCCAATGCAAAATCAAGTTTTCTTCTAAATGGCAATTTTATAAGTATTAAATCATAAATCAAAAATACAATTGCAAGAGGTATAATAGCAAGTGAAGAGTTCATTAAAACAGTTAAAAATATATTCATATTTTCAGTTTCAGTAATATAAGCAGCTGCCCCATCACCTTTAATAACAAATAAAAGTAAAACCGCAATTATTGGTCCAAGTGAAGCTAAACCAACCATACCAAAAACTTCTTTATCATTGCTTTTAGTAAATTTTGCAGTAATACCTGAAGATATCGCTAGCAAGAATGGTGCTGTTACAATACCTGTAGTTGCCCCACCAGCGTCAAAAGCAATTGCAATTTGTTCTGACTTTACTTGAGTGCATAATATAAAAATAATTGCAAATAAAACTAAATATATATACTTCAGTTTAATATTTTTTATTATTCTTAAAATGCCTAATGCAATCATTATACCAACACCAGCACCTATGCAGAACACTAAAACAGTTTTAGTTGTTCCAACTCCTGATGTTATGACTTGATCAGCAAATATAGTTACATCTGGTTCAGCAATTGTTGCACAAAAACCAAAAACAATTGCAAATATTATGAATATAACTAATTTTGATGCTCTATTAACTGAGTTAACCATTAAATCACCCATAGGCATAATGGTTGAATCAACCCCAGTCAAAAACAATACTTCACCAATACAAATTAGAACTATTGAAGCAAAAAATTTAATAAGAACTATAGTATCAAACTTATAGAAAAAAATATGCACAAAAAGCACTATTGCCATAATTGGCAATAATGCTAAAAATATATTGCGAAATTTCTTTAACAGTTGCAACATTTTTTCCTCTTGTTAATCAAAATCAATATCTGTAATTATATCCCCATCAATTCTATGTCTTGTAGATTTTTTCCTCTTACGCTTTGGCTTTGGAGCTGGTTTTGGAACTTCAACATTAACTTCTGGTTTAACAGGTTCTGGTTCTGGAGGTAAATTGATAATTGGTACAACCTTTTTACGCTGTTTAATTTTTTCACTTTGGTTGAGTTCAGAAGCAATTTCTAAAAGTTTTTTATCAGATTCTTTATCTGCATTTTCAAGACTAGTTTTAAGTTTATTTTTAAGCGCACCTTTTTTAACCTTTTTAATTATATTGCTCTTTTCATCAACATCTTCATAATTATAAGAGAAATTATTTCTCTGTTTGCTAAAGTCATCAAATCTTAGTTTGTAAGACTCTTCAATTTCCTTAATCTTTTTATTATAATCATCAGCAATTTTTTGTTTTTCTTGCTCAATCTGTTTTAATCGTTGTTGTGACAATTCTTCAGACATCTTATTTTCTTCAATAAGTTTATCAAGCTTATGTTGCAATTCTTTCTGCTGACTTTGAATTTCTAAATTATGTTTATAAATTTCAGAATTTTTATAATCCTCATTGCTTGAATTTTCACTTACATCATCATACAAATCTATTTTCTCAAACTCATCTTCATTATCAAATTCTTCTTGGTTCAATTCATCATCTATAATTTCAGTTTCATTATCATCGCCAATTTTAAATTCAACCTTATCTTCTTCTAATGCCTTTTTAGCTTCCTCTTCTTCTTGCTGTTTAATAACTTTTTCCTTATCTTCTTCTAACTTGAGCAAACGATTCTTAATTCTATCAAGCTCAGACTGTTCAAATTTATACTTTTCACCCGAAACAGCTTCATCATAAGCAATATCTTCAATCGATGTATCATTAACAAACCCAAAATCCTCATCTTGTGAAGAATCTGGCACAACTCTTTGTGTATCTTCACCAAGTGGTGCAATAATTTCATCATTATCTCTTTGTTCTCTTTCAACCTTTTTCTGTTGTTCAAGCTTAGTCATAAAGCTATCAAGTGAAAATCTTTTATATTGTGAATCATCAGATGAAATTTGATTAATAGGTTTTTGATTAATTGATTTATTTTCATCAGCCTCATTATATTTTGTTTTTCCAAACCTGCTATTCATGTAATCAGAAAGTGAAAACTTGTTTATTGGTGAACGTGCGTCGTTATTATTTTCTATAGATTCTTCAATTTTACGATAATTTTTATTTTTCCAAGAAGAAAAATCATTAGTATCAATTGAACTGCGTTTTCTTTGATTTCCAAAAAATTTACCAAAAGGACTAGGTTCAAACCTGCTACTAAAATTCTTATGTTTAGGTTTAGCAACCACATTTTCCTCTTTCTTTTTAAGGCTACTATCAGTTGACAAAATATTGATGACAACAGGTTCATCATCAGTCTTTTTCAATGCCTTTTTAAAAAGGGCGTAATCAGCATTACTATAAAAAAAATTATTCATAAAATTTCCTTAGAATTTATTTCAATTTAATTATATAATAATTAAAAAATTTTACAAAACAAATTTTAATGATTTTTATAAATAAAAAAATTCGTTATAAAAAAATTATAACGAATTAAATTTAATCTAAAATACTTGTTACAAACTCTTCATTCAACAAATTGAGATCATCATATTTACTTTCAGCAATATTAACAAGTTTTTCAACAAATGTATCTAAAAGCAATTTATTTTCTTTAAAGAAATAGTATGCTAAAGATCCAGGTATTGCATTGACTTCACAAACATAAACTTTATTATTATTCTCATCATACAAAAAGTCAATTCTAACTATGCCGCTAAGACCAAGTCCTTCAAAAATTATTTTTGCATAATTTCTCAATTTGTTACTTAAATTTTCATCTATGTCTGCAGGAAATTTTCTTGATGAACTAGCCATAGAATTTTTTACTGACTTATCTAATTTTACAGACTTACCTTGACCTCCTGATTGGTATTTATCCGCAAAGGATAATACCTCATGCTCTTTAAGCGGCTCATCAACTTCTGAAACCTCATTATCAGATCCTTTACCAATAACCGCAACATTAAATTCTCTGCAATTTGGAATGAATTTTTCAATTAAAACTTCATTATCAAATTCAAAAGCTTCATTTAATTTTTCATAAAATTCTTCTTTGCTGTTTACTACAAATACACCGATTGAACTTCCACCATTATTAACTTTTATTATTACTGGAAAATGCAAATGTTTAATTTGTTTACTATAGGCATTCTTATCTTTTTCACAAACATTTTTATCAATTTTAAAGCCTGGAACCACTGGCACTTTTAACCCAAGCATAGCAAGTTTAAATAAATATTTATTCATACAAACTGCAAGTGAATCAAAACTTCCAGCACTTGATAAAATTTTATAGCTTTCTAAAAATGCAACTAATTTTCCATTTTCTCCTCTACCACCATGACAAGCAAAAATCGATGAATAAACTGTTAAATATTCTTTTAATCCAAATCTTGTTTTTACAAAAAGTTTATTATCTTCCCCGCTTACAAAAACGACTTCTCTAAACTTTTTATTTTTACTCAATAAGTTTGTTGTTGAAAAATCTTTAATATCAAATTTATTATTTTCATAAATATAAAATTTTTCATCTTTTGAAATATAAAGCGGAACTAATTTTATTTCTTTTGATTTTGTCTTGTTATAAATTTGTGAAGCAGTCACAACCGAAATATCGTGTTCATATGACTTACCACCAAAAACTAATAATACATTTTTCATATAATGCCCCCAACATATATTATGAAAAATATATAATTTTGGTGATATTTTATAATTTAAAATATTAAAAAAACTGCAAAATTGCAGTTTTTTTATATCAAAATATTAATATAATCTTTAAAATTTAAGAATAATTATCTGGCAAATCATTTTCAAATAACACAACATCATTTGCATTAGCAATTGTACTTAAAAGTTCAACTGCTTGATTTAAATTGCCCGCTTGTAAAATTTTATTTTCATCAAAACCTGCAAAAATCATACCAGAATATATTGCATCATAATTGATTGTAGAGTCAATTATTACATAATCACAAACAGCAGCTAAATTTCTTCCAAACTCAAAATTACTATTAAATTGTTCAGTTCCAAGTTCAACTAAACCCGGAGTTATAACAAACTTATTGCCATCAAATTTTGATAGAACTTCTAAGCTAGCTTTACTACCCTCTACTGAACTATTATAAGCATCATCCAAAATTGTATAAGTACTTGAAGATCTTACTATCTCAAGTCTATGAGGAATTGTAAGTAACTTTGATATTCCATTTGCAATTTCATCAATAGTTAAACCAAGTTCAAGTGCTGTTCTGCTAGCAAGAAAAATATTTGAAATATTATGATCACCAAGTAAAATTGTTTTACACTTTACACTTTCTCCGTTGTAACATAAATCAAAATTTGAGCCTTCTTTGGTTGTCTTTATATTTTTTATATAAAGCAAATCTTTATCATTTTTTAGCGACACTTTATATGAATTTGGATAATCACCTGCAAGTTTACTTGTTGCATCATTTTCAACATTAATAAATATTTTACCATTATTTTTAGTCAAATACTCAGCAAGTTCACCTTTTGTTTTAATTATATTTTCCAAGCATCCAAAAGTTAATAAATGTTGATTACCTACACCAGTAATAAGTCCAACAGTTGGGTGTACCATTTCACAAAGTTCTTTAATATCATATCTTTGTTTTGCACCCATTTCTGCAATAAATATTTCATCATCATCTTTTAAATTTGAAAGTATAGTTTTTGCTAAACCAAGTGGTGTATTGTAACTTGAAGGCGTAGCGCATACTTTATACTTTTCAGATAAAATAGTTCCTAATATATTTTTAACAGATGTTTTACCATATGAACCAGTAATACCAACAACAAGAATTTTTTTATGATTTAAAAGATTTTTCTTTGCTTTGTTAATATATGAATTTGAAATCAATTTTTCAATTGGATATGTTACAAAATAAGCAAGATATACAACCAGTGGCAATAATAGTGGCATAACACCTACCAAACTATATGACAAATATGGAATAAATTTATATCCAACATAAGCAACTCCAAAAGATAATATTAGCACAAATACAGAATAAACAATAACAAGTCTAGTCATTCGCTTTGTATATTTAAGCGGAGTTTTTTGTTTTGAAGAAAATAAATTTAAAATAAATACTATGCTAAGTATCAAATAAAACAATGCACCAACATATTTAAGTGGTCTAACAATAAAAAAGTCTTTAAGAAGCACGTTTGTTATAAGCATAGACGCCGTTGACAAAAATGCAAGCATTAACAGTCTAAATATATATGAAAATTTGGATTCAATAAACCAACGTTTGTAACCTTTAAGTTTATAACCAGAAAGCTGCAACATTTGAAGTAGTTTATATCCAACAAAAACCATAAGCACCATAGTAAGAACTGCAACTATGGTTATCATAATTGCATCAACATATGATTCAAACAAATTAAAATTAGCAAGTAATTTATTATACATTATAACCTCTCAAAAATATTTTAAAATTTTTTTATATAAGTGTCAAGAAGAATAAGAAATTCATTTGGCTGATCTAAAAAACTAAAATGACCAGCATTATCCAAAACAAACAATTCAGATTTATTAATAAGTTTGTTTAATTTTTTTGCCATATAAAGTTTTGTATCTTTATCCTGTCTTCCCCAAATTATAAGTGTGCTGCATTTAATCTTTTTAGCATAGTTTTTTAAATCTTCATTCACTACCTTAACAAAAGTTTCTTTCATAACTCCAGATAGTGCTTTATAATCACTACTACCATAATTTTTAAGTTTATCTGCCTGTTTTTTGCTTATTTTAGCTAGCTTTTTGCGGATTTTATAAGATAATACTTTATAGTAATATTTTATTGACCTCCTTGGTTTTATACCTGCAGAATCAACAAGTACCAAACCAAATTGCATAAAATCAAATTGATATAAGGCTGAAAATTTTATAGCAACTCTCCCACCAAATGAATGTCCTACCAAGATTAATATTTCAATATCAAATTTATCCAATAAAAGTTTTAATTCATTAACATAATCCGAAACTGAATAAGGACTGCCTGGTGCTTTAGATTTACCAAACCCCGGAAAATCTAAAAATATCAAGGTATACTCGTCGATATAATTTTTAACCCATAAAAAAGAATTTAAATCAGCTCCCCAACCATGCATAAAAACAATAAACTTTTTAGAGTTACCAAATTTTAAGTAGTTCATAAAAATAAAAATTCTAAATCAACTTTTTCATTAAAACAGCATCTGAATCGCCATAATAATTTTTCCTTTCACCGTAACACACAAAGCCAAACTTATTATATAAGTTAATGGCTGGTTTATTTATTTTATTCACTTCTAACAAAATTGTGTTACAGCCATTGTCTTTTGAATAGTTTATAAAATAATCAAGCATAACGCTTGCATAGCCCTTCCTTTGAAATTCTTTTTTTACTGCGATAGTATATAGCTCAGCTTCTGGTGCAATCACAAAACATTCAAAAAAACCTACAACATCTTCACCATTCTTTAAAACAAAATAATTTAAGTTTTCATTTGAAATTGTGTTACTAATAGTTTGAATTGAAACATCACCAACTAATTCTTTTTCAATTAAATAAACTTCATTCACTAGCGAATTATCTAACTTTACAATTTGTAAATTATTGAAATTAATTATACTCATTATTTATTTAACCTTTTTTCCCTTTCGATTTCTGCTTGTGATGCTCTAAGATAAATCGGAGTAATTTTATTAATTTCAATAAATTTGTTATTTTTTATTAATTCATCAAAACATAAAATTATATCAATATCAGCAATTTTACTATTAATTTCAAAGTTTCGTAGTGTACTTTGCACTTTTTCATTTTGTGCATAAATATTTAATATATTATTATTTTGCTTAATTTTATCATTAAACTCACTAATAGCTAAACACTCTTCAGTAATAACATTTTCAATTTTAAATCTTACATAATTGTTGTTTGAAAATCCTTCAAGAACCAAGGCATAATTTTCATTGGTATTAACTTTATAAATATCAAAGTTTGATGCAACACAAATTTTTGCATTTGTATTTATACATAACCCTTTAATTATTGATATAGCAACTCTTATACCAGTAAAGCTACCAGGACCAATACAAACACAAAAGCAATCAATTTCTGAAACTGATAAATTTGCCTCTTTTAAAATTTCATCAACTTTTACAAGTAAGTTGTCTGTATGCTTTTTCATATCCAAATCCACATAAGAAAAAACATTGTTTTCTTTAACAACATAAACACTCATTCCAGCGGAACAATCTATAATTAATTTATTCATATACTCACCTTTTAATCGTAATCTTTCTTTTGTTATCATCTATTTTTTCTATACAAACAAGTATTATATTTTCATTAAAAAAACTTTCCGCTCTTGTAAACCACTCCACAAGTGTTATTCCATTTTTTGAATACATAAATTCTTCAGCGCCAATTGCAGAAAGCTCAGATTCATCTGATATCCTATATAAATCATAGTGATAAATTGGTGGAGTTGTATTATAAATATTTTGAATAACAAAAGTTGGAGAAATTGCATTAATTTTTCCATCAGAAAAATAATTAACTATACCTTTAGCAAAAACTGTTTTGCCAGCACCTAAATCACCATCAAGCAAAACAACATCACCCGGTTTTAATGTTTTTGCAAAATCAGCTGCTAACTTTAAACTTTCTTCATAACCATTTGAAATATATTCTTCCATTCTATTCACCTAAACAATATGACTAGTGCCAATTCTGTTAGCACCAGCATTCACAAGTTCTATTGCCATATCTCGAGTTCTAATTCCACCAGAGGCTTTAATCAAACATTTGCCTTTTACCCTGTTATGTATAAGTTTGACAATATTTATATTTGCACCACCTGTTCCAAATCCAGTAGAGGTTTTTACATAATCAACTTTTGCTTTCACGCAGCAACCACAAAGTGAAACTATTTCATTTTCATCAAAATAGCAAGTTTCAATAATTGCTTTTACAATGTGTTTACCAGCAACTTTCTTAATTTTTGCAAGTTCATTCTTTACATATTCAAAGTCACCTTGTTTTGCCCTACCAATATTTATAACAACATCAAGTTCATCTACACCATCATTTAAAGCCTGCTTAGCTTCACAAATTTTCACCTCTGTAGTATTTGCTCCAAGAGGAAAACCTATTACAGTAGCAACTTTAATTTTACCAAGTAACCTATCCAAAATGTACCCTTTAACATAAGATACATTACACGGATTTACACAAACTGAAAAGTATTCATTTTTATATGCAATATCACAAAGCTTTTCCAAATCACCTAAAGTCGCTCTTGCATCTAACAAAGTAAAATCTACCATTTTATTTAAATTTACAATTTCATTTTGTGTTTCTAGATTTTTCATACTAACCTCATCAATTGTTATTTTAGCACAGTAAAATTATTTTTCAAAACAAAATAATATTTTTAATTAAATTGGATAAAATTTATATATGTTAAAAACAAAGTTCGCTATAATTTTAGATACCGTTATAATTTCGCTAATAACATTTTTTATTAGCTTTATTTGGATTAATAAATATATAAAAAACGCAATTTTATCTTTTATCTTATGCACTTTAATATCAATTGCTGTGTTTTTTGCAATTTTTCATATTGCAATAAAAAAACATAAATTAAAGAATCTTAATAATGCAGACCTAAAAAAAGCAGAACTTTGCTTTACAAAATTAACATTTCTAGATGAAGATAAATATAAAAATTATTTTGAAAATTTATTTTCTTGCAAATTTGTTGATAGTAATATATTTGTAAATAACAATAATATTTTTTATATTGAAACAAGACGTACACTAAACGCAAAGGATTTTATTGTAGCAAACAACTACTATCTTAAAAATGAATCCAAGTCTTTATATTTTATTTGTCAAACAGCAGATACTGAATTTGTTAAACTGCTAGATAACTCACCTGTTAAATATGAATTATATATTGCCAGCGATTTATATAGCGCTATAAAAACCAGTGGACTTTATCCAGACAACATTATGCAAACAAATAATGTTACAACAAAATTCAACAAAGTTAAAACTTTAAAAAATAAATTTATTTCTTCAATAACAAGAAATCATTTCAAAGATTTTTTTATTTCTGGCATATCTCTTGTAACTATTTCACTATTTATTCCATATTCCATTTATTATATGGTTATGGGATCACTGCTATTATTACTAGCTATAATAAGTATATTTATAAAAAATAAAAATGGAGTTATAACAAACAAAGTTAAATTAACTGATTTAGCAAAAAAAAATGATGCATAAGCATCATTTTTTTAACCTCTAATTTCAAGATTATTTTTATTTAAGAAATCTACAAAGTCAGCTCTAAACTTTTCAATCTCTTCACCAGTTAATGTATGGTCAAAACTAGATAAGTTAAATCTAAGTGTAACAGACTTTTTGTCTTTTAATATAGCCTCATTTTCATATATATCAATAAGTGAATATCCAGATAATAATTTATTTTTGAACTTAGATAAAATTTTGCATAACTCAGCATAAATCAAATCTTTATCACAAACAATGTTGTAATCAATTTCAACTGCTTGATATTTAGAAATGTTTTTGATTTTCTTTGCAAATGTTTGAGTATTTGCAAGTTTACCAAAATCAATTTCAAGTGCAATCATATTAAATCTTTTATCAATAGCAGTTTTAACTTCTGGATAAATTACCCCAAGATAACCAAAGTCATCTATTCTAGATTTAATCCTAAATGAGTTAACAGGATTCAAATATTTAACAGTATCTCCCACTTCAAGTGAAACATCAACACCAATAATATTTTTGCAAATATCAAATATGGCTGTTTTCATTTCAGTAAAAAGTTCAAATTCAGACTTATTAGTATCAGCAAATAAAATAGCAAGCTTTTTATTTTCAATGCACATATTGTTTTCATCAAGACCTGCAACTACTCTACCAATTTCAAATACTCTAACTGATGAAAAATTATTTTTATTTTCATCTAAGCATTTTAAAAGTGTTGGTATAAGTTCACTTCTGATTCCACTTTGACCTGCATTTGATGAATCCATCAAAGATACATAAGAATTTGTTAATATTTTGTGTTGCTTATTAAAATCTTCATAATTCCAAAGATATGAATGAATTTCATTAGCATTATATTTTTCTGCGAGCATAAGTTTAACATCATATTCGTAGTCAACTGACTTAATTGATTTAACAGGTTCTGTATCAAACGCAAGTGGTTTAGGCTCAATGTTATCAT
>CAZYYI010000021.1:0-12696 GCA_964651835.1 uncultured Lachnospiraceae bacterium
CAAGAATGGTTAAAACTCCTTGGAGCGAGGAAGAAATGCCTTTTGAACAAGCTGCAGAGATTGGTACAAGAAAGGTTATTACTGAGCATTCAACAATTGCAGTTTTAATCACTACAGACGGTACAATTGCAGGCATTGATCGTGAAAGTTATGTTGCTGCAGAAGAAAGAGTAGTTCGTGAACTTAAAGAAGCAGGCAAACCATTCGTTATTTTACTTAACAGCCGTGACCCAGAAAGCGAAGCTAACCAAACATTAGCTGCAAGTCTTAAAGAAAAATACGGTGTTCGTGTTATGCCTATGGACGTTTCTAAAATTGGCACAGCAGAAATTGAAGAAGTATTCAGAGGAATACTCCTTGAGTTCCCAGTTAAACAAATCAACTTTAATCTTCCAAAATGGATTTTAGCTCTCCCTTATGAAGATGAGTTTATTACAGATATTATGAATAACATTAAAGCATCTTGTGAAAATGTTAGCAAAATGAGTGATTATGAAACTCTTTATGATATTTTTGAGGGAAGTGATGACCTTAAAAAACTTGAAGTAGAAAGTCTTAATCTTTCAACTGGTGAAGTTAACTTTAATATTCCAGTAGATAGCAGCCTTTTCTATAAAACTCTTAGCAAAGAATGCGGAACTGAAATTAAAGATGATTTCTATTTGATGAGCTATGTAAAAGAGCTTGTTAAGGCTAAAAAAGAATATGACAAGATTAAAGAAGCTCTTGATAGTGTTAAACAAACTGGTTATGGTATTGTTAATCCAACAACAGATGACTTAGTACTTAGCGAGCCAGAAATTGTTACTAAAAATGGCAACAGCAGTCTTAAACTTAAAGCAACTGCACCAAGTCTTCATATTATGCGTGTTGATGTTGAAGCTGAAATTTGCCCAGCTGTTGGAAGTGCAGAAAATGGTTCACTTGTTAACCTTATGATGAATGAATATGAAAATAATAAAGAAGAACTTTGGAACAAAAATATGTTCGGCAAGCCAATGAATGAACTTGTTAAAGATGGTATTGATACTAAGCTTGCAGGTCTTCCAGAAGATGTCCAAGTTAAGATGCGCAAAACTGTAACAAAAATAGTAAATGAACGTAAGGGCGGCGTAATCTGTATTTTATTATAATTCTCGTAAATGCTGAAAAAATAAGGTATTATGTTCAACATAATACCTTATTTTTGTTTGTTTTATGCTATTTTTGATTACTAACTTTGAGTCGATTTTAGTTAGCATCATTATTATATTTTTGCAATATTTCAGAATATGTATATTGGCTTGATATTGCTTTATTTGTTTCAAGTTTGGCGTCACGTCCCATTGACCACATTGAAACTAAACCATAGTTATGAACAATTGCGTCTTCAACAACAGTGTTTGCCATTGAAGTAGTAAAAACTGGGTAAAGGTTACTTTCATAGCCAATTGAGAAGGTAGCACCAAGTTTTAAATATGCTTGGTCATCACTAAGTTCATAACCATAGTTTTGATAGAGTGATTTTATTGTATTAAAAGCATTATCCATAGCTCTGACTGAAGCGGTGCCATAGTCTTCATCTGAACGCACGCCAGTGCCATAACACATTGTCATAGAGTTGATTACTTGAATATCAACACCCGCGTCAAGATATGCTTTGATAATGTTGATTTGCTTTGCATCCCAACCATATGGCATAATAGGAATGGTAAGGGTAATTTCAATACCAGTTTTATTTTGAACTTCTTTAATAGCTTTTGCGTTTACAATATTTTGGTCTTGGTCTTGGTTTGATTCTTCAATATCGAGATCCATTCTTTTAAGTTCATAAGTTCCGATTACATCAAGATAAAAATTTTCAAGAGCCTTTTGATTTTGGGTTACTACCCAAGGAGCATCACCAGCTTGTCCACCGATAGAAATTGCAAAGTCGCCACCTTTTGCACGTAAGTTGGTGAGTGATTTTACTATGCCGTTATATTGTGCTTTGTCGCTTCCATTTTTACTAAGCGAGTAGTAGCCGCCCCAACCCCATCTAATGTTGCCATCAGAGGCAAGAGGTTGTTTTTGGTCTGGTTGAATAAAACCAAGATTAAAATATCTAAATCCGCTTTCGTCATAAAGTTTGCCAAGGTCTGGTGCACCACTAAGGCTGTATGCACTAGCAGGTGATACATAACTTGACATATCAATATATGGTGCGGCAAGCCTAACTGGCCAACCACTTTTGCTTTTGTTTTCTGGACTAGTTATCATTTGGTGAGAAATAACTGGCAAACAGAATATTAAAATAAGTGATAAAACTGCAAGAATGCCCATTGCAGAAAAGATAGGAATGTATCTTTTTTTGAAAGGTGTCCAGTTATTTAAAAATTTTAGTTTTTTAAAAGATTTCATAAAATACCTCAACTTTTGTAAGTCTAGTGTGTGATTAACAAAAAAATAATATACTGACAAATTGCAAATTTAAATTAAATTGTTTAAATTAAATTTGACATAACTACTAGCAGAGTTTAAAATATTATCGAGGTGTTATTATGATTATTATGTTTATGCGTCATGCTGATGCAAAAAAAGATAAACTTACAAAACTTGGTAAAAAACAGTGCAAACTTGCACTTAAAGATAAAGAAAAAATAAAATTTACAAAAATTTACTGTTCATCTGCAAACAGATGTGTTAAAACTGCAAGGTATTTTCAAAATAAGTATAAACTTCCACTTGAAATTTCTTACAATTTAAAAGAGCGTGAACTTCTTAGCACTGTAGAACCACAAACTGATCATGAAAAAGAGTGGTATAATAATTACTTAAATCCTGAATATTCATCAAAAGAACCAGAGGGTTGCAAGGAGTATTTGACTCGCAATTTTGTTGAATTTAAAAAGATAGTTGATGAACATTTTGAAAGACAAGAAAATGTTATGATAATAGCTCATAGTGGCACACTTTATGCACTTGCAGCTTATGTTAATGGTATAGCAAAAGGCAAACCAATCACTTGGATGCGTATAGCAAATTGCAGTAAAATATGCTTTGAAATAACAAAAAGATAAAAAACTTGGTTTAATATCAAGTTTTTTTTATTTTTTTAAAAGAATTTTATAAAAACACTTGCAAAATGGGGGGGGGGTATGGTATTATAGATGTATAAGTAATAAATATCTATTATTTATTGTTTTATAAATAAAATCTATCATACTAAAGAAAACTAAAAGAAGAGGAGTACAGTATGGATAAAAAATTTGAAAATAATGGGCTATCAAAAAAGGCAAAAGGCATAATAGCAGGTGTTGCAGGTGTTGTGGTTATAGCGGGTGTTGCTGTTCCAACAGCAATTCTTGCCACAGGCAAAAATGATGACGTGGTAAATACCCCAGCAAATACAGAATTTACAATAACAGTTCCTGGTATTGAAGGATTAGGAAGTTATGACATAACCGTTAACAGCGGTATGGCTTTTGGCGAATTAAAATCTTTGCTTAAATCACCAGAGGGCTGGCAAATTGAAGGCTGTTATAAAGATCCTGATAATATGGATGAAGATAATAAATTTGATGATGGTGATGTTATCACTGAAGAAACCAAAATCTATATTAACTATACCAGAATCAAATATACAGTAACCTTCAAAAACTATGATGGAACTGTGCTTTATGTAGCAGAAAATATCGACTATGATAACACAGGTGTAGAGTATGAAGGTGAAACACCAACCAAAGTAGCTGATGATGCTTGCACATATGCTTTTGATAAATGGGTAGACGAAAATAACCACGATGTAAATTTAAATCAAAGAATAACCAGCGACATAACAGTATATGCTGACTTTTCTGCTACTCCAATTAATTATGAATTAACTTTGTTTGCAGATAGTGAAGATTTGGCTGCGCTAAGTGTTAAAAAGGGTGAAACAACATTAAATCAAGGTGACAGTGTGCATATTGGTGAAACCTTAACAATTGGTTTTGAAGTTACACCAACTTATGAATACAGTGCTTTTAGTGTAGAGGGTGCAGTTGCCGTTGATGAAATGGGAAATGAGATAGAAAACTATACCTTTAACCCAAATATGATTAAAGTGATAAACGGCAAACGTGTTTATGAAGGTAATTTTAAAGTTACAAGTAAAGGCGTAAAGGTAACTTATAAGCAAAAGAGAAGTACCTATGCTGTGGGTGAACTTCC
This sequence comes from uncultured Lachnospiraceae bacterium, assembly GCA_964651835.1. Classification (GTDB taxonomy): domain Bacteria; phylum Bacillota; class Clostridia; order Christensenellales; family UBA1242; genus RGIG1681. The sequence continues at coordinate 4,171 of CAZYYI010000021.1, forward strand.
AGAAGGCGTAACAATTACTAAGATTGAGGAAGATGGCAGTGAAACACTAGTTGAAGAGGGAACAGTTTTAACTCATGGTGACACAATTAAAGTTGAAACTACATTAAAGAAAGGACATCATCAATATGGTGAATTTAGTGTTCCAGGAACAGAAACCATAGATAATGAAAACAATTTGTATGGTGTTATTGGTGATGTCGGCGTAATATTTGAGCAGAAAGCAAATGAATATCAGGTTGTTGTTCCAAGTGAAGTAACTGTAATGGTTGAAAAAGCTGACGGAAGCAAACAAGTTTACACCAATAACTTTAATGCTGAATATGGTGATAAATTAAGCTTTAGCTATGATGTAAAAGAAAACTACCATCTTGAAAGTTTAAAACTTGTATATAAAGTGCAAAATGGCACAGAGATACAAGAACTTGAAGTTGATATTAAAGATTATATTGGCAATAACCAGTATGTTTTAGGCGAGTTTGATGGTGAAGCCATTGTAAACGGAACAAATATTGGTATTGAATATATAGAGTCAGTTGATGCAAGAACTGTAACTTTTGTAAATGCTGATGGTAGCATATTAAAAACAACAGATGTTGACTTTAATAGCGTTGCAGTTTATGACGGTGACGAACCAACCAAGGCATCAGAGGGTGATTACAACTTTAGTTTTGCTGGCTGGAAAGATTCTGATGGAAATATTGTAGATTTAAGTGAAATCAGTATTACTGAAGACACAACATTCACTGCATATTTTGAAGAAGTGCATAAGTATTTAAACTTAAAACTTTTGAGCAGTGGCACTTATTCAGTTACAGATATTAGTGAAGAAAATTTAAATGCTGATGGCGTTGTTAATATTCCTAGCACTTACAGAGGTGTTGATGTAACAGTTATAAGAGAAAATGCTTTTGTTAATAAAACAAGTGTAACTAAAGTTATTTTACCAGCAAACATTGTGAGTGTTGAAAATGACGGAAGTGCATTCAGAGGTTGCACAAACTTAACTGCTATTGAAGTTGCTTCAGAAAATGCTGAATATTATTCAGTAGACGGTATTTTGTATAGCAATAATAGTAGCCAAACAAAACTTGTTTGTGTGCCAGCTGGCAAAAGTTTGACCAGTTTTGATTTAAGTGGCATTAACACAATTGGTAAATACGCATTCCATAACTCAGCTTTAACAAGTTTGAGCATACCAAGCAATATTTATAGCATAGGTAGCGGTGCGTTTGAGGGCTGTGCAAATCTTTCAGAAATTACTATTGAAAGCTCAAATTGTTACTCTCAGGCTCTTGGCACTGCTCTTGGGCAATCTGGTGGCATTCTTGTTAATGCAACAAAAATTAAGGTGTCAAAAACTTTAACCACAAGCTATAACAATAGCTACCTTTATGGTGAAAATTATGTTATTATTGATGGTGATGAATATGTAGAGTTCTATTTAGCAGATGAGTATAGTGATTTAGAATTTGAAATCCTGGAAGATAACACTTATCAAGTTATGGGTTTGTCTTCTGAGAATGCTAATGCAACAGAAGTTATCATTCCATCAATGTACAAAGGCAAAGCCGTTACAAGTATTGGAAAACGCGCATTTAATAATTGTAGTAGTTTAACCTCAATCACAATTCCAGATAGTGTAACAAGTATAGGAAATCATGCATTTTATTATTGTAGCAAGTTAACTTCAATCACAATTCCAGATAGTGTAACAAATATAGAAACTTATGCATTTTTTGGCTGTAGCGGTTTAATCTCAGTGAAAATTGGAAATGGTGTAACAAGTATAGGAAGTAATGCATTTTCTAGTGGTTTAACTAGAGTAGATATTTCAGATTTAGGTGCTTGGTGCAATATTAATTTTGTTGGTGGTTCAAATCCATTATACTATGCAAAAAATTTATATTTGAATGGTGAACTTGTTAATAGTCTAGTTATTTCCGAAGATATAAATGAAATAAAGAATTACGCATTTTATAATTGCACAAGTTTAACCTCAGTTTATATACCAGCAAGTGTAACAACTATTGGTGGAACACCATTTTATGGTTGTTCAAATAGTCTTAAAATATTCTGTGAAGCTTCAAGCAAACCAAGTGGCTGGAGTAGTTATTGGAATAGTGGACATACTGTAATTTGGAATGTAAAAGAATATATTGAAACTGAAGACGCAATTTATTATGTTGATAGCAACAATGATAAGCATTTGTATTCAGTAAAAAATAAAGAACTGACTGAATTTACAATTGCTGCTGATACAAAAATTATTAATAGTACTGCTTTTGATGGTTGTAACAATTTGACAAGTTTAAATGTTGAAGCTGGTAGTGCATACTATAGCAGTTTGGATGGCGTGCTTTACAATGTGGATAAAACAAGTTTGGTTCGTTATCCAACCGGTAGGCAGGGTGACTTTACTATACCAAGCAGTGTAGAAACTATTGAAGGTTATGCATTTAAAGGCTGTAGCATTGACACACTCACAGTTTCTGAAAATGTTACAGACATTAAGAGTGATGCATTCAATAGTTGTAGTATAGATAAAACAAATATTATAAGCTTATCAGCTTGGCTAAATATTGACTTTGAAAATTATAATTCAACCCCTATTTATCAATCAGAAAATTTATATTTGAATAATGTTTTGGTTGAAGAGCTTGTGATACCTGAAGGTACAACATCAATCAATTCTTATGCATTTTATAATTGCAGAAGCTTAACTTCTGTAATAATCCCAGATAGTGTAAAAACTATTGACGGATATGCTTTTGAAGAATGTGAAAATATAGTATCTATTGACTTTGGCAATGGTGTTGAAACCATTGAAGAAGCTGCATTTAGATATCTTTATTCACTTGAAGAAATCAACTTGCCAAACAGCTTGACATATATTGGTTATGATGCATTCTATGACTGCGATAGCGTAACAACCTTGGTTATTCCTGGCAGTGTAACATATATTGGGGAAGAAGCATTTGCTGAATCTGATAGTCTTGAAACTCTTATACTACAAGAGGGTGTAGAAGAGATAGACTGTTATGCTTTTGCATACAGTTATGCTTTGAATTCAGTAACCTTGCCAAGTACTCTTACAAAAATCGGATATGAAGCATTCTATGGTTGTGATGAACTCACATCTATTACAATCCCTGGTAGTGTTAAAGTTATTGAGGAAGAGGCATTTGGTGATTGTGACAATCTTGAAACCGTAATAATTGAAAGTGGTGTTGAAGAAATTGAAAGCAATGCATTCACATATTGTGAAAACTTAACTTCAATCACAATTCCAAGCACTGTTACATGGATAGGTGATTATGCATTTTATAACTGTACAAGTTTGACTGAAATTTATATTCCAGCAAGTGTTACAACAATTGATGGTCAACCATTTATGAATTGCGATTCAGATATGGTTATTTATTGCGGAGTAACTGAAAAACCGGATGACTGGGATGATAATTGGAATAAATATCATAATGATTCTAAATTAGAAGTTCAGTGGGGTGTGCCAGATCAAGATTCTTTGATTACTCAGGATGGTATTTTATATTACTTAGATCAAAATGGTGATAAACACTTATATAAAGCAGAGTCAACTGATATAACAACAGCAAATATAGCTGCCGATACCAAGTATATTGATAAAGAAGCGTTCTATGAATGTTATGATTTAACATCAGTAACTTTACCTGCAGGTTTAATTAGTATAGGGAATGATGCATTTTATGAATGTAGCTTAACATCAGTAACTTTACCTGAAAGCTTAATTAGTTTAGGAACTAATGCATTTTTAAATTGTAGCATAACAGCAATAACAATTCCAGATAGCGTAACCACAATTGGAAATTCCGCATTTGAATGTAATAGTTTGAAATCAGTTATAATAGGAAATGGCGTAACAAGTATAGGAATTTCTGCATTTTGTAATAATGGGGGCTTGACTTCAGTTGTTATAGGTAATAATGTTAAGACCATAGGTGGTTCAGCATTTTCTGGTTGTGATTTAACATCAATTACAATACCAAGTAGTGTAACAAGCATAGGAAGCTATGCATTTTCTAGATGTAGCAGTCTAACTACAATAAATGTTGATGCAAACAATAATTATTATTGTAGTGAAGATGGAGTTTTATATAATAAAGATAAAACTATACTTATTTGTTGCCCAGCTGGTAAAACTGGTACATTTATAATTCCAGATAGTGTAACAAATATTGGTGAGTATGCATTTTATGGTTGTAGCGGTTTAACTTCAATCACAATTGGGGAAGGTGTAACAAGTATAGGAAGTTCTGCATTTTCTAGTTGTAAAAAATTAAGTTCGATTACAATTCCAGATAGTGTAACAAGTATAGAAAATTATACATTCTATGGCTGTAGCGGTTTAACCTCAATCACAATTGGAGAAGGTGTAACAAGTATAGGAAGGCAAGCATTTTATAGTTGTAGTGGTTTAACCGCAATTTATATTCCTGCAAGCGTTACTACAATTAGTGCGAGCAATAATTATTTTGATTCACCATTCTATAATTGTTCAAATGTTGCTAATCCTTATCTGTCAAATCATCTTACAATTTATTGTGGTGCAACAAGTAAACCAAGTGGATGGGGTAATTATTGGAATATTTATTATGATGGTAGAGAGCTTACTGTGGTTTGGAATGTTAAGGAAATAATTAAAACTGAAGATGCAGTTTATTATATTGATAACAATAATGACAAACATTTATCTAAAGTATATAATTTAAATATAGAAGAATATATTGTTGAAGATGATACAAAAATTATAGATAAGTACTATCCTTTAACTAATCCATATAATAAATTAAAAACTATTAAAATACCAAGCAGTGTAACTAGTATAAAAGAGTTTGCTTTCTCTACATATGCCGGTTTAAGACAAATTATTGTAGATGAAAGCAATGAATATTATTGTAGTATAGATGGTGTATTATATAGTAAAGACAGAACAAAATTAATATACTGCCCAAGTGGTAAATCTGGAGAATTAACGATCCTAGATGGTGTAATAAGTATAGGAAGACAAGCATTTTTAAATAGCAATTTAACCTCAATCACAATCCCTAACAGTGTAACAAGTATAGAATCTTATGCATTTCAAAGTTGTAGCAATTTAATCTCAGTTACAATAGGAAATAGTGTAACAAGTATAGATCAACAAGCATTTTATGGTTGCAAAAAATTAACTAGTATTTATATCCCATCAAGTGTTACTACAATTAGTGCAACCAGTTATTATAATTCACCTTTCTATAATTGCTCATCTAATCTCAAAATCTACTGTGAAGCCTCAAGTAAGCCAAACGGTTGGGGAAATTATTGGAACTATTATTCATCAAGTGGTCAACTTGAAGTAATTTGGAATAATGGTGAGGAAGTTACTGTAGGCAATACAGTTTATAAAATGGTAAATGGTGATTTGCATTTAGTTAGGGCAGTTTCAGATGAAATAACAAGTGTTAATATAATTAATGGCACAAAGTTTATTGACGATGAAGCATTCAAGTATTGTAGTGAGTTAACATCAGTTATAATTCCAAACAGTGTAACAAGCATAGGAAATTCTGCTTTTAATAGTTGTAGCGGTTTGACATCAGTTACCATTCCAGCAAGCGTTACAAGTATTGGCAATTCTGCATTTGAATATTGTGAAAATCTTACAACTTTAAAAATAAATTCTAAAAATCTAGTAATTGGAAGCAGTGCATTTTCTGAAACTGGTTTAACTTCTGTTGAATTTGGAACAGGAAATATCACAATAAAAGATTGGGCATTTTCTTCTATCAATACTTTAAAGAATATTTACATACCAGCAAATGTAAAAGTTATTGAAGGTGAAGCATTTATGTATACAAGAGTTAATATTTATTGCGAACTTGATACTGATGATGATGGCAACGAACCAGATGGCTTTATGTCAAATTGGGATTCAGTTGATGATGAAAAATATGCTAAGGTATATTGGAATGTTACTCGTGAGGAGTATGAAGCAACTATTAATGGATAATTAATATTTGATTATAAAAAGAGTGCTTAGGCACTCTTTTTTTATACTGAATTTATAATTTTATTAATCAAAAACTGCAAAATTAAATTTTTAAATTTGAAATTTGTTATCTAAAATTCTTGTTCGACAAAATGCTTTGCGGTTTTACATAACAAAAAGTCAGTGGTCACTGACTTTTAATTTGTTTTATATTGTTGAAACATTGTAGCTAATAGTAATGCTTATTGATTTTAAATTTGTTTCAATATCATTTTCAATTTCAAACACTCTTGGAGTATCGATTTTTATTTCATCTAAACATTTGATTGTTAACACATTATTATTAGATGTTATTAATAATGTAAAGAACTTATCAAGTTCAAATGGTACTTCAATTTTAGCATCAAGTTTAAATTTATTATTTTCTAGACTTTCAATAGAAATAATTTTTTTAGCGTTAGAGTAAATTTCATTCAAGTTATCATTTAGAAAGTAATTTTTATGAGCCACAAAAGTTACATGTGGGCTTGTGCTAAAAAGCTGATTATTGTTTGAATATTTTATGCTTTGACTAACAAGCCTTTCTGCATCAAATTTAGTTAAATTTGCGTCGCCTGCACAGATAGCGATACAAGCAAGTTTTTTGCTCACTTCCGAATTTGGATTTGTGCTGTAACTTTTGCTTGGGTCATCATAACCACAGCTGCATGCAAAAATACTTATGCATAAGCAAAAGACAATAGTTGCAAAAGATTTTAATTTACTAAACATTTTCATTTATACAAAAATGATAAAATAATTTACCATTCATGTCAACAAAATGTAGAAAAATGTCGAATATTGTCTAAAAATAACAAATAAAAAGGCTTTGAAAATTTCAAAACCTAAATTATTTATTAAATTTTAAAAATAATTTTTAAAAACTATTTGTTTTCAAGCTTTTTTTCTTCACCATATTTTAGCAGTGCTGCGGCACATTTTATGCCAATTGGTATCATTTTTGTTTCTTTGCTCATATTGCTGTTTGTAAAACTTCTAAGTTCATATACATCATCGCCAAGGTTGTCAGCTGCGTAAAAAAGTTGTGCAAAATTGACACCTCTAAATGCACACATAACTGCCATTGCAGAGCATTCCATATCAACGGTTATTGCACCTTGACTTTTGCGTCTTTCAACTTTATTTTTTGTTTCTCTAAAAAGTGCGTCAGTGGTCCAAGTTTTGCCTTTGCTATATTTAAAGCCAATGTCTTTGATTACTTTTTCAACCGCAGCAACAGCACCTGGGTCAAGTTCAACCTCATCGCTTGGGGCAGCGTAGTGATAGCTTGTGCCTTCATCACGAATAGCAGAAGTTGGTATTATAATAGAGTAGTCTTCAAGGCTACTATCAAGACAACCGCAACAACCAATAAGCACAATATTTTCAACACCAAGAGAAATAACTTCTTCAAAATTTGCAACGCATGCAGGAGCACCAACCATAGCTTGCACAACGGCTACATCTACGCCATCAACATAGGTGCGGTAGATTGGTGTATCAAGGGTAGTGTTTGTTACATTTTCAATAACTTCAGGTTTATAAATTTGTGTGAATTCATACATTAATTTTTGCGAGAAAAATGACACACAAGTTTTAGGGAAACCCTCAACTTTTGTGTGGAACATATCAGGATTTAAAACAGCACTTCTGTCTTTGTCAAAGTTAAGCATAACAATTGCTCCTTTAATTTTCTACATAAATTATATTACAAAATCGCAAAATTTGCAATATTATTATTAAAAAGTATCCAAAAAAATAAGTTTACTCAAATTTTTTGCAGTTTTCTTCAAAACCTTTAGATTTTAAAATATCTTTAACCATTTTTAATAAGTCATCAAAATTATCACAGAGTTGTTCCATATCTTCTACAAATTTCATAATTTTTTCACCTTCAAAATACACCTTTAAAAGTCTATTTCCATTTTCATCTTTTTTAAATCTTTTTATCATAGTATCTTGAATGTTTTTTGCATGCTGAGTTATAGAATCTTCTGGGTTTTTATTTAATGTATAGTTAAGGGCTCTTTCTATTGATTGCCACAAGTCAAGCTCAATATCTGCATCATTAGCTATCATGCCATATTCACTTCTAGGTGTTTGGTTTCTTGAGGTAGAGTGATCCTCTACAGCATCTCCCATAACAGCAATTTCTTCTGGTGTAAACCATTTTAATAGGTTGTTATCAGCAAGCATCAATTCTTTGCTATGTGTAGAGTGATTTTTTCGTTCAATCTTCATACCAAGGTCGTGGTATGCAGCAACCAAATAAACCATATTTAAGTTTAAGTCAAGGTTAAATTCATGTACAATATCAAAACTACGCATAATGACTGTTAGTATATGGTCTAAATTATGTGCACCATCAAAATTTAAATACCAAGGTAAGATGTTTTCATCAATATATTCAAGCAGTTCTTTATTTAAATTTGATGTATCAAGCAAATAAAATTTGTTATTAATTTTGAATTCATTAACTT
>CAZYYI010000022.1:0-12543 GCA_964651835.1 uncultured Lachnospiraceae bacterium
CACTGCTCTGCCTGCACCAGTGATAATCACTGTTTTGCCACTAAAATTTCCCATAAATAACCTCCATTTATAATTCTATATTATTCTCAAAAAATTTTTAAGTCAATTGATTATTTTTTATATTGCAAGATATTTTGTTAAACCTCTTGAAATTGAACACAATATCAATTATAATGACTTCAGGTAAAACAATGGAAAAGCACGAATATTTAAAAATTAGGGAAAGCAGTTTGAATGCCCCTAAACCAAAAATCGAAATCTCTGATGAAGATTTGCTCTGCAAAATTATAGACTATGTGGAGCAGGCTTATTATGTTTTCAAAAAAAATTATCATAAACCAATTAACAAAACAAAGTCTAAAATTGTGAGAAAGAAAAAAGTTATAACGCCAGATGACATAAATAAACTTTTTGTAAACAAGTTAACTAAATATTCTGATGTTTATGAAGCAACTGAATTATTTAAATTTATTGTAGACCTTAAAGGATATAACGGTTTACCAACTATAGTAAGCGACAAAGAATTTGCAATAATGCAAAATGATACAAATATTATATATCGTGGTTCTAAAAATAAAGATTTTACTGCAAATTTGCTTGCAGATAAAATTAATTACCATTATGGCTATGGTGTGTTTGCAAACGGCATTTACGCTTCACCTGCTAAGGCATTAGCTGAAAAATATTCTGAGAAAAATAATGCAAATATTTTGACCTTTTTGCTAACTGGAAGAAGCATTGATATTGAAAATTTAAGATGGATATTGGCATATGCAAAAAATAAAACTAAAGATGAATTTTTCGAAATATATAATGATGAAGATGAAATAATACAAAAACGTTTACACTTGTTTTACGACGCATACAATCAGGTGCCAGAAAATATAAAAGAATATGTTGATTTTACTTTAAATAAAGATAAGTCATTGCTTGCACTATTTTTGGGATACGACTATGTAACTAAATATGAAGAGTATGAATATCCAATGATTTGTGTTTTGAATCGTGCCTCTATGGTTGTTTCAAAAAGTGAATATGGCAGGTTTGTGAAAGGCTCAAAGTATGATATAAATAATGATACTAAATCAAATCAAAATCCTTCTATTTTAGAAGAAAGCCAACCACAATAAAAAAACCTCAACAACTTTGTTGGGGTTTTTGTTTTATTATTTTTATCTTATTATTATATGTTTAAACCATTTTTCTTGAAAAGCCACAAGTTTTTCTATCTCTTCATCAGTAAAATTTTTGCCGTCACCCACCACAATTAGTTTGTCATCGTCGTCATCTATTCTATGAATAATAGCAATAACTTTACCCTCAAAGGCATTAAGCGGTTTGTCTTCACCCAAAACATACGCATCAAGTTCTTCACCATCACCTGAAATAGTGTTTGGAATAAAACCATAATTAACTTCATACACAAATTCGTGCTTTGGGTGTTTTGAGCCAAGTGGTCTATCAATTTTTACATTTACAATTTTATTTAAAAACTCTTTTGAATTTGTCATTATACTTGCCCTTATTAAAATTATTAATCTTCAAGTCCAATCAAGTAGTCTGCTGTGCAACCAAAAAATTGACATAAAACAATAATGGTGTCAATATTTGGCACTTGTAAATCTGCCTCCCACCTTGCTATTGCTGCTGAACTAAAACCAGTTGCTTTTGCAAGTTGTCTTTGGCTCATTTCCTTTTCTACTCTTAATTCTTTTAATCTTTCTGCAAACTTATTTGTAATTTTATTTATCATAATTAAATATTATACCAATTGGTATCAAAAATACTGATTGATACTAACTGGTAGCACATACTATATATACCAAATGGTATCAACTTTGTCTTATTATTTAATAATATATATAATATAATTAATACACATTATAAAGGGATATAGTTTATGAATAAACAAACTTCTTTAACCAAGGAAACAAAATCTGCGCAAAAAATAAAAACTAATATTTCACAAAGCAAGTCTATTACAAAAACAAAGCCAGCTACTCAGAGCAAAACCGCAAGTACAGCTAAAACAGTAGCAAAAACAAAGCCAGTTACTAAAAGCAAAACTGTAAATGCAACTAAACCAGTTGCTCAGAATAAGCCAAAAGTTCAAAGTAAGTCAGTAGCTTCAGCTAAGCCAACTACCCAAAGTAAAGCCACTGCTCAAAGTAAAACTAAAACTCAGACTAAACCTGTGGCACAAACAAAGTCTAAAATTCAGTCTAAGCCTGTTACTCAGACTAAACCTGTAACGCAAAGCAAATCAGTTACAAAAAATAATGTTACTGTTAAAACCAAACCTGTAGTTGTAACTAAACCAATAGTTCAAAGTAAAGCTGCAACTCAGAGTAAGTCTGTTGCTCAAACTAAACCTGCAGTTCAAAGCAAGTCAACAGCTCAGAGTAAACCTACAATTCAAAGCAAGCCTGTAACTCAAGACAAAAATAAAGATTTAAATAAAACTGCAAAACAAAGCAAAACAACTAAACAAAGCAAAACTAAAAAGAAAAAACTTACCATTAAAGAAAGAACCAAGCGATATTTTGATAAAATCAAATTAAAAATTAAAGCCTGGTTTGCAAACAAAGATCACAGAAATGATTTTATAATTTCAGTATCATATGTTCTTGCAATGACTATATTTGTAACCTGTATTATTACAATGGTTTTAAGAATTTATAAACCTAACAAATCATATATTCCACTAGTTGACCCTTACAATTATACTTATGCAAGATATGATGATGATAAACACTTTATTGAAACTGGCATTGATGATAGCAGTTGGAGCGGAGTTAGAGCGGAAGCCATTACAAATGGTTATGCCACTGGCACATCTAAAGCACCTCAAACTTCAACTTATCTTGGAACATACGACAATGTTTACGTTCCAGAAGTTAGAGATGAAAGAGAAACCTATGGTGTTACAAGATATCCTAAGTGGAATACATCTTCAGTTACACTTGCCGAATTAGATGCACTTAGGGCAGAATCCCGAGCACTTGCACCTTGGCCTACTTGGAAATCTAAAAATATATACGACTCAATTGATAGTGAAGGCTACCTTTTGAGAAATGGTAATAGAGTTCAATATCCTAATAGTGATGAGTATAGAAAATTATACAAGCACACAGCATCTAATGGTATGTATGGTGGTAATGTTTCTGATGATGAACCACGTATTGTAAAAGAAATAACCTGTACTGCTCGTTCTAAACTTGCCGTCACCCAAATAACAGGTTTATATGCACCAGCTGGTGAATTAATTAAAGTTGAAATTTCAGAAGCAGATTTAAAAGCTGCAGGTGGCTCAATAAGAGTTTATATTGGGCAGAATTACAATCTTGACCAGCACGTTTCAATGGAAAACAAAGGAAATAGCTTTAACCGTTTACCAGATATACTTAGCATTTTTCAAATCAGCGCATCAAATGCCACTCTTAATAATGGTGTGTACACTGCCTATGTTGGCTCATTTATCGGCGGACCTATCTATTTCCGTGCGAACGACTCAACAAATCACGCAAAAGCATGTAATATTTCAGTTAAATTCTCTGGTGGAGTTAAATATCAACACTTTATTTTAGGTGTTACTACACAGGAAGAATATGAACTAAATAAAAATTCCTCTGCCCCATACTTTGACTTAGAAATTTATGAACAATCAGTTCGTTTTACAACAAGCAAATATGCAGCATATAATGGTAAAGCCTTAAAAGATTTTAGTTACGAAGATTGCACCGACGCAGCTGTTCTTTGGGATAAGATAACTGAAGTATCTACTCGTGTTGCTGCTAATGGACTTTCTGCATCTAGTGTTCCCGTTGTAATTATCGGCGATTGCTATATAGCAGCCGGTGCGGCATTTGCCAACCCTGGACGAAATGGTGTTGTTTGCCCGCCTGGTTGGTTAGCCGAAGCATTAAATTACAGTCACTTTGTAAATAGCGGCTGTTGGGGAACCATGCACGAATACAACCACTGCTGGCAAGGTTATGGTGTTGGTAATGGTGGCGAGGTTACAAACAACGCAACAACATTAGTTTCATATTCACTATATACCAGAATTTCTGCTGGAAGAACAGAAGCATATAGCTGGGGAAACGGCAGTTGGAACAGATTTACTGACCCATCAAGATCTCTTGCTGAATTATTAAATGGCACAGCAAGTGGTAAAAAATATTATGACCTATCACTTTATGCTACCCTATTACACAATATTGGGCAAGACAATTTTATTAAAGCAGCCAGAGGTGGCAGAGAAGCTGGTTCTACTCCTTACTACAATAATCTTGTAAACGCAACTCATTACGATATGACTTATTACTTTACAGAAATTTTGCATCATAATATTGGTAGTAATAATGCTATCGGCACGCTTGCAGCTTCAGCTGTAAATAATGTTAAATCTAAAAACTACCCTATGTTTGTGCCAGTATCATCAGTATACCAAGTTGGCAGAAGTATAATTTATGATAATGAAAAATATTATATAAGAACCGCTCAACCATTTTCATATGGCTCTGGCGAATATATAATGGACTTTAATAATCATAACAATTTTGCAAGTGGTATAGGTAGCTATAAAAACTTGGTTATTCCAGATGGCTTTACTGTTAGCGTCGTTAGTGTAACACAACCAAAAAATGGAAAAGTTGAATTGCTTGAAAACAATATGGTTAAATATACACCAAGTAATAATATTAGTACTACTGATGACCTTTACTCTGGTGAATTTAGAGTTAAACTCAGAATTATTAGAAATGACCTAACATTTATTGTCGAAGATGTAGACTTAATAATCAACCTTAAACAAAGCAATGCGCTTCAAAGAACAACTTACATTTATGATAACGATAATATGATTTTAAGCCCTGAGGTTTATAACAAAGCAACTAACAAATTTGACTTTGGTGATTATCTTGAAACCGAAACCATAAACAATGTTTGTGCACAAGAAAAAAACTGTGAAATTTGGGCAGCTGGTATAAACTATTATGATCAAAAATATATTGCTAACAGCACTAATAAACGAGATCTACCTATTGGAAAAACTGTTCAAGTTCTTGAAGGAAAAATGTACTTTTCAAGCCCTGGTACATATAGAATTGCACTGCGTGGCAGAGGTAAACTTGCACTTTATATTTCTTTAAATCAAGGCAAAACTTATGAACTTGCAGTTAGTATGACAAGCAATAAAGGTACTGATTACATAAATGGCAACTGGAGGGATTATGAACTAACAGGAACTGAAAACTGGGTATACTTTAAAGCAGTTTTGTTAGTAAGCAACAATGCTAGTGACTTTTTGGGGATTGGCTCTGCAAAACTAAATAATAATGCTACCTTCAAGCTTTCAGATATCGCCCACTGCTCAGCTTATAGAGATGAAATATATAGAGAAGAAGAAACCAAAAAATTTATAACTGATTATCACTTTAAAAATGAATATACTTATTCATATTCAAATACAGAAATTTATTACGCAACAAATAACACTCCAATTTCAGTAAACTATGACCCTTGGGATTCATCGCAAACAATCGATAAAATGTTTGATGGAGATGGAAGTACAAGCTACCATTCAATAAAAGACCAATATATTACAGAAGAAAAACCTTTTGAGCTTATTGTTGATTTACGTTCAGTTCGCAAAGTAAACACAATAACATTTACCCTATACCATAAAAGTAATGCCATTGGAAATCTTGGCATGGTAAAAGATTTCAAACTATATGGTAGCACAGAGCTTAATGGTGAATATAAACTACTATTAGAAAAAACTGGTTTCACTTATAGTAAAAAAGAAACTATATCTTTCAGTTTTGAAGATGTTGAAATAAGATATTACAAACTTGTTGTTACAAAAACTGATAACGGCAGATACTTTGCTATGAACAGGATTGTATTATCTCACGTTATATCTTATCCAAATGGAAAAGTAATTGCACCAAATGATTTCTCAGTTAGATATATTGGAGAAAATGTTGGAAATCAAAAAGCTTGGACTACCCAAAACGTTTTTTGCAACTTTGGACAAATATATGAATCTCAAGCAAATGGCGACAAAAATTATGTAGAATTACACTTTACAGGTTCAAGATTTGCATACTTTGCATATAAGTCAAGTGACTACGGCACAGTTGATATATATGTAGATAATAAGCTTGTTGCTTCTAATATTTCTTTAAACGGAACCAATAATATGGCGAGCTTAGCTTATGTTTATACTGACAAAGCACTCTCAAATGGCGAGCATGTTGTAAAAATTGTCGGCAAAACAGGTAAATTTAATTTAGACAGCTTTGTTGTTTGGTAATAATATTAAAATAAAAAAAGTACAATTATAGTTGTGCTTTTTTTATTTGATTTTTATTAAAAATTTATAATATACAAATAATAATTAACTAAAATATAATTTTATGTTATAATAAGTAAGGTTTTAATAGTAGCTTATGAAAAGATATTTTAGTATTTCTATAACACTTTTTATGTTTTCTGCAATTAATGCGTTAACATATTTTTTGCTTGGCTTTGTTTATGGCAACACTGCTTTTTCTGAAGTTTACTCGTTGACATATCCCCTTCAATATATAGTTGTGATATTCATTAGTTTTTTTGCCTCTGCTTCTAACATCAGAGCAAATAAAGAAGATAACAAAAATTGCTCAAACACTGGTATTGTGTTAGGACTTGTTTTTGGTATCATTCCGTTTGCTATCACTGCTATATTTGTGGATAGTTACATAAACTTTATGAACTTAAATCCACAAATTTACCGAACTTTTACACTTATGGCAATCGGTGACTTATTCTTTACTTATGTTATAAATCTCGTTACTGAAAAATTATATTTTGAAAATCAAGACAAAAAAGCTAATCTTTGCTTGCTTCTTTTTATGGTTTTAAACATGGCCAGCATTGCGCTAACTACACTAATTACCAAAAATCAAATGATAATACTTGCTATTAACCTTTTGTGCTTGCTTATCTATTGCACAGTTTGGTTGATATTGGTACTTAAAAAATTTAAATTTGACTTTAGCATTACTAAAAACTTTAAATATGAATCACTTTA
Source organism: uncultured Lachnospiraceae bacterium (assembly GCA_964651835.1). Classification (GTDB taxonomy): domain Bacteria; phylum Bacillota; class Clostridia; order Christensenellales; family UBA1242; genus RGIG1681. Next base: position 7,079 of record CAZYYI010000022.1, read on the forward strand.
TATTGTTAATGATTTATTTATGTTTTTTACCTATCTATTTGGTTTTAGCAAAGCATTTAGTTTTGGTGCGGAATATGTTGTGGCTTTGAACTTTGTAAACCTAATAACTGATCCGCAATGGGACGCACTTGGTGCAATAAACAAAATTGCAAAGATTGATTATTCTATGTCTAACTACAATCATAAGCAAGCAAACAAATATTCATTTGTTATCACAATTTGTTATACATTTAGTAGCTTTGTATTCTTCTTTGGATTATTTAGACTATATAAAATTGAATTATCAGTTGGAATAATATTCCTTGCCATACAAATTGTTGATATGTTGCTTAACAGTTACAAGGCAAACTTACAAAGCTTTTTACAACTGGACTATTCCCCTACAAAATGCACAATTATAAATGTATTTCATAAATCAGTAAGACTAATATTATCGCTATCGCTCTTTACTCCTTACAACACAAATATTGGACAGCTTGCAAGTGGAATTATTGGGCTTTCAATATTTATGATAATTAGATTTATATATTACAAACTTGATAAAACAGGATTTCTTGTTAAGAAACAAAAAATAAAAATAGAAAAGGCTTCAACATAAATTGAAGCCTTTTTATATTTAATTTAACTATTCTATTATATTTTTTGCAGTTAACTGCGAATTTTTAATAATTTTCTTTCCTAACTTCAAAATAGCTTTGAGGGTGATTGCAAACTGGGCAAACTTCTGGGGCTTTTGTTCCAACAACAATATGTCCACAATTTCTGCATTCCCAAACCATTACAGTTGACTTTTCAAAAACAGCTTTGGTTTCAACATTATTTAAAAGCGCTCTGTATCTCTCTTCATGTGCTTTTTCGATTTCACCTACTGCTCTGAATTTTGCAGCGAGTTCAGGGAAACCTTCTGCCTCTGCATCTTTAGCAAAAGCTTCATACATATCTGTCCACTCATAATTTTCACCATTTGCAGCTTCTGCTAAATTTTCAGCTGTGCTACCAATGCCACTAAGTTCTTTAAGCCACATTTTTGCGTGTTCCTTTTCATTGTCAGCAGTTTTTGTAAAGATTTCACTAATTTGTTCAAAACCTTCTTTTTTTGCAACTGATGCAAAATAGGTATATTTGTTGCGTGCCTGAGATTCACCAGCAAAAGCACTTTGCAAATTTTGTTCGGTTTTTGTTCCACTATACTTATTCATATAATCTCTCCTTATTATTTACTAATCCAAGTATATTCCTTCACTTAAAATTAGTAAAGGAAAATTAATAATTATAATAATATCTTTTAATAGTTTATTAAATTGACAGAATAATCCTCATTATTGTAAAATTTAACTTGTAATTATAAAATGAATTAGGAGTAACTATGACAAAACTTAGAAAAATTATTATAGCAGGGCTACTTCTTGCAGCTGCTATCGTTCTTTCAAGATTTTTATCTATCCGTACACCAATCGTTACTATAAGCTTTTCGTTTATACCTATTATGCTATCAGCGATGTTGCTTGGACCTTGGTGGACTATTTTAATTAGTGGTTTAAATGACCTTTTGGGTGCATTGATGTTCCCTACTGGTGCATACTTTGTTGGCTACACAGTTACTGCACTTGTTAGTGGACTTATTTATGGTCTACTTTTGAACAAAGCTTACAAAAGAAACAACAAACAATTTATCTGGAGACTTGCACTTGCCTGCGTATTAGTTTCTATCATCTGCAATCTTGGACTAAACACCTTATGGACTTGGGTTGTAACAAAAAAAGCGATTGCAATACTCGCACCTACAAGGCTTATTAAAGAAGCCATTTTGCTACCTATTAAAATATTAGTTATGCAAGGTTTACATTTTGCATTTATAAAATCTAACACTTATAAAAGGCTGTTTAAAAATCAATTAGAAAGTTTGCAAGAAGAAAATGACAAACTAGAAGACAAACCTGAAAAATCTAGTGAGGAATAAATGATTAAATTTGAAAACGTATTTTTTAAATATCCAAAATTTGAAATCAAAGATTTAAATTTTGAGATAAATGCTGGTGAAATTGTTGCCATTGTTGGCAATAATGCTAGCGGAAAAACAACAATACTAAATCTTGCTGCTGGCCTGTTAAAGCCGAAAAAAGGCAAAATTCTTGTTGATGGCAAAAAACCAGTATGCGGCAAACAAATTGGTATGGTTTTTCAAAATCCTGATAACCAAATAATTTTTAGCAAAGTTAAAGACGACATTGCATTTACTTTAAAAAATCATAAAGTTCCAAAGTCTGAATGGGACTCAAGAATTAGCGAAGCATTAAAACTTGTGCACCTAGAAAATTTTGAAGAAAGGGACACAAATGAACTTTCTGCTGGACAAAAACAACGTCTTGTTATTGCAAATATGCTTGCAACAAAACCTCAAATCTTGTTGCTTGATGAGGTTTCAGTATATCTTGACCCTACCGCAAAGCAGGACTTATTTAAACTTTTATTAGAACTTAAAGATTCTGGCATAACTATAGTTTTTGCAACAAATATTCTTGATGAAATTGTTTTTGCAGATAAAGTTATTGTTATGGATAATGGCAAAGTTGTTAAATTTGCAGACAAAAAAGATATTATTAAAGACCTAAAAATATTTAAAGATTTGAACATTTTAGTACCTGTTAAGCTCAATCTTTTAAATCTTTTAGGCTGTTATGATTTAAAATTTGATGACGAAATTTTAGAAGAAATTTCAAGGAGAAAGTAGTGATACTTGCAATACTATTTTTTGTTGCTTACTCATGTGTAGTATTTTTTGCACCAGACTGGATCTGGCTTGCAAGTTTTTCTGCTTTCAATTTGATTTTGTGTTTTGCATTTCGCACTGGATTTGTTAAGACAATTAAAAATTTACTAAAAATAAGTATATTTGCTGGTATTGTATTTTTATTTAATTTAATTTTTGATGATGTAATACCTTGCCTAATTACTGCTTGGAAAATACTGATAGTAGCAAACTTTACTTTTGTTTTTGGAAAGGCATTTTCACCAACACAAATTGCAACTGGATTTTCAGAGCTTCTATTTCCTCTTAAATTGTTCAAAGTTGACACTGAAGCAATTTCACTTGTTATAGTGATTGCTCTTGAATTTATACCAATCCTTTCAAAGTCCGCCAGCAACTTAAAAAAAGTGTTAAAAGTTAGAGGTTTTAAATTTAATCTTAAAAATATATTTACTCAAGGCCATATAATCTTTTTGTTATTTTTTACCGAACTTTTTAAACGAGTAGACACAATCGAACTTGCATTTAGAGCAAGAGGTTACGAAGACAAATAAAAAACCACTTTTCAGTGGTTTTTTTAATGTTGTATTAATCAAATGTGTTTGTTACAAAGTCTGTGAGTTGCCTTGATATAGAATTATCTTTGGATTTTTTTAATATATCATTTACAAAGTTTTCAGCTCTACCTTGTGGAGTCTTTTTTCTTTCTTCAGTTTGCTTTCTGTTATTAATTTCATCTTTTAAGATATCCCTTACTTCTGCAATTTTTTCAAGTTTTTGCAGCCTTTCTGCTTCCTCTTTAGCCCTTTTATCACTTTCAAGAATTTCTAAATGCAATTCATAAAATTCATCAAAACTGCTACTTGGTCTAAAGTTTTCGTCATAACCATCTGGCAATGACTTCCAACCATCCAAAACTTCTGGATGATTGTTTACCAAATTATTATAAGCTTCGTCCCACCAAAAATACCAAGCCTCATATTCGGATGAGGTATCTAAAATGTCCATACCTGGTATATCATTGATAAAAATTCCAAATCGTTTTGCTTGAGCTATCAAAAAGCCATAAGCTATTTGCAAATTTTTTAGCGTTTTGTCTTTTTCAGTATCACCACCAGCTTGTTTAATGTCCATAATTCTTTGTGCTATTTCATAAATGACATTTTTAGTGTACATATAAAGCTCAAACTCAGAACACTTTTCAATTTCTTCTATAAACTTAGATTCAGCAAAACTTTTGTTTTCTGCACCTAAAATTATTTCAGTTGCATCATTATAAGAGAATTTTGGATATTTACTACTTATTTTGCTAATATCCAATTTATCTATCAATAAACCACTTATAACATCCAAAATAAGTTGCTTAGCATCTTTAACATCATAGGCAGACACAAATACATTTTCTTTTATACCAGTAAAAATATTTTCTGCTTTAAATCTATAAGAGATAATTTCGCTTCTATAATTTGAATGTTCGCCAGATATGTTTTGATCCTTGCCGAGATTCCAAATAACAGGAGCAATAACTTTTTTGAGTTCTGGCAAAATTTCATCTGCTGCACCATAATAGTCAGTCACTTTTAAAATGAGCCTAGTTCCATCGTACATTTCAACTCTAAAAAGTATACCATCAAGTGCTGCATTTAAAACATCTTTGTTAACTTCTGCAAGAAGTAATCTATCTTTAGAGTCAGAAATTCTGTATTTAAGCCACTCATATAAATCAATGCAATTTTTAACATCTTTATATACTTCACTTGGATTTGCTTTCTTTATAATCTTTGAATTTAGCATAACTTTCTCCTAAGCAAATTTTAGCACATAAACTATATGATTTCAATACCCCAATTGAAATTTATATATATAAATAAATTATTTAAATTAAAAAAATACATATAAAAACTGCAAAAATTAAAAATAAATATAAAAAAATCCCTTTAAAAATAATTAAAGGGATTAATATTTATCATAATATCAAGAAACAAAGCAGATTGCATGATTTATGATTCGATGTTTCTTCGGGTCAGAAAATAATTAAGATGCAAGGCTCTGAAAATTTTTCACGCAGGATTTTACTAAATCGTAAATGAGTGTGTGAAAAATTTTCAAGGAACGCAGCAGATTGATTATTTTATGACTCGAGGTTTTTTATTGCCTGAGCAGTTTGCGACATTAACGACGCAATTGTCATAGGTCCAACCCCACCAGGAACTGGAGTGTAATAACTTGCCTTTTCATAAGCCAAGTGGTCAACATCACCAACATTGCCTTCATTGTAGCCAGCGTCAACAATAATTTGACCTTCAACAAACCAATCTGCCTTAACAAATTCAGCTTTGCCGATTGCTACAATAACAATTTCAAAATTTTTGACCATATCTGGTAAATTTTTTGTTCGAGAGTGAGCAACAGTAACAGTTGCACCGGCTTTCATAAGCATAACTGAAAGTGGAAGTCCAACAATTTGGCTTTTGCCAATCATAAGCACTGTTTTGCCAACAAGGTCAATATTGTAAGCTTCAAACAATTTCATAATGCCAAGTGCAGTAGCTGGTGCAAACAACTGTTTGCTTTGAGCAATAAGTCCAAAACTTTCAGCTGAAAGTCCATCAACATCTTTGCTTGCTGGGATAAGATTAAAACATCTTTGCTCATCAATATGTCTTGGGAGCGGATGCTGAATCATGATGCCTGCAAAATTATCATCATTTGCAAG
>CAZYYI010000023.1:0-12512 GCA_964651835.1 uncultured Lachnospiraceae bacterium
AAGCCTTGTGCACGGCTCTTCACACTTGGAAAACTGCCAAGAATCAGCACTTTGCTGTCATTAAAAATTACTGGTTCAAATCCATTAAACATAATCTTAGTTTGAAATTTTTGAAACATTTTGTCAAGTGAAAGCTATGAAAAATATATATAAATAATTTACAAACCATTAAGAATATATTATAATAATAGTAGGAGTTTGAAATGGGAAATTTAGACGAAAATTATTTTAAAAAGACTGAAGGTATGACTCACAACAGAGTTGAGGATATACTTGATAATGAAGAGCATGTGCTACTTAGGCTTAAACCAAAAAAGAGTGCTTATATTTTTAGCCATATAACAGCAATGATGCCAATAGCATTACTTTGGCTATTATTTGATGGATTTTTTATTGGTATGATGATTTGGGGTTTTTCAAGTAGCGGTACTGGTATACCAATTCCACTGATATTATTTTTTGTATTCTTCTTTGGATTTCACTTAATGCCAGTTTGGATTTGGATATCACATATTGTTAAAGCTACTGCAGGTTGGAAAAACATAGAATATGTCTTGACAGAAAAAAGAATAATTATCAGAAGTGGTATCGTTGGTATTGATTTTAAAAATATTTATTATAGCGACATTACAGGTGTAAATCTTAGAGTTGGCTTATTTGATAGATTGTTTAAAGTTGGCGATATTTATATCTCAGCAAAATCTCAATCAGAAGTGCTTTATGACATCACAGACCCATATTTTATTTTAAAGAAACTTCAAAATATAGTTATAGACCTTAAAACTGATGTATTCTTTCCAAATGATCTTAGACCTGAAGAAAACCATGGTTTCAGAACAAAATATAAACCAAAAAGAGATGATGAGTTTTAATTTTAAGCTACCCAGCGTTTGCTAGGTAGCTTTTTATTATTTTAGTTTTTTAAATTGTTTGTTATTATTTTTTTGATGTGTTAAAATATTTTTAAGGAGAAAAGTTTATGTTTGATTTAACAGGAAAAGTTGCACTTGTTACTGGTGCATCAAGTGGCATTGGTTTTGAACTTGCCAAGGGCTTGGCAGAGGCTGGTGCAAAAATTGTTTTTAATGGTAGAGATGAAGAGAGAATAAACAAAGCAGTTGGTGAGTTTGCGAAGTTTGGTATTGTTGCACGTGGATATAAGTGTGATGTTACTAATGAAACAGATATAACTAAAATGCTTGCTGATATAAAAAAGAATGTTGGTTCAGTTGATATCTTGGTAAACAATGCTGGCATTATTAAGCGTATACCTATGACTGAAATGAGCACAGAAGATTTCAAGACAGTTATTGATACAGACCTTACTGCACCATTTATGCTTTCTAAAGCTGTAATCCCTGATATGATTGCAAAGGGCGGCGGAAAGATTATTAACATCTGCTCAATGATGAGTGAACTTGGCAGAGAAACTGTTAGTGCTTATGCATCAGCAAAGGGCGGACTTAAAATGCTTACAAAAAATATTGCAAGTGAATACGGTGAATATAACATTCAGTGTAACGGACTTGGGCCAGGCTATATTGCAACTAGTCAAACCGCACCACTTCGTGAAAAACAACCAGATGGATCAATGCATCCATTTGATAAATTTATTCGTGCAAAAACTCCTGCTGGCAGATGGGGTACGCCTGAAGACTTAGTTGGCCCAGTTGTATTCTTGGCGTCAGAGGCATCTAACTTTGTTAACGGACAAATTCTTTATGTTGATGGCGGTATCTTAGCGTATATAGGCAAACAACCATAAACTTTAAAATTAATTTGAATTTGAGGTAAAAATATATGAAAATTGCACTTATTAATGAAAATAGCCAAGCATCTAAAAATAAAATGATTTTTGAAATCTTGGATAAAACTGCAAAAAAATATAAACATACTGCTATCAATTTTGGTATGTTTGATGAAAATGACCCACAAAATTTGACCTATGTTAAAGCTGGACTTATGGCTGCAATTTTGCTTAACACAAAAGCAGTTGACTTTGTTGTTACTGGTTGTGGAACTGGTGAGGGTGCAATGCTTGCACTAAACAGCTTTCCAAATGTGCTTTGCGGTCATATTGTTGACGCAAGTGACGCTTTTATGTTTAGGCAAATCAATGACGGAAATAGCGTTGCTATACCTTTTGCAAAGGGTTTTGGTTGGGGAGCAGAACTCGCACTAGCTGACATTTTTGAAAAATTACTCAGCTGTGATGGTGGAAATGGATATCCAAAAGAAAGGGTAATTCCTGAACAAGCAAACAAAAAAATATTAGATGAAGTTAAAAAAGTAACTCACAATGATATGCTCTCAATTTTAAAAAATATAGATAAAAACTTTTTAAAAGAAACAGTAGCTTCAAAAAGTTTTAGAGAATATTTAAATGAAAACGCTGAAGATTCTAAAATTGTGGCTTACATAAATAAATTATTTAAAAATGAAAATAAATATTAAAAATGTAGTTTTATTAGATATATTAACTAAATTTTACAATTTGTTATTTTGAGGTGCATATGAAAACTATGGTTACAACTTTGCTTTGGATAAAAAAAGACGGAAAAATTTTGCTTGCAAGAAAAAAGCGTGGCTTTGGTGCGGGCAAAATTAATGGTGTTGGTGGAAAGCTTGAACCGGGCGAAACAGTAACGCAAGCTATGATACGTGAAACTCAGGAAGAAATAGGTGTAACACCACTTGAATTTGAAAAAATGGCAATAATTGAGTTTGATGAACTTGTTAAGGGTGAACGTGCAAAGGTTGTTATGCATATTTATCTTGCAAATGACTATGAAGGTGAACCTACCGAGTCTGAAGAAATGCAACCGCTCTGGTTTGATGAAAACAATTTGCCACTAGACCAAATGTTTGAAGATGACATTTATTGGAAAGATAATATATTGTCTGGCAAAAAGTGTAGAGGTAAAATTGTTTTTGATGACGATTTTCATATTACAAGTGTAGATATAAAAATTGTTGATAACTTAGAATAAAACGCAAAAATTATATTTATAAATTGAAAAAATAAAACTAAAAATTACATTCGACAAAATAACTTGCGATTTTTGTTAAATATAATATAACGTTATTAAGCAGAATTTAAAATTAAATAAAATTTGGCTGAGTTAATCAGTCATTTTTTTATTAGCGAAAAAAGATATTTAATGTATAATTATTTGGTTTTTTCTTATGCTATTAGTAAGGTGATGTATGAAAAAATCTAATAAAGTTTCTTTAATTTATATTATGACTTCTATTTCATTGCTACTGGTATTGCTTGGCGGTGGTATTTATGGAGTATATCTTTCAATAGGTTTAAATTTTGTTAAGTCAAGCATATCTAATATTGCAGGCGGCGGCGAAGTAGGTGGTGCGGTTAATGTAGCGGATACTACAGCTCCAGCAGCCGCTCCGTCAATGACCGGTGTTATAATATTATCAATTGCTTTAATTGTACTTGCAATATTTGACTTTGTTTCACTTATTCGTCAAATAACATTTTTTAAACAATTTAAAGCAGTTAGTGAATCCAAAATTACTGAAAAGATTGAAAAAAAGACCAAGTCAAGAGGCATGACAATCTTTTTTGCTATTTTAGTTGATTTGCTCTCAGTTGCTGCAGGTATTACTGGTATCTTTATAAATATGCGTTCTTTTGTTGGCAATAATATGGCATGGGTGCTTTATACAATTGATGGCTTGGTTTCACTGCTTGCTGTAGCATCTTTTGTACTTCTTATTATCAAGCTTAAAAATAGAAAAAAGTTTGATGAAGATAATGAACCTGATTCATCTGAAGATGATGATAATAATTTTGATGAGGATAATTTAGACGAGGATAGTGATATGCAAGACGATAAAAGTGAAGATAATGACAACGATTTTGAAGAATCTAAAAATATTATAAGCGATGTATTTGATATTGATAAAATGGAATATAACTTGCTTAAACTGAAAAATTTAAAGAGTAGTAAGGTAATAACTGCTGAAGAGTACCAGAGATTACACAGCATTTTGCTTGGTGAAGTTAATGTAAAAGAAAATATTGATAATAAAAATCAAAACTAAAATTTAAAAACTGCTTAAAAAAAGTTTACAATCTTAAAAAAATTTCGTAATATGTTTTTAAGGAGAAAGAGCATATGAAAAAATTTTTTAGAGAATTTAAACAATTCATAAGCCGTGGCAATGTAATAGATATGGCTGTCGGCGTAATCATCGGCGGTGCATTCAGCGCAATTGTTACTGCACTTGCTAACAAAATTATTATGCCACTTATCAATTACTTGCTAGCACTTGGTGGCAATGGGCTAGATTCAGCTTACACATTTTTAAAAGTAGCATATGATGAAACTGGGGCAATTGATCTCACAAAAAGTATCTTTATTGATTGGGGTGCATTTATCACAGCAATAATTGATTTCTTACTTATTGCACTTATCTTGTTTATCATCATAAAAGCTGCTATGAGCGCACAAGGTTTTGTAACAAAAACTACTGAAAGTAGACCAACAAAAGAAGAAAAGAAAGCTTTAAAAGAAAAAGGCGTTGACATGAAGAACTATTCTGAAGTTCTTGCCGCAACAAAAGCACTTCGTGAAGAAAGAAGACTTGCTGCAGAAGCTGAGGCAAAAGCTAAAGAAGAAGCAACTGTAACAACTGAAAAATTACTTGTTGAAATTCGTGATTTACTTGCAAATAATAGCACAAGCAAAAAACCAGCAAAAGCTGAAGCAAGTGAAGAAGTTAAACCAGCTGCAAAGAAAAAGTCAGCAAAAAAATAGGTTAATAAATATTAACAAATAAAAAAGTGAGTTAATTTAACTCACTTTTATTTTTTGTTTTTTTAATAAGTAATTTATTAAATCTTATTATTTTACCGGAATTAATCAATTTTGCAAAAGCAAATGCAAGCAGTTCATATCCAATACCAATTATAAAGATATATGCAATATTTGGTGTACCAATAAACGAAATATAAAAACAGAGTATTAGTAGCCAACCAAATAGTGATAGGGTGATTATATCAACTTTTTTTCTGGTGCAACAAAGGAATATAAATATACTTATATCCATAAGTGGCAACATATAAACAAATAAGAATCCTATATTAAAAGATGTTACATTTGCTGATTTAAGAGCAAACCAAGTTATGCAAATCATAAGCAAAAAAATGGCATTGCTAAGCATAAGCATATAAATTTTCCAACGCATAGGAACGGCACTTTGAGTTTTAATAGCTTCTTTATTTTCAGATGATAGTGGTTTAAGCAATGCATCAAGTGTTATTCCAAAAATATCAGCTAATTTTTTTAGAGTAAAAATATCTGGGGTAGTTTCTCCTTGCTCCCATTTAGATATATTTTTATTTGAATATTGCAATTTATCAGCAAGCCCTGTTTGTGTTAAACCAGCTTTTTTTCTAAAAAAAGTAATATTTGCGGCTAAAATTTCACGTTCAGATGGCTCAGACAATATTGAACTGCTTTCTTGCAATGAATTATTAATTTTTTCATTTTTTGATGATGTTTCTTTATTCATATCACTAATTGTACTATAAAAACTATTAAAAGTAAAACAAAATATAACAAATTCGCTTTAAAAGCGAATTAATTTTTAACCTAAGCGATTATATTTTTAAAATGTAGACAAAAAAGCATAATATTCTTGTTGTGTGCTACAAATAATTTTAATATAATTTGAATATAAAATGACTTAGGAGCAATATTTATGAAAAGTAATATTCAACTTATAACAGATAGTACAACAAGTCTTTCACCAGAAGAAATGAAAGAAAATGGTTTTGATTTTTTAGAAACCACTTATATGCTAGATGATACATTATATTCAGCATTTGAAAACAAAGATGAAAGCTTGCAAGATTTTTATAAAACACTTGAAACTGCAAAATCTTGTTCAACTGGCTGTGTAAATGTTCAAGCATTTGAAGATAAATTTGATGAGTATGCAAAAAAAGGTATCCAGGTTTTGTATACTGGACTTTCTGCATCTCTTAGTTCAACTTTTAGTAATTCAGAAATTGCTGCAAAAAACATTAATGAAAAGTATGGCAAAAAACTTGTTGCTGTTGTTGATAGCAGAAGTGCAAGCTATGGCACTTTGGTTTTGCTTGACACTGCAAAAGAGTTAATAGAACAAGGTAAATCTCTTGATGAAATAGAAAATGAATTAAATACACTGGCTCACAATATGTCAGTTGCTTTTGTTGCTAGTGATCTTGACTTTATGTATAAATGTGGTAGATTAAGCAGACTTGAAGCAGGACTTGGCAAACTTTTAAAAATAATCCCAATTATTGTTGTTAGTGAAACTGGCAAACTTAAAGTGGGTGATAAGTGTATGGGTAGCAAACTTGCTTATAAAACTTTAAAGAGTAAATTTGCCAAACTTATTTCTGAAAAAAAGCATACAAAATGTTATATAACAAGTTGCGATATGCCAGAAGAAGTTGAAAGTCTTAAAACTTTTATTCTTGAAAATACTGATATAAAAGATGTTAAAACTGGACTTATTGATAAAACACTTGCTTGTTGTTGTGGGCCGAAGACGATAGCCGTATTTTGTGGATAAAATAAAACTAAAAAAGAGAGTAATTTACTCTCTTTTTTAGTATGAATTATAAAATTAAAATAGCACTAATTATAATTGATATTATACAAAAAATTGAGACAATGTAAAAAGATTTCTCAAATTTCGGTAAATGTTTATTTTTTATTAATAATCCACTAATAATGATATATACATACATAATAAGAAAAAATATACCAAGAATTAAAAATAAATAGCCAGAAGTGTTTTTTGTTTTAAAATGGTAAAGTTCAAATTGTTTGCCATCAATTATAATGAAAACTTTATCAATTTTAGAATACGTATAAATTGAATTTTCTGATTCTAAGTTTTCTTCATTAATTATTAATTTACAATTAGGTTCAACAGTTAAATTATATAATGTAAATTCTGCTGAAATTGTTCTATTATTAAGATTTATTGAATTAGTTTTAAATATAATTTTTTCGATATTAATTGTTTTTTCTGATTTATTATAAATTTCCCCATTAATATTATAAGTGCTAATGGAAGAGGATGAAGTTAACTCGAAATTTTGTGAAATTAATATGGGATTACTTATAAATTTATAGAAATTAAAAAAACATACAATTATAATCAAAATTGAAAATATTGAACATAATATCATTAATCCACCAATTGGGTCTCTTTGAATATTTCTTTTCAATTTTTGTCTCCGTAGTATATTATTTACAAATAATATTCTAATAGATAATTTATCTAGTGTCAAGACATTTTGTCTAGTTATTGGCATAATTATTGTATGGATAAAAGATTTTGTGAAAATTTAAAAAATGCAAGAAAGTTCTGCAATCTTACACAAAAGCAAGTTGCTGAAAAACTTGGCGTAGTGGAAAGCTGTTATGCAAATTGGGAACAGGGAAGAACCGAACCAAATATTGAAATGCTTAGAAATATTTGTAACATTTTTGGTATAAGTATTGATGAATTAGTAAACGGTGAATATTAATTAATATTTAATTGTTAAAATTTTTCTTTATCAGTTAATTTAATTTTACTTTTACTTTTTTTAAGCTATAATTATGCAAGGTGATATATATGGCAGAGATATTTTTAAAAGTTTTACTTATAATGGTTGTTTTGTTTGCATTTATGCTTCCGGGTTTTATTTTGAAAAAACTTAAAATGACGGGTGAGGGTGTAACTCTTTTTTTGAGTAATTTACTTTTGTATATTTGTCAGCCAGCACTGTCAATAAAAGCTTTTTGTGTTTTTTCAGATAGTGCGTGGAAAGATATTCAAAGTTATAGCAAGCTTACACTTCTTGCAAATTTTGGCATAGTTGCACTGATTTCATTAATTGCAATGCTTGTTATGGCACTAATTTGCAAACTTATATTTATTAAATCGAAAAATAAAAAAGAAACTGATGTTTACACTTTTATTTCAATCTTTTCAAACTGCAGCTTTTTAGGTGTGCCTTTTGTAGAACTATTTACTAATGGCAATCCACTTGCTGTTATGTATGTAATGATATTTAATACAGTTCTTATTATACTTTGCTGGACACTTGGTGTTGTGCTAATTACTGGTGATGTAAAAAAGATTCAACTTAAAAAACTAATTTGCAATCCGGCAATAATAGCAAGTGTGTTAGCGATTATTATTTTCTTTGTTCCACAAATTAACATCTTTATGATGAATGGAGTTAAAGAACTTCAAATTTTACCTCAATACCTTGCTTATATGGCAGCTCCGGTTTCTATGATACTTGTTGGTATCAGGGTTGCTGATATGAACACAAAACAACTTTTCTGCAAAAAAGGTATGTATCTTTCAGGTGCACTTAGATTAATTGTTGCACCACTTTTGACCTTTGGTATTACAGTATTATTTTATTTGATGATGCCACAAATGGTAGGTGCAAATAATCCTAGTGATGCATATATATTTTTAGCACCAGTTATCGCAATGGCAATGTCACCAGCAGCAACAATTGTTGCAATGGCAGAGCGTTTTGATGGTGACAAAGATACTGCAACTTCAACATTTTTAAATAACACAATTTTAAGTGTTATAACAATTCCGTTAATAATAATGGCAGTAATGGCATTATGGGGTCTGATTGTGTAATATAAAAAACAGCCAAACGGCTGTTTTTTTATAATTTTAAATTAATTAACTTTTATCTTTTTAAAGATATTATTATTTTTGAATAGCTAAAAGTTCTTCTTCATTAAGTTTAAGATTAAAACCTGTAACACTTTCAAAAAGTTCATAAATTTTAGCAATAGCTTCATCATTAAGAGGGTATAATTCCATCAAAGTGTCGCCATTAATTTTAAACTGATTATCAAACAAATTTTTTTCATAATAAATACTATTAAAACTTTTATGATTATTGATTAGATAACTAATCCTTGCCCAAACTTTTTTCTCATGAAACATATAACCTTTGCGTGAAAATGATTTCATATTCGATGTTATAGTGGCAAGCATATATCTAATTTTAGCCTTAAGTGCAGGCATTGTTATAAAGAGAGGGTTAGCGACTACAATTTTAGAAATTTGGTCAATTGACATAAATTCACGCAATTTTTTAATTTTAGTTTTAATTGATGTTGGCTTATCAGAATATGTGTCGAGTCCAATTAATTGAGGGAATGAAACTAACATATTTTTAACAGTTATATCATCAATATTTAATAAAGTTTTGTAATCTTCAAGTTTAGATTTAACAGAAGTTTTGTTATTAGATTTTATATCACATCCTAAAAAATTAGGATATTTAGTTATCATTTTTCTAATTGTTTTATTATCAATATCAAAATAATTTTTATAAATTTCCATTTTAGATTTTATTGTTTCAACATTTAAACCAAGAATTAAAGGATATTCTTTAATTATTTTAATAATAGTTTGGTCATCTACGTCAAAAAGAAGTTGTAAGTCAACAATGTTTTTAAATAAAGTATTTTTATCAGAATTCAAACTATATCCAAGAACTCTAGGTACATTAGAGACTATTATCTTAAAAGTATCAAATCCAAGTATAGATATATATGTGTTTATTTTGGTTATAACTGACTTAGGTCCATTAGTGGTTGTGTCCAATCCAAACATTGCAGGAAAGGTTAAAACCATTTTTAACATTGTAGTGTCATTTAATTTAAGTGTTGCTTTATAAGTGTTATATTTGGAAACAATAGTATTATTGTCAAGTCCAAGTATCTTAGGAAATTTGTATACAATTTTATTTGCATTATTGTCATCGAAATTAAAAAATGATTTGTAAAATTCAATTTTAGATTCAATTAAATCTTTTGAGCGGATTTCAGATTTTAATAAAATAGTGTTTATTTGCTCATCATTAAATCCACGAGAATTAAGATATTTATAAGATTCATTAAATTTCATAATTTTACTCCTGCAAAAATTATAAACTAGCAAACCATAGTTGTCAATAGGGAATTTTTATTAAGATTAATAATAATTCAAGACAAATCTATATATAAATATTTTTATATTTTTTTAAAATTCAGTTGATTTTTTAATTTAATATGATATAATGATTATGTTGTTTTTGAAATAACAATATTTTTTATATCTATGGACCATTAGCTCAGTTGGTAGAGCAGATGACTCTTAATCATAAGGTCCGGGGTTCGAGTCCCCGATGGTCCACCACTAAATACAACAAAAGGCCGAAAGGCTTTTTTTATTCGCCTATTGAAATTTGGATGTATTTATGGTATTATGCTTTTGAGGTAAAACAATGTTTAAAAGTAAAAAGGAAAAGATAACTTCCAAATTAAAAAAAGCAGATAAAAAGATTCCAAATGGTTTGAAAGAATATTTAATAGACAGACTTGATTCTTTAACAATAGAGATTTGCGCTAAAGAAGGAAATAATATAATAGATTTGCAAAATTGTGGCGAACTTGAAGGTTGGTGTTGGCAGACAACAGGTTCAGCAATTCTTTTTATGAATGATTTTGATTATGTTGAAAGAGGTTATTTAGATATTGGGGAACCTGTCAAATATTATCATTCTTGGATAAAAATATTTTATAATGGAAAGCAATATGTTTATGACCCTAGTTTAAATTATCTTTGCAGAAAATCTGATTATTATAAAATTTTTAATGTTCAACTTAAAGGTAGAATTTGTGCGAGGTCTGTTAAAAATGAGTTTAAAACTAAAATACTTTATCCAAAACAAAGTATAAATAATCATAATAAATTTATAAGTGTAAATGGTAATGATGATATTAATTCTGCTATGTTTCGTAATAATTCTGGTTACAAAGCACAAATTGAAGATGGCGAGATTAAGGAAGTGATTGCTCATTATTATATGAATGGTTAACCTTTTAGTTAATCTAATATTAAACTATATTTTAATCAACATTTTTCGACAAAAATTTATAAATTTATATTAGAAAATTATTGAAATATAATATTTATAGTGATATACTATTTGCCGAGGTGATGTTATGAAGAAATTATTTGCGCCAAAAGAATGTTATAGTAAATTAGATGAATTTTTAGCAGGTTATTCAGTTGGGCTTGTTAATTTGCTCGAAAAAACTGAATATTTTAAGAATAATGAATTACAAAAAACAAGCTATTTAGTTGAGTACTTAAATCCTGAATCTGAAAATTGTTATTCACCAGCAACAAGCTATGTTGATGAAGTTTTTGAAACTTTTGAAGATTGCAAAGATTATTGTGATAAACAAAATGTTCAATTAAAAGCAAATTGTATTTCAGCTTGTGTTGAAACTCCAGAAATGACATTTGGTATTGAAGAAACTTCTAAAATGATTGATAAAAATTTTATTTCAATCGCTAAAGATAATGAAGAATTAAAAAATAGTTTAAAAGATGACAGTTCAAGTGAAAAACAGAATGGCTAAAATTTAAAACTTAAAAATTTTAAAGACGCAAAATATGCGTCTTTATTTTATTTATTAAAGGTTTATGAATAAAATTTTTTATCAAGCTTAAAAAATGTTGAGAAAAATTTGATTGAGTGATATAATAAGCGCATTAAGGAGCACAAATGAATAAGGAAAAATTTGAAGGTTCTGATAAAAAATGTAAGTATCTAAAGGTTATAGCAACAATTTTTGTTATAATTGGTTTGGTACTTTTTGTGGTTGGCGTTGTCGATGTGTTCAGAAATGTTTTTTCAATAATGCAAGATAATAGTAAATTTAGTTTAATTAATGACAATTTTAATAAAGACATTGATTTATCTAAAATGTTTAGCGGAATAACATTTATTGGCGTTGCTATGGCATTATTCATCGCAGCTATTGTGCTTTTTTCAATTTATCGCAAAAAAAATATGCTAAGCATTGTTGAAGATGAAAAAACCGAAGATAGTATTTTTGATAAGATTGAAAAGACTGTTAAATCAGTTAGTGAAACAATAAGAAAGGCTACTGAAACAGAACAAAAACCTCAGGACGAAGTCAAACCAAAACAACATATCTATTGTGCATATTGTGGTTCAGAACTTGATGAATCAGATCAAAATTGCCCAAGTTGTGGTGCTACAAGAAAATTTAGATAATAATTAAAGTGGAGAACTTATGGCAGAAAAATTGTATATTACAGCCCCGATGTATTATCCAAGTAGAAAGTCTACTATAGGCAACTGTTATACAACTGTTATTTGTGATACAATTTCAAGATACCAAAAACTAAAAGGCAAAGATGTATTTTTTATGACTGGCACTGATGAGCATGGTCAAAAAATTGCACAAGCTGCAAAAAATGCAGGCAAGACAGAAATGGAATATCTTGATGAAATTATTGCCGACGCAAAAAATTTGTGGGAAATGCTTAACATTAAGTATGATAAATTTATCAGAACAACTGATGATTACCATGTAAAGTCTGTTCAGAAGATTTTTAGAAAACTCTATGATAAAGGTTATATTTATAAGTCAGCTTAC
>CAZYYI010000024.1:0-11732 GCA_964651835.1 uncultured Lachnospiraceae bacterium
CTAACAAAAGCTTGAATGTGACCCGGTCCGACCCAAACTGCAATGTTATTTTTATCTACGCCAAATTCTATTAAAATTTCAGATAGTCTTTTGCCGGTATTGTCCTCAATGCCTTTCATACAAAGGATATATTTTTTGTTTTGGTAGCCATCAATTTTTGATACATTTTGCATAAGGTCACGAACAGCCTGTGCACTTATTGAAATAATTATATAGTCACCAAACTCAAGAGCTTCACTTAAATTTGAAGTGAGTTTGATTTTTTCATCAAACTCAACATATTCATTTTTTCTTGTGCTAACTAGATTATCATAGATAGGGTCGCCATTTCTGCCCCAAACAGTAACATCGTGATTCAAGTTATTTATATACCAAGCAATAAATGAACCCCAACGTCCGCAACCAAGTAGTGTAAATTTCATATTGTCTCCTAAATTTTGTTTATCAATTTATAGTAATATAATAACATAAAAAAACAAAAATCAAAACTTTTTTATAAGTTTATTTATTTGAGATATAATAACTATTTAAATATGTTTGAAAAAAATGTAGAATTTTGTTATTATAGCATTATGGAAGAAGTTAGTTTAAGATATCTTAAATTGTTTGAAGAAAAATATAATGAGTATTTGCAAAATAAAATGTATACAGAATCTATTGAAGTTGCAAGCGATATTAAATTATTCAGGTTTTATCAAAAAAAAGTTAATAAGCTTTCAAACTTTGCTGAAAAGTTTGAATCATATAAAAAATTAATTGATGAAAACAAAATTATTGAAGAGTTGCTACTTAGTGAAACTGATGAAGCAAACAAATTAAAACTAATTGAAACTAAAGAAAATAATTTGGCATCAGCAAATAGTATTTTTGAAGAGCTTAAAATGAATTTGTTTTTTATGCAAGAATCAGTCTTTGAAAATGCAAGTGTAGAAATTTCAGCAAAGACAAGTGATGACAGTGATTTTGTGCAAGAACTAAAATTAATGTTTGAAAATTTTGCTAAGGTTAATAATGCAAAAGCGACTGTAACTAATAATGATCCAACTGAATGCAAACTTGAACTTGCTGGAGAAAATGTTTTTAGTAAGATAGAAAATTTGACTGGGTTATATCAAAAAATTAATGGAAGTGTTGAAAACTTTGCAACCGTTGTAATTTTAAAAATGGTAGAGGATAAAACTAATTTTTCTGAAAATGATTTTGAATTTGAGTATTCAAAATCTAGTGGTGCTGGCGGTCAGCATATAAATAAAACTGAAAGTGCAGTTAGGGTTATTCATAAAACAACAGGGCTATCTGTCAAGTGTCAAGACGAGCGTTCACAGTTAAAAAATAAAGAGCGTGCAATTAATTTACTTAAACAAAAAATCGCAGAATATTACAAAAAATTTAGTGATAATGATATAAAACTTCAAAGAAATTTAAATAAAAATGCAATTTTTACAAACGCTCCATTAATTGTGTTTGATTATAATAAAAATTTAGTACAACTTAAAAAACTGAAAACAGAATATAGTTTGGATAAAATTTTAAGCGGCGAACTAGTACAAATTGCAAATGATATAAAGGTGTAAATTGGCTAAAGAATTAAATATTAGTGTTAATATGGGCAAGAGTTATCTTTCAAGTGAAACCAAAATTTACAAAACTGAAAGATGCTTTTTTGCTGCCAGAAAAATTGCTAATTTTGATTTGTTTTTGATGAATGTTGCTGAAAGTTTTTTGCCTTACATCGAGGAACTTGAAAAACAACTTTCAGGTGCATCAATGGCAAAACGTGCAGCTGCTGATATTGATGCAGATGCTGCAGACGGCAAAGTTTATATAGACTGTTTTAGGGTAGAAACTTTAGACAAACAATTTTCTTTTTTAATGACACTTGGAAAGGCTATCAAAAATATAGTTAAAACTGATGCAAGTTTTACGCTTGATGAAGATTTGCTATTAGTTGCTGAAAATATTAATGATAAGGATATTATATTTTTTGCTGACTTTTCAGAATATAAAGACTTAAAGTCTAATGATATGAGAGTAAACAATTTGTTAAAACTTTCAAAAATGTTTAACATACTTGTTAAAAATACAGAGGCAGAAATAAATATTGATGAATTAAAAAAGCTTTACTTAGTGAGTGGCAAAAGTGTACTCAATATGCCAATGCTTTCAAAAAAACAGTGTGAGCTTGTTGAAATTGAAAATAAAAATGTTTTGGTTCAAGGTGTAGCTGGCAGTGGCAAAACAAATATCTGCTTAAGCAAAATTATTTTTGCTGCTTGCAGAAATTATACTGGTAAGGTGCTTTACACAACATTTTCAAGAGGTCTTGTTATTGATACTAAAAATAAACTCGAAGCATTTAAAAATAATGTTATGGATTTTATTGAAGATTACCAGCAAAACAGATTGATATTTTTGGACAAAAACCATAAAAAAGCTATTGAAAACAGATTGGGATTAAATTTGCCAGATAATTCTGATATAAATATTTTGAAACTGCTTAAACAAATTGTTAATTTTATTGAACACAATGTTGATTTATATTTGCTTGAAGATTTATATAAAATAGCCTTTGGGCAAGAGTTTAAACTTGCAGATGAAAAAATATTTTTTGATGAGTTTTTAAAATCACTTGGCAATCATCAGCTAAAAGGTAAAACAGAAAAACTTAAAAATATTTCAATGCAAATTGTGTATCGTGAAATCTATGGCAAAATTTTTGGCTCAGTTTCAGGTGCTCAAGCTAATGCTTTGAGTAAAGACAAATATACTGAACTTCAAGCTGAAAGTTTTGATAAATCTGAATGTGAAATTATTTATGATTTGGCGATGGAGTACGACAAGTTTAAAAAATCGCAGGGCTATGTAGATAACAATGATATTTCAAGAAGGTTGCTTGAAAAGATTAATAGCATACCAAACTATTCACTTACAATACTTGATGAGGTGCAAGATTTTACTGAAATAAACTTAAAGTTATTTGAATCACTATCATTAAAACTTATGTGCGTTGGTGATGCACTGCAAATGATTAATCCTGCATATTTCAATTTTGCGTATCTCAAAAATTTGATGTATAGAGATGAAATAACCGAGGTTGCGGAACTTCAAAACAATTATCGTAACAATCAAAAAATTGCAGAGTTATTAAACAAACTTGGTGAAATCAATATTAAAGAGTTTGGAACACACAGCTTTGTTATTTCAAGTTCAAGCATAGACAAAAACAGTCTTACTAATGTGGTGCTTACAAGAGATGAGGAATTTTTAAATAAACTCAAAAAAGATAAGTTTGAAAACTTTACTATAATTGCGTCAAGCACGGAGCAAAAGCAAACTCTTAAAGAAAAGTTTGCAAGGCAAGAAGTGCTGAGTGTTTCAGAAATCAAGGGACTTGAGCGTGACACAGTTTTGCTTGTGAACATATTGTCTGACTACAAACAAAAGTGGGAAGATTTTAACAAAATTAAAATTAGCCATAAAAAAGCAGATGAAAATTCCGTTTACAGATACTACTTTAATCTTTTGTATGTTGCGGTTTCAAGAGCAAAACATAATATCTTTGTTTTTGAAAGAGAAAACATTTCAGTATTTGAAGAATTTTTTAACAATGGTTTTGAAAATTTGAATGGCAAAGATGCATATGAAAGATTTACAGAACTTATCAGCAAGATTGAAATTGATGATGACGACTTAGTGCTTAGAGTTAATGAACTTATAAAACTTGGTCAATTTGAAAATGCTAGGTTTTATATTTCAAGATTTGAAGATAGCAATTTAAGTTATCAAATGCATGAAAAGATTGATGCCTATGAGCAGTTTGTGTTTAAAGGCAAAAATAGAGAAGCTGGTATCAAACTTTGGAAGGCAGGGCTTTTGCAAGAAGCAAAAATGCAGTTTGAAATTTCTGGTGATAGTGCACTCATCGATTTTATGAATAACTTAGATAGCAAAAATGCTAGTAATCTTGATGCAAGCATTGTTAAAGTATTCACTGAGTTTGAGGAAAATAAGGAAGCTCAAAAATTGATTATAGAAGTTTTAAATCAAGATATTAATAGTTTAAATCAAAAACATTTGGAAATTAAATCAGAACTTAAACAGTTTAAGGAGAAACGTTATGGAAAATAATGAGATCAATAGTTTAATAGATGCCTTTGTAAGTTATAGAGAAATGCTGTCGCCAATTCAGAGTGATTTGCACGAGTTTTTAAGTACCTATTCTGCAATAAGTGAGGATATCAAAAAACTTGAAAATGCTTTTTCAGATGATGCAAAAGAAAAGCTTAATGATATTTATAAAACTTTAAATGCGCAGGCTGAAAAATCTGAAGCTCTTACAAACAAAGTTGATATATTTTTGCAGAGCACAAATAATTACACTGAAAAGCTTGATAAGCTTACTGAAATTTTTGAGGGTATTGAAGGCAGACTTACTGCAATAAATAGTTTAGAGGAAAAGGCAGAACAACAGATTGCAAAACTTGATGAAGCGATTGAGGATAAGCGTAAAAATTATAACTTGAAAGAGCTTGAAAAGAGCCTTGAAACATATAATGCAAATCTTGAATCTGTTGGCGAATTTATAAACAAAGAAGTAGCAAATAGTATTGTTGAAAATTCTAAAAGCATAAATGAAATTAAGTCTGGCAACGAAAGTGTAACAAATATGTTACAGGAAGAAAAAAAGAGCGTTGAAGGTTTAATCCAAACTTATATGGGCACCAACGAACTCCTTAAAAAATTGCTTGAAAAGCAAGAGGTTAATGAGGCTTATATATTTGAAGTTATGGATAAGTGGGCAGAAGAAAGAAAAGTTAAAACAAAAAAGCAAAATTAAAAACTGCAAATTAGTGCAATAAAATAACAAAAATTACGCATAAAAATATGAAAACTTATTAATAAATGAAAATTTTGGAGCATTATGACAAACACTAAAGCAAAATTATTATTTGAAGCAATAGTTAAAGATGATTTAAAATCTTTTAATAATTTGATTAGTGAACCAATCGATTTTAAAATTCGATTTGGTCGTTTTCCTATGCTTTCTGTTTGTTATCTTTATAAAAGTTTTAAAATTTTAAATAAATATGAGGATAAATTAAATAAACTTTCAGATTTTATTAAAGTTTATGAACCACTTGAACTTTGCAGGCGTTTTGATAAACTCTCAAAAAAGGCATTAAGGCTGTATTTAGCTGATGACACAATAGTTTATCCTATTGAGATGCTTGCTATTATAGATAGTAGAAATGCACTTGTTAATAAATTTAATAAATTATATAAAAATGATAAAATTATTAATAATATTAAGAAAATATACAATTTAAATAATAATTTGGATATAGCAATTTCTTATAATAAGCTTGAGATAAAAACAAAAAAGTTAAGTCTCAGGCAAAAGTGCGCTACAATTTGTTTATTAGTAGCATTAGTTTTTGTGCTTTTGATTTCTGGTGGAAGTTTGCTTTTAATTTCAAATTCAACTGGACTTGGGCTTAAAACTAACCCAATAAAAATTACTAATGAAGATGAGTTTATATCAGCTCTTGAAAATGGCAAAAATCATTATGTTCTTGAAAACGATATAACACTTACTAGGTTCATTGATTCATTTGATTTTAGTGGTGAACTTAATGGAAATGGACACACTTTAAATGCAAGTGACAAACTTGTAAATGGACTAACAAAAAATAATAGTGGAAAAATTGAGAATTTAAATTTATCTATTGATTATACTGATTTAAAGCTTAAATCAAATTTTGGAATATTGGCTGAAAATTTATCTGGCAGTTTAATAAATTGTAAAGTTTTTGGCAGTGTTAATTTAGATGTTGTTGCTAAGCAAGATGTTGCTGGTGGTGACGAAGCTGAAATTTATTTTGCAGTGTTTGCGTCAAACTGCACTGGGCAAATAGTAGGCAGTGAAAGTTCTGTCAACATAGTTGCAAAAAATGATAATAGTATAAATGCATATGTGTCTGGCATAGTGGGTAAAAATTTTGGCACTATTCTTGGTTGTAAAAATACTGCTGAAAGGTATGTTACTGATACTGTGGATATTGCTGGTATTGTAATAGAAAATTCTGGAACAATTAAAGAAGTTGAAAATATTGCAAACCTAACTCAAACTTCTGCAGCAAACACTTGGAATCCAAATGTTGCTGGTATTGCGATGAATAATAGAGGAAGTATAAAAGATTGTACAAATTCTGGAGAATTGTTATCAAACTCAACAGCAGAAACTTTGAAAGGTGATAATTTAATAAGTGTTATTGTGGCTGGCATTGCGATAAACAATTATAATTTGGTTGAAGATTGCAAAAATGTTGGTGACATTACTGCAAAATCTGTGGTTGCTGAAATTTGTGCTGGTGGAATTGTTTGCCAAAACATAAGTCAAGATGATGTTAAGGCAAAAATTTCATTATGCTTATCAAGTTGTGATTTAATTGCTAATGCAGAAAGTTCTGATGTTTATGTTGCAGGTATTGTATCACAGAGCAGGGGTGATATAATTAGCTCGACATTTATTGGTAAAATTAAAGTTAGTGGAAATGATGTTTTTAGCGCAGGTATTTGCTCATATAGTTTATATTCAACTATTAGTGGTTGCAGGTCTGAAGTTATTTTTGATGCTGCTAAACAAACTGAAACACAAAATAGTTACACTATTTGTGCTGTTGCAATGTTTGTATGGGATAGGTATATATTGGATAATGAAAAATTTGAATTTGTGCCAATTGCTTATTCAAATAATAATACATACTTAAAAAATGATACTTTTGAACACTCAGCAACCAAGCTTATAAGAATTTTTGATATTGAAGATAAAAAGTACAAAATTGTTGGTTTTATTAATTCAGATTATGCAGATGAAAGTTGTGGTTGCAAAGCTCAAGAGGAGGCAAATAATGAAACTGGCTTATAAAATAAAAAATAATAAATTTTTGTTTGCGATAATTTGTATTTTTGCTATAATATTTATATTAGATTTGATGCTAGTTGGTTTTGATATTGCTGAGATTGTGATAGCTTCTGCAAACTCTGCAAAACTTGCAAACAGTTTTTTATGGATAAATATATCTGGTATAATTATTAATTTTGTTTTGATAATTATAATTGTAGTATTATTGTTTCTTAGAAAAGATTACGTATTAAAATCTAACAAAAGGTAAATTTATGAATTTTGATCTTATAGGCGACATAAAGTGTGTTATATTTGATTTTGATGCTACGCTGTACACCTTTTATGGTTGGAACGATGAGGAAATATTTAAATATTACAAGCATTGCGTAAAATGCTTAATTAATAATGGACTATTTAATAGTATTGATGAGGCATGTGAAACGTTAGATAAAAAATATCCAGAGATAAATAATCCTGAACATAAATGTGTTTATTGTTTGATGGAAAATGGACTGGATACTAAAATCTTAAAAAATTATTTAAGTGAAAATATTTATGATATTACAAAAGAACATTTAAACGAGATAAAGGTTGTAGATACTAAAAAATTATATGAGCTTGCCAAAAAGTATCGATTATTTTTGCTTAGTGATAGTCCTGAAAAATATTTATCACATCTTGCAAAGCAATTAAAAATAGATTTAAATGTTTTTGAAAAGAGGTTTAGTAATAACTGGGAAGTGTATGATATAAGTAAAGCTGTTTGTATGAAACAAATTATAGGTAATGCTGGCGTGAATACAAAAGAAATACTTATGGTGGGCGATAGTGAAGTCAGTGATATTGTGCCAGCAAAAAAACTTGGTTTGCAAGCTTTTAAAGTGGACACAGTTGATGACACAAATAAAATTATTGAATATTTAATAAATAACAAAATATAATTGATTAGGAGATGCAGATGACAGGCTACGATTTTGACAAGACAATTTATGGCTCAGACAGTTCAACAGACTTTTTTAAGTTTATGCTTATAAGAAAGCTTTATCTTTTACTATGCCTGCCTTATTTTGTGTGCATTTTATTTCTTTATGCAATTAGGTTAGTTAACAAAAAAAGAGTAAAGGAACTTTTGTTTTTCTATGTGCCTCATCAAAAAAATTTAGAAAAAATTGTTAATGAGTTTTGGGATAAAAAGATTAACAAAATTTATTCTTGGTATCTTAGTCAGCAAAAAGATGATGATGTTATAATATCTGCTTCACTTGAATTTTTGATTGAGCCTGCTATGAAAAGACTTGGTATAAAATATTATTCAGCAACAAAATATAATAAAGTTACTGGCAAAATAGAAGGTCATAATTGCTACGGAGAGGAAAAAGTTGAAAGATTCCACCAAATGTTTGGTGATATGAAACTTGATGCGTTTTATTCTGACTCATTAAGTGACAAGCCTATGATGCTTATTTCAGACAATGCTTATTTAGTTAAAAATAGCAAACCAAATTTAATAAATGTAAAATAAAAAACACTGCAAATTTTGCAGTGTTTTTGTTTTAATTATTTTCTAAGTAATCTTTTACAATTGCCATAATTTCATTATGGATATCTTCACGAGATTTAATGTTGCCATTTGCATCCAAGCAGTGAATAAGTGTCCAGTCATATTTTTTTGCAAGATTCAAACCATTTTGATAAGACTTTGTTAAATAGGTTGTGTCCTCTTCGTGAATGTCTTTTTGTTCGCCGTTTTTATATTCGGCTCTTGCTCTTGCAAGTTCAATACTTTTTTCTACTGGCATTTCAATAAAAAACACAAGGTCTGGGCGAGGAAGTTTGAATTTGTTGTATTCAAGGTCTTGGTCCCATTCAAGATATTTTTCCCATTCTTCTTTATCATCTATTTTTGAGCTTTGATGGATAAAGTTTGATTGAACATATCTGTCAAACAAAATAACTTCACCATTTTCATAGTGTGATTTAATTGATTTTTTATAAGAGCAAAGCCTATCAACTGCATAAAGTGCAGAGGCTTCATAAGCGTCAAGGCAGTTTGCTTTATCACCAAATTCTCCGTCTAAATACATTTTGACTGGGGAGGCAGATGGGCTATCGTAATTTGGAAAACTAAAATCAAATACTTTATAGCCGTCTTCTTTTAAATGACTTAATAATAATTGTTGTTGTGTATGTTTGCCGGCACCGTCAGTGCTTTCTATTGAAATAATTGTACCTTTCATAATTTTCTCCTAAAAGTATTTTATCAAACTAAGTTTAAATGCGTCAAATATTTTGAATTATTACATAAAAAAAGATTGCTTAAGTTAAGCAATCTTTTTTTCTATTCACTTCTAAGTGCGTCAACTGGGTCTTTTTTAGCGGCAAGCCTTGCAGGGATTAGTCCTGCAACCATTGTGAGCAATATGCTTACTAAAATTAATATAATAGCGGTGGTTATAGGCAGTGCAGCTATAGTTGATATTCCAACAAGACTTCCAAGTGTTAAGTTCAAAATAAGTGAAAGCAAATATGTTATGCCAATACCAAGTACACCAGATATTCCACCAATCAAGAAAGTTTCGGCAAAGAATAGTGCTGATACATCACGCTTTCTGCCACCAAGTGAACGAATGACACCAATTTCTTTGACTCTTTCAATAACAGAAACATAGGTGATTATTGCAATCATAACTATTGATACCACAAGTGACAAAGCAGTGAATGCAACAAGAGCGTAAGTTACAATATTTATAAAATTATTAATCATATCAATAATAATTGCCAAGTTGTCGGTGTATGTGATATTGGAACGCTCTGAAGCTTTTATTGTTACTCCGTTAACAATAATGTCGTCATCTGAGTTCCATTTGTCAAGATATGATGTAACATTATCTTTAAGGTCAAAATTAACTGGATAAATTTTTATGCTGTTTGGAAGTTCCATTCCTCCAAGGTCACGAAGAGTAAGGGTGTAGATAGCACTATTTGTTGCGGAACTACCCATCATTGAACTCATCATTGAAGCAAATGAATTTTCAGTGCCAAGAATTGCAATGACGTTGTTTTTTGTTCCATTAAAAGTAAAGTCATAGTTATAAGTTACAACACAAGGCAGGTTTGTTTTATTATCTGGAATATTTGTGAATGATGTTTTGTTGTTGTCTTTCAAGTAATTTACAATTTCAGAATTTTTGTTATCTGCAATCATTTGCTTTGCAAGAGCCTCAGTGTAATAGAATCCACTTTCCATACAGCCATATGAAATATTTTCTTTTGGTCTAAGTATTGCAGTAATTTTTAATGGCATTCCATCTTCAAAATCTTCATTGACATAAGGGCTATAGTAGAATGGATTTGCCACTGCAGAGGCTGATTCATTTTTTGTGAATATTGTATCATTTTTGTAATAAGTGAAAGTTTTGCTCATAATTTCTTCATAAGTAAAACGTTCTTTCCAAATTGCTGAGTTATAGTTTTCATTATTTGTTGCTTTATTTATGATATTAAAGAATTCCTCTTGATTAAAATATCCATACTGTGCAAGCATAAGGTCTGAAAGGGAAGTTTTGTCATTAAGAACAATCATAATTTCATTGGCCTCAGTTGCAATTTTACTGGTTTTTGGATCTGAGATAATGTCGTACTGAGAAAGTATGAAATCATTGCTTGATGGTGCTTGCTCGAAACTGTTTAAAACCATTGAAATATATGATGAGAAGTTGCTAAATTTTTCATCGCCTTTAAATGCTTCATCAAGTAGTGACATATAAGTTTTGTTAGCAGCAGTTAATGAAACATTTTCTGTAATGCCGTCAAAACCGAAGTTTGTGTAAAGGTTGTTTGAAAGGTTAACATTGTAAAGTTCTGTTATTGAAGAGTAGTACTCCTTTGGCATTGCTTCAACAAATTTGATGTACTGTTCGGTTATGTCATTAGAAACTTTAAATGAACTTAAATCTTTGCTTTGCTGAATAAGCCTGTCAATTACATTATCAACATTAATTTTTCCATTTTCTATTGAAAGATTTAAAGCATTTCTTTTTTCAGCATTTGATGTGGCATTCATCATTGCACTAAGATTATAGGTTTCTTCACTTATAAGAATTGGGTTGCCTGATAGCATGTCATCTTGCATTGAGTGAATATAATTTTGCACACCACTTGATACTGCAAGTACGGTTGCGACACCTATTATGCCAATGCTACCAGCAAGGCAAACAAGCAATGTTCTTTTTAATTTTGAAAGTAGATTTTTGGCTGAAAGTTTAAAAGCAGTTAAAAGTGATAATTTAGATTTTTTTACAGATTTTGGTTTATTTTTAGATGATTTTTTATCTTTTTTATTATTTTTTGCATTATTTTCAGAAACTTCTTCTTTTAAATCTTCACTTTGTGTAACTACTTCTTGCTTAACTTCTGCGGTAAATGGGTTAGAGTCTGAAACAATATTGCCGTCCAAAAGTTTGATAATTCTGGTTGAATATTTTTCTGCAAGTTCTGGATTGTGGGTAACCATAATAACAAGTTTGTCATTTGAAATTTCTTTTATCAGCTCCATTATTTGAACTGATGTGGTTGTGTCAAGAGCACCAGTTGGTTCATCAGCAAGCAAGATTTCTGGGTTATTAACGAGGGCTCTGGCAATAGCAACACGCTGACATTGTCCACCAGAAAGCTGATTTGGTTTTTTGTTGTATTGACCCTCAAGACCAACTTTGTCAAGTGCTTCTTTTGCACGCTTTACTCTTTCAGTTTTGTCTACGCCAGAAATAGTTAATGCAAGTTCAACGTTTTGAAGTATGGTTTGGTGAGGTATAAGATTATAGCT
>CAZYYI010000025.1:0-11534 GCA_964651835.1 uncultured Lachnospiraceae bacterium
ATGTTGTTGCTCACGGCTACGCTGACAAGTGTGAACTTCAACTTGGCTTTGCAATAGGCTTAGCTGAACCAATCACAATGTATATTGACACCTTTGGCACAAACAAAGTTCCTGAAACTGAGATACTTGAATACATAAAAAAGAATTTCAATTTTAGGATTGAAAATATGATTAACGAACTTGGGCTTAAAAAACCCATCTTCAAAAAAACTGCTTGCTTTGGTCACTTTGGAAACATTGAGTACCCTTGGGAACAGATTAAAAACTAATATAAGTCACCAGCTATGCTGGTGATTTTTTTATAGCAAAAATTTGACAATATGAATATTATAACAATAACGGAGATAGTATGAATATTGTTAAATTGCTTATACTTAGCATCGGACTAACTGTCGATGCTTTTGCTGTTTCGCTCTGTAAAGGACTAGAAACTAAATCTTCGCCGTTAAAAACCGCACTTGTATGTGGAGCTTGGTTTAGTTTTTTTCAAATTATATTTCCACTTATTGGATACTTGCTTGGTGCTGCATTTGACAAATATATAGATAACTTTGACCACTGGATTATATTTGCAATACTACTACTTCTTGGCTTAAACCTAATTAAAGAAGCTTTTTCTAAGGATTCAGAAAAAATAAAAGATGACCTTTCATTTAAATCAATGTTTTTGCTTTCGCTTGCAATAAGCGTTGACTCGCTAGCAGTAGGTATTACCCTTGCGCTTGATGAAATGAATTTATATTTATCTTTAATTATTATTGCTGCTTTAACATTTTTAGTAACAATAATTGGTGTTTTTATTGGGCATAAATTTGGACAAAAATATAAAAGGCAAGCCACTTTTATTGGTGGAATACTTTTAATTGCAATCGGCATAGAAGTTTTAATTGAACATCTTTGTTTTTAATCAAAACTTTCTTTAAGTAATTTTTGTTGTAATAATTATTTTATCGTGCTAAAATATGAGCTATGGAAACAAAATTATTAAAAGCAGATAGCAAATCAATCGAACTTGCCTGCAAACTTCTTAAAGCTGGTGAAATTGTTGGCGTGCCAACCGAAACCGTTTACGGACTTGCTGGTGATGCAAGAAATCCTGAAACTATAAAAAAGATTTTTGAAGCCAAAGGCAGACCTCAGGATAATCCGTTAATTGTGCATATCGGGGATATGGCTATGCTTAATGGCTTAGTTAAAACTATACCTGAAGATGCAAAAAAGTTAGCAGAAGCTTTTTGGCCAGGACCATTAACAATCATTATGCCAAAGGGCAATTTGGTTTGCAGTGAAACTTGTGCAGGGCTTGACAGCGTGGGCATAAGAATGCCAAGCAATGAAATTGCGAGAGAGATTATTGAAAAATCTAAAGTTCCCTTTGCCGCCCCAAGTGCCAACCTTAGTGGCAAGCCTAGCCCAACAACTGCTGAAGATGTTTTTGCAGATTTAAATGGCAAAATACCTCTAATTATTGACGGCGGAAGCTGCGATGCTGGTGTTGAATCAACAGTTGTTTCAGTTCTTGGAGAAACCCCTGTTTTGCTTAGACCAGGTGTGATAACAGCAGAACAAATGTCTAAAGTTTTAAATAAACAAGTCAAAATTGCAAGTGCCATAACAAAAGGCGTAAAGGCCGATGAAAAAGTGCTTTCACCAGGTATGAAGTATAAGCACTATTCACCAAAGGCAGATGTAATAATATTGAAAGGTAGCTTTGCAAAATTTACAGAGTTTGTAAATAAAAATAAAGCAAATGAGGTTTATGCCCTTTGCTTTGAAGGTGAAGAAAACAAACTCAATGTTCCAGCTGTCACTTACGGCAAGCAGAGTGATGCAAAATCACAAGCAACAAAATTATTCTCTGCCCTTCGTGAACTTGACAAAAAAGAAGCTAAAAAAGTATTTGCAAGATGCCCAAAAAAAAGCGGGGTTTCACTTGCAGTATACAATCGCCTTATCCGCTCAGCAGGTTTCAGAGTTATTGATTTAAATAAAAAAGATAGTTAACAAACTATCTTTTTATTTAACCAATATATCTAGACAATGCGAGCTTGCACCAAGTAGCTCTGGTCGCTCCGCTATGCTTAAAATATATTTTTTATAAATTTCAAAATCCTCCTCACTCATCGCATTTATTACAGATCTTATGTAATCAGTTGCTCCATCAATGGCAACAATCTTTTCTCTGCTTAAATTAGCCTCTGCCACAAGTCTGTTAATTTCTTCAAGCCTAACATAACTATACAAATCATCTTTAGTTGTTTGGCACTGAAACTCATTATCAAGTTTGCCATCTTCAAGCACTTTTTTTAAATTACCCTCTTTAAAGGCATATGTTATAACTGCGTACTCATTCATAAGATACATTACAAGTATATAGCCACCTTTTTTAACTACTCTTTTTGCTTCATTTAACGCTTTAAGTTTTTCATCGTGACTAATTAAGTGATACTCTGGACCAAACAAAAGTGCCATGTCAAAACTTTCATCTTCAAACTTTAGTTTTAGTGCATTGCCCTGTTTTGCAACAATGTTACTGTTTTTTAATTTGATTTGGCTAACATTTTTGTTAACAAGGTCTATCGCTGTAACCTCGTGTCCAAGTTTTGCGAGCCTATCTGAATATCTGCCAGTACCAGCCCCAATATCGATAATTTTTAAATTCTTTTTATCACCTATAATTTTATCAATATAATGGTTAGCAACTTCAAACTCAACTTGTCCGTGTCTTGAAAGTAGCCTTTTATCTTCATTAAATTTGTTATAGTATTTTTCAAGTTCATTCATAAAACTATGTTAACAAAAAATCAAACTCAAGTAAAGCAAAAAATCCCACATAGTATTTCGAGTACTATGTGAGATTAATGACTTAATTGCTGCAAAATATCGTCAAAATACCTACAACTTGAAGCCTATATCATCAAATACCAACCGCCAAACCAAAAGGTTTGGTGCATTTGATTTTTTCTCCTTAGATTTTGACGGGTAACTACGCCCGTCTAGTATAGTTTATGCTAGGTTCATTATTTTGCTACTAATTTATGCTATAATCAGTAAAATCTTGCATATTTTTATCATCATTATTGCTATTTTCTGAAGATACTTTTTTTCTAATTTTTGATATTGTGCGCTTAAGGCCATAAATAAATATAATATTAATTATACCATCAACAATAAGTGAAATACCAAGATAAATCATAATTATGCTTGAAGCAATG
Source organism: uncultured Lachnospiraceae bacterium (assembly GCA_964651835.1). GTDB lineage: Bacteria > Bacillota > Clostridia > Christensenellales > UBA1242 > RGIG1681. The sequence continues at coordinate 3,216 of CAZYYI010000025.1, forward strand.
CTTGTACATCTAAATACTATCAAAACAATTGATAGAGCAAAAACTAATAATCCAAGTGAAAAATCCAACCACCAGCGATTGTCGCCAAGTTCGCGTTTTTTTAAACTTTCACCTGTTTTATTTATTCCCCAAATTGCAGCAACAATACCAATACCCAAGATGAGTGCTGCTGGAATAAATATTATCAAAATTCCAAGAGCTGAAAATACTACGCCAAAAAACAGCATATCAATACCCCTTGAAAATTCAGGAGCACAGCAATAGCATAGTACAAAAATTACGCCAACAACAATTAAACCTATCGCAAGTATCGTTTCAATCAACTCTAATGATTTTTCTGGCAAAGCACAAAATAGGATACCAATAACTATCAAAGCAATTGAAATTATGGTTATTTTAATTTTTTCTTTCATAAAAAAATTCATTCTATTTCTCCTCGTCATTTTTGCCCATCAAACTATCCAAATTTTCTAAAAAACTATGCCTCTCACCGTTTTGTTTATATTCAACCATTGTATCAACTTGGCAGTTGCTTATACTTTTAAGTATATGCTCATCAACCTCTGGAATTTCCTTTTTAAGATTAGATATAAGCTTTTTAACATTTGCTCTGGCAGAAAACATTTCACCAGTTTTTGTGCCTTCAGTAAGTTTGCAAGCACAAGCCAAAAACTTTAAATCATTATGATCACGCCACTTAATAATGTCCTCTTCATCAACATAAAATAGTGGTCTAATGAGTTCCATACCTTCAAAATTTTGGCTTTTAAGTTTTGGGAGCATTCCTTGAATTTGCCCGCTATAAAGCATACCCATAAGCGTTGTTTCAATAACATCTGACTTATGATGACCAAGAGCTATTTTATTGCAACCAAGCTCTTTTGCTCTGTTATATAAATGCCCTCTACGCATTCTTGCACAAAGATAACAAGGGCTTTTTTCAGTATTATAAGCAATATCAAAAATGCTAGTTTCAAAAACTTCTAGCGGTATTTCAAGAGTTTTGGCATTCTGTTTTATAAGTTCTAAATTTTCTGCATTATAGCCCGGATTCATTGAAAGATAAACAAGTTCAAATGGAAAATCACTGTATTTTTGTAGTTGCTTCATTAATGCTGCAAGAAGCATACTATCCTTGCCACCAGAGATACAAACTGCAATTTTGTCATTAGGTTCAATAAGTTTAAACTCTTTGACTGCACGCACAAACTTCGTCCAAATCTTTGAACGAAAAATTGTATTTATACTGCGTTCTATCTGCTCTGCACGTGACAATTCTTTTTTCATAAAACAATTATAACACAATTTGCACGCCTAGCAAACAAAAAATAACTAATATTATTTAACTTGCAATGCGGCGAAATTAAGTGCAATTCAACTCACAAAAAAAAATGCACGCACGACTTTATTTTCCCTAACGGCAAAAATGGACTGAGATGCTAGGCTCAAAAAAATTCTCAGGCATTTTATTTCCCCTAACGGCGAAAATTGCACATATAACGAGGAATAAAAAAATTTCTACGCACGATTTTAGTAAATCCTAAATGAGTGTGTAGAAATTTTTTTAATGACATAGTTAGATGTGTGATTTTCGCCGTTAGGTGCGTGCGCAGCCGTCGACTGACAGTATCTCCCCAGTAACATAAGATGCACTATCACTTGCAAGATACAAAAATGCATTTGCAATATCATTTGGAGTACCAATTCTGCCAAGAGGAATAGTCTTTTTAATACCCTCACGCATAGCCTCTGGTAAATTTGCAACCATATCAGTATCAGTCACACCAGGTGCAACTGCATTAACTCTGATACCATCTGGTGCAAGTTCTCTAGCTAGCGATTTTGTTAAGCCATTAACAGCAAATTTAGAAGCAGGATAAGCACAACCAGCTGGCTGACCATAGATTGAAACCATTGATGATGTGTTAATTATAACGCCGCCACCATTTGCTTTCATGATTGGTGCAGCGGCTTTGCAAGCATAGAACACTGCATTTACATTAAGTGCCATTACTCTATCAAAATCAGCTGGGTTGTAATCATAGATGCTTTCTCTTGCAGAAACACCTGCATTGTTAACCAAAATATCAATTTTTTTATATCTGCTTGCAACACTATTTATTGCATCTTCAACATCAGCATAATTTGTTAGGTCTGGATACATGCCCTCAACATTAAACTTTTTATTAATTTTTTTAAGTTCAGCCACTGCCTTTTCAGCAGACTCTTTTTTAGAGCCACAAACAATAACAGTAGCTCCGTTTTCAAGATAAGTTTTGGCAATAGCAAAGCCAATACCTCTTGTGCCGCCAGTAATAAAAGCAACCTTTCCTTTTAATAATTGTTCCATAAACTTCTCCTTTATATTTATACTATGAGTATACCATAATAAAATTTATTTCCAAATAATTTTTAATTTAATTGATTTATTTTTTTTGCTTTATATTGACAACCCATTTATATCTGTTATAATTATCCTATTAGGAGATATTATGAAAACTTTAGATTGGGGTTTGCTTGAAGCCCGCAAAATTTTAAATACTGAATTATTAAATAAAATAAATATAGCAAGATTTATTAGCGAAGAAGAAGTTAAACTTTTAAACAGAGCTGTTCATTTATATGAAATAGAAGACAAAGCTAAAAGATTTCCAAATTCGATAGATAATTTTTATTTAACATCAAGCACATTGGAAAACGGTAATGTTTACTTGAATATTGATGTTCCAAAAGATTATTATATTTGGGATAAAAAATTTACTGACCACGAAAAATATCATCTTGAATTTAATAAAGCTGGAAATTTCAATTCTATTATCAAATTTAATAAAACAGTACCTGTAGTAATAGTATCAACTGCAAACTCTATAAGAATAAAAGTTGACAATGCCACATTACTAATAAGAAAACATAAAGATAACACATTCAATTACGCAAAATTTGGCTTTGGCAAACATAAACTAAAAGTCAAAAAAGACCCTGAAATGAAAAAAGTTAAAGTAAAATCAGCAAAAGGCATTTACACAGAACAGCCAAGCCAAGAAAATTAAACAAAAAACAATCCTTATTTCAAGGGTTGTTTTTATTTATAAATTTTATTTTTTTGCTATTAGATAGTCGTGGATTGCACCCGCAGCAATCTTACCCGCACCCATTGCAGAAATAACAGTTGCAGCACCAGTAACAGCATCACCACCTGCGTAAACTGCATCTCTTGATGTTTTGCCTGTGTCATCTTCAACAATAATGCCACCACGAGAGTTTGTGTCCAAGCCTTTAGTGGTATTTTTAATAAGTGGATTTGGTGATGTGCCGATTGACATAATGACGGTATCAACATCCAAAACAAACTCACTGTTTGGCACAGCAACTGGACGGCGTCTGCCATTTTCATCTGGCTCACCAAGTTCCATTTTAATACACTTAATGCCAGTAACAAATCCATTTTTAGGGTCACGCTTGTCATCTGGGTTATTATAACCCAAAACTTCAACTGGATTGCAAAGAATTTTAAATTCAATGCCCTCTTCCATAGCGTGTTCAACCTCTTCATGACGAGCTGGGAGTTCTTCCATAGACCTGCGGTAAACAATATAAACTTTTTCTGCACCAAGTCTAAGCGCGGTTCTTGCAGCGTCCATAGCAACGTTTCCACCACCAACAACGGCAACCTTACCACCCTTCATAATAGGTGTAACCATATCTTCTTTATAAGATTTCATAAGATTGCTTCTGGTTAAAAATTCATTAGCTGAATAAACACCATTAAGTTGTTCACCTGGTATACCCATAAAGTTTGGTAGACCAGCACCAGAGCCAATATAAACAGCCTCAAAGCCTTGCTCAAAAAGTTCATCAATAGTCAAAGTTTTGCCGATTACAACATTTGTTATAATCTCAACACCCATACTTTTAAGTTTGTCAACTTCCTTGCTTACTATTGCTTTTGGAAGTCTGAATTCTGGTATGCCATACTCAAGCACACCACCAGCAGTATGCAGTGCTTCATAAATAGTAACTGCATAACCTTTTTTTGCAAGGTCACCAGCACAAGTAAGTCCTGATGGACCAGAACCAACAACTGCAACTTTGTGCCCATTTGGCTCAGCACATTTTTCTTTAGCATCACTATGAAACATATGCCAGTCTGCAACAAAACGCTCAAGTCTACCAATACCAACAGGCTCACCTTTTATGCCACGCACACATTTTGCTTCACACTGAGTTTCTTGCGGACAAACTCTTCCACAAACTGCTGGAAGATTTGATGACTCTGCTATAACTTGATATGCACCCTCAAAATCTCCCTCTTTAATTTTTGCAATAAATGCTGGGATTCTAATTTTTACTGGGCAACCATGTGCACAAGGCATATTAATACAATTTAAGCATCTCATTGCCTCATCAATTGCAGTGGCTTCATCATAGCCAAGGGCAACTTCTTTAAAATTGCGATTACGCACATTAGCTGGCTGAGTTGGCATTTCATTTTTTGTAGGTTTCATATTAGGAATAGTAGGCATTATTTAACCTCCTTTTTAAAGAGATTGCAAGTTTTTTCTCTTGCCTTTTGCTCAAATTCAGTGTACATTCTGTTTCTTTGCATAGCCTCATCAAAATCAACTTCATAACCATCAAAATCTGGACCATCAACACAAGCAAACTTGGTTTTGCCACCAACAGTAAGTCTGCAACAGCCACACATACCAGTGCCGTCTATCATAATTGGATTCATTGACACCGTACAAGGAACATTATATTTTTTTGCAGTCAAAACCACAAATTTCATCATAACAAGTGGACCAATTGCAATAATTTTATCAATCTTTTTGCCAGATGCTAGCATTGCTTCAAGTGGAACGCAAACATTGCCCATTTCACCAGCAGTGCCATCATCAGTCATCAAATGAAACTCTGACGAAACACTTTTAAATTCATCTTCTAATATAACTAAATCTTTTGACCTAAAACCAATGATTGATGTTACATTTTTGTTAAGTTCGCTAAACTTTTTTGCAACAGGAAATGCAATTGCACAACCCACACCACCGCCAACAACGCAAACATTTTCAGCATCAATTTCAGTAGGCACGCCAAGAGGTCCAACAAAGTCTTCTAAATAATCCCCTTCATTTTTGTGTGACAATATCTCGGTTGTTGCTCCAACAATTTGGAAAATAATTTTTACACTTCCTTTTTCTCTGTCAAAACCCGCAACAGTAAGTGGTATACGCTCACCCTCGCTGTCTACCCTAAGGATGATAAATTGCCCTGGTTCTGCCTTTTTTGCAACAAGTGGAGCTTCAATATCCATCATCATAACAGTAGGGTTAAGTGATTTTTTGCTTAAAATTTTAAACATATTTTTCTCCTTGTAACTTTTACAATTTAAGTTTAACACACCTAAAATAATTTTCAAAATATTTTGTCTTTTATTTAAATATTAATTTAAAGATATGCTATACACATTTTTAATTCTTGTTCGCATAAAATAGCGATATTTTCTAGCATTACTTTCAAACAATAAATACATTCTATTATCTACTATTATAATATTTTCGCTCATTGGAGGAAGGACTATTGTTCTTTTTAAAAGTTTATCACTAAGAATATATAGTGGCACTTTTGATCTATTAAACACTATAAATGAATTAGGCTTTTTACTGAGTGCATTTTCATATACAAGAATTTTAGATTTTTGCATTGCATAAGATGCTGACAAATAAATTTTTTCTCGGTAAAAAGTCATACCCTGCACCATACCAGGAATAGATATTGCTTTTTCAGGAACAACCGAAGGCACACCTTTTTCAGATAACCTAAATGCAAAAATAATTGCATTGTTTTGTTTTCCACCTTCAAGCAAAATGTGGTGGTTTACATCTGTATTAAATTTTGGTGCTTTATAAAATTCACCAACATATAGTAGTCCGTTATCAAAATAACAAAAATCAGCTTGATTTTCAGTATTTTGTTCATAATCAAAAACTATTGTATCATCTATGCTTGGTTGGGTTAAATTGCTGACTAAAAACCTAAATATTTTGCCCTCGCTTGAAATAAATGCATACTCACCATTAGTTGCAATACCTCCAGCGTGACCAATATATTCTTCACCAGACTTATGTTTAAATGTAAAAAATTTTTCTGTTTGCTTGGTTGTGCCATCAATAATATAAACCCTAGAAGGCCTGCTATTTGGCATATAACCAGAAATCAAAAATTTATTAATTTCTCTAATATAACATAAACCTTGCGGAACAAACCCACTTTCAAGCCCAGCGATTGCCCATTCAAGCTTTGCTTTTTTGAGTACACCAACCCCTGCCGCAAAATAATAAACTAAACCAAAAATTATTAAGGCTACTACTACGCCAATCAAAATATATAATGTTACCATACTCTCATTTTACATTATTTTTAAAAATTGTTAAAACATTTTAATATAATTTTAAATTAGTATTAAATTTTTTTATAGCAATTTTGTTAATTTTTGTCTAAAATAATATAACATTCAGTATTAAAAAATGTTGCATTTTTTATCAAAAGAATTTAAACTAAAAATATAAAAGTTTAAGGTGAAAATATTATGTTAAGAAAAACTGTACTTATTTCTGGAGGTTTTGGCGATATAGGCAGAGCTGTGGCTGAAAAGTTCGCATCTAATGGCTATAACATAGCCTTGACCTACTTTAACACTATTGACAATGACTTTATTGAAAAACTTAAAGGCTACAATATTGATGTGCTTGCACTTAGATGTGACCAAACCAAAGAAAATGATATTATCAATTTTGTAAACTCTGCTTTTAAGGAATTTGAATATATAGACACTTGTGTTCTTTGTGCAGGCAAAGCAGAACCAGAGGGTTTTTTGTATGAAAAATCAGCTGGGCTAATAGATGACATAATTGCCACCAACCTTAGAGGTACAATTATTTTTTGCCGTGAAGTTTCAAAACATTTTGCAAATTTAAAGCGTGGCAACATTGTTGTCATATCATCTATATATGGCGAAACTGGCGGAAGTTTAGAAGCTACCTACTCTGCTTGCAAAGCTGGCATAAATGGACTTGTTAAATCACTTGCGGTTGAACTTGCACCAAATATTAGGATTAATGCTGTTGCACCGGGCTTTATCGCAACAAAAATGACAAAACACTATTCACCAACTGATGTTGAATATGTTAAAAACCAAACACCACTCAGCACTCTTGGCAAGCCAACTGATGTTGCAAATTCTGTTTACTTTTTAGCAAGTGAAGAAAGTAATTTTATTACTGGCGAAATATTAACGGTATCTGGTGGCGCACTAAGACTTTAAACAAAGATTTTACTTAAATTTGGAGTATTTATGAAAAACTATAAAGGTAAACTTATTCTCTGTTCATCTGGTATATTCCACGACCATGAAAATAATGAATCAGAAAAAGTACAAGAAGAAATGTACAAAGCTTGTGCGGAAAACAAAAATGTGCTTGTTATTTTGAATGCAACAGACACTGGTAGTAACCCGCTCGGAAAACAACACACTGCAGAAGCTTTTTATAAACTAGGTGCAAAATCGGTCACTGAAAAATCAATAACTGAAAAAGATTTTGATTCACTCTCTAATTTTGATGTTATTTATTTTATGGGTGGTGACTGCTTCCCATTTATAAAACTTGCAAGTACTAATGGCGTTAAAACTGCAATTATTAATTATTTAAAAGCTGGCGGAACAATATTAGCTCAAAGTGCTGGTACATTATTTTTTACAAAAGATTTAAAATATTATTATGCTGCAAAAAAAGGCACAAAAGCCAAATATGATATTCCACTTGAAACTTACAATGGTTTAGGGCTTGTAAGTGAAATCTACTTCCCTCACTATGACAAACAAACACCAGCAAATGTTCAAAAAATTGCTGAGGTAGAAAAGGCAAATAATATTAGCTTCACAAAAATGAATGATGGCGACTACTATATTTATGATGTAGCTGATTTGCTATAATAAATTTCAAATAAAAAAAACAGCAACTATAATAGTTGCTGTTTTTATTTTTTAACTAATAATTAATCTGCTTTTTTTGTAGATTTTTTAGCTGGTTTTTCTTCAACATTTTCAGCTTTAACTTCTTCTTTAATTTCAGCATTAGCTTCAGGTACAACTTCAGCTACTTCACCTTTTTTCTTTTTTGATTTTTTAATATGTATTATATCAGAAAGTGAAGCGGTTTCAAAGTCAAAAGATTTCTTTTCATCTCTAACCTTTTCAACTCTTTTTGGGAGGGCTTCTTTAATGAATGGCATTTTAACCTTATCAGTTCTGTTTCTAAC
>CAZYYI010000026.1:0-11437 GCA_964651835.1 uncultured Lachnospiraceae bacterium
ACCAAATGCTTCTTGATGGTCCACACAGAAAAGGTGATTTAAGAAGAGCAAGAGCTGCTGCTGTTAACATTGTTCCTAACTCAACAGGTGCTGCAAAAGCTATTGGTCTTGTTATCCCAGAACTTGACGGCAAACTTATAGGTAGCGCTCAACGTGTTCCAGTTCCAACAGGTTCAACAACAATCCTTGTTGCTGTTGTTAAAGGTAAAGATGTTACTGTTGAAGCTATCAACAAAGCTATGAAGGCTAGAAGCTCTGAATCATTTGGATACAACACTGACCCTATTGTTTCTTGCGATATTATTGGTAGTACCTATGGTTCAATCTTTGACGCAACACAAACAATGGTTACACCAGTAGGTGATGGTCTTTATCAAGTTCAAGTTGTTTCTTGGTATGATAATGAAAATTCATATACTTCACAAATGGTTAGAACTATCAAATATTTGTGCAATCTTAAGTAATAGAAAAATATAAAAATATAATTCCATTTTTGTATTAAGCAAAAGTGGAATTTTTTTATTTATTTAAAAACTTCTAAAAAATTGTTGACACGCATATAGTATTAGTGTATTATTGTGTTAGTTAAGTAATACAGTAAAAAATGAGGTGAAAAGTGAGTTATAATTTTGCAAGTGATAAACCCATATTTTTGCAACTGGCAGACATTATTAAAAAACAAATAATTTCTGGGGAACTTGCAAAGGGTGAAAAACTGAAGTCGGTTCGTGAACTTTCAGCAGAATTTGGAATAAATCCAAATACTGTTCAAAAGGCACTTGCTGAACTTGAAAGCGAAGGGCTTATATATACAGACCGAACAAATGGCAAATTTGTTACTAGTGATGTAAAGGCAATAAAAGTTAGTAAAGATGCTAAAGTTAAAACTAAGATAGATGATTTTTTTGATGAACTTTTAAATATGGGGTTGTCACTTAGTGAAATTATAAAATTAATAAAGGAGAAGATAGATGAGTAATTTACTTGAAATTAAAAATTTGAACAAAAGTTTTGGAGATAAACAAGTTCTTAAAAACATTAATGTAAATGTTGAATCACATAAGATAGTTGGTGTGCTTGGTAAAAATGGTAGTGGTAAAACTACATTATTTAAACTTATCAATGATTTGCTTGTGCCAACATCTGGCGAGATTTTGATAGATGGTAAAAAAATTGGTGTTGAAACTAAAAAACTTGTTTCATTTTTGCCTGAGCGAACATACTTTAATCCTCAAATGAAAGTTACTGATGCACTCAGTTACTTTCAAGATTTTTATGAAGATTTTGATAGAGAAAAAGCTGAAAAGTTACTTGTGGATTTGGACCTTGACAAAAATATGAAACTTGCAAAAATGAGTAAGGGTATGAAGGAAAAAGTACAGCTCGTTCTTGTTATGAGTAGGCGTGCAAAACTTTATATTCTTGATGAGCCACTCGGTGGTGTTGACCCAGCTAGCCGTGACTATATCTTAAATACCATTCTTAAAAATTTTAATGAAGAAGCTACGCTTTTAATTTCTACTCATATGATTTCTGATATAGAAAAAATACTTGATGATGTCATCTTTATTGATAAAGGTGAAATTATTTTGACAGGTGAAGCCGATGAACTAAGGAAAAAAGAAAATGCTTCAATAGATGAAATATTTAGGAGGAAATTTTATGTTGGTTAAACTATTAAAATATGATTTGAAAAGATGGTTTAATTGGTTTTGGATTTTGAGTTTGGTTACATTTGCAAGTGCAGGACTTACCAGATTAATCAATCTCGGTGAGGGAACTGTTGCAACTATTTTTGCAGGTTTCTTTAATGGACTTACTATTGGTCTTATTGTGAACGTAGTGCTTCAACCATTTATTAGAATTTTTGTTCATTTTCAAAAAGACTGCTATGCTGATGAAAGTTATTTAACTCATACACTTCCTGTAACTAAAAATGACATTTTGTTTTCTAAATTACTTTCTGCACTTATTCAAATAGTAGTTGCTTTAGTTGTTTTGGTTATATCTTTCTTTATCTTATATTGGACACCTAACCTTGGAACAATATTGTTATCTGCTACAGATTTTGTGATTAAAAATATGTCACCAGATGCAACGATTTCTGCTGGTGGAACGTTGACTATTTTAGCTATTTTATTGTTAGTTGAAATACTAGTAATTGTAGCTACTGGGTTTACATCAGTAATATATTCAAATGAAAAAGTTAAAAATAAAAAGACATTGCTTGCAATTTTGATGACTCTTGGTCTTGTTTATGCACAAAATATTTTGACTGGTCTTGTTGCACTTGGACTTGCTGTTGTTTGCGGAGCAGATATTAGCGCTGAATTTATGCCTTCAGCAGCCTTGCTTGCCTTTATTTTAACATACATTATTATGAATATTGTTTATATAGTTATGCACGTTCTTATTTCAAAATGGAGATTTAACAAAGGCGTTAATATTGATTAAAATTAATCCAAGCAATTTGCTTGGATTTTTTATTGCATTGCCTCTTGATAAATTTAAATATTTATGTTAAAATAGTAATAATAATGGAGGATTTGCGATGAGTAAGCCAATTGTTAATAATAGTCTTGAAAATATAAATGCTTTTAAACTTAGACTTGAAACTTCAAGAAAATATGTTCAAGAATTATTAGCTAATGTAGAATATGGTGAGCCTGAAATTGTTTCTGGTTTAGATAAAATTAGACAGGAAACCGCAGAAAGAATTTTTAAACTTCAAAAGCAAAATGGAAAAATTAGAAGAAGTGAAATGGAGTTTAACGATGTTAACCGTGTGAGAGAAATTCAGAGAAAGTTTAATATAACTTTTGAAGAGGCAATGCAAAGACTGGTTAAAAATGTTGTATATCAATCAGTAGAAAGACAGTTTGCAGAAAATTATGTCTTTATTTTGAGAGATGTTGAGAATATATTAAAAAATTATGGCGACGAGCTTAAAGTTTTTCCTATGAATGCATTGTCTAAAGAATCTTTGGCTAAACTTGACAGCAATGAAGTAGGATTATCAAACACTGTTAAACTTAGAACAATTTTGGATACATATGTTCCTGATTTTATGAATTTGGAAATTGTAACAAATGATTATAGTGTTGTTGCAAAAAAGTATTACTCACTTTCAAATCAAGAACTTCAAAACTTAGCAGATGAAATTAAAAAAGAATATGCCGATGAAGATGGAAAGATTGATAAAATTTTTGCAAAAGAAAATAGCAAAGGTTTAATAAAACTTTTAGAATCTTTAGCATATAACAATTTAACTTTTGAAAAATTTGCTATTAAATATGACTTGAATTATACAAGATGTTATAATATGTCATCAATTGATGCTGTTAAGCAAATGGTGCAAAGCTATTATTCAAAATATCATAGTTTCAATAATATTAAGAAAAATGACCAATATCTTTTTACTAAACTATCAACTGTAAGAAAGCAAGAAAATATGCTTTCAAACCAGCAATTGTTTTCTAGTTGGGGACTTGATATTAGCGGTATGGTAACTCCAACAGTTGTTATCTCTGATCAAGATATTCTTGATATGCATGATAAAATTAAGGTGTTACTAGCTAATGTTTATCCAGACAAAATTGTTAAAAACAATTTTTCTCGCAATAATAAAAATCTTTATACAATGATTGGTAAAGTTTCAAGAAGACTCGGTTTTTCAAATATTGATTCATATTTAGAGTCGATTGGCTATACTAGACAATCTGAAATTTATAGAAGTACTTATAAAAATATGATGTGCTTATCTGAAAGAGATTTAATATTTTACGGATTTTTTTATGGTGTAACAGATGCTAGTGAAATAGAAAATATTATGAAGAATAAAAATATTACTTTGGCTGAGGTTGAAAATTATGCTGGTTTCTATACCAAACTTGCATATGAAAAATTTGATGCACTTAATTATGCTAATAGTAAAACAAAAATTAAAGATGAGGATTAAATTTATATAAAATGCAAGTATAACTTGCATTTTTTTATTGGCATAATAATTTATTTTTAGTCTAGTTAAAAAATTTACATTTTAAAATTATTGTGTTATACTCATAATTAATTATTGTTAATGGAGTTTATTATGAGAAAGTGTCCAAGATGTGCAGCTGAAGTGCCTTCAGTATCAAGTGTTTGTCCTAGATGTGGTTTGGCTGTTTCTAAAATGGATAAGTTTATTGAACGTATGGGCAATGTGGAATTTGGAGAACAAAATAATTCCGCATACTCTGCTACTGCAACAAAAGAGGAAATTAAGGCTGGAAAGAAGGAATCTAGAAGAGAAGAAAAGCAAGAAAGAAAGAGATTAAAGAAAGAGGCAAAAAAAGAAAAGAAACTTGCAAGATCTAAAAGTGATGTAGATTTTACTGTTTATGCTCTTAACAATAAGAATGGTGTAAGAGGTAGCAAAAGCTATCAGAACAATTTTTCAGGCAGATATCAAAAATCAAAAGATAGCAAAAAGTATCCTGAATTTACTATAGATAATGCCACTGGTGAATTTAATATTGATACCAGTGATGTTGAAATAGTTGGCGAGAAAACTGGAAGAATGATAGAGGCTCAACATGAGTCTTATTCAGTTAAAAAGGCAAGAGGTGATTATGCACCTCCAAGAATTAAATGGTGGGAACTATATAAACTTGCAGATCGTTATTTTGCAAGACGCAAAATTAAAAAACAGATTAATTCTGCAGCTAAAATTAAGCCAAGTTTTATCAGCAAACCTGTGCTTTTGGCACTTTCAGTTTTATTTGGTTGGTGCGGTGCACATAACTTTTATGCAAAAAATTATAAGAAGGGTGTATTTTCACTCTTTAGCTTTGTAATAAGTTTTGGTGTAATTTTGCTTTCAAGTTTTTCAGACTTTTTTGCATCGATTCAAGTTTCTGTTGGTGGATTTTTTGGATTTTTATTCTTCTTTGTTTGGATTACAGATACAATAAACATCATATTTAATAATTTTAAATACCGTTTAAATAAAGAGGCATTTATTGAAAAACTAAATTTTAATACTAGAGCCAAACTTGGTGAAAGATATTATGATTTAGAGTATTACAAAAAGCCAATGATTTACAGATTTTTCTGTTGGTGCAAACGTAGAAAACGTGACTTTGATGAGTACAGAAGAGAAAGAAGACAATACAAGATTGACAAGCAAAAAAGAAAAATTGAAAAACAAAAACAAAAAGCTGAAGAAGAGTCAGAATTTGAAAAAGCTGACAAAATGCAGACAAATTCTAATAATGAAAATACTGGTAATGGCGAAATAAAAATTAGTGATGAAATGCTTAGTGAATTAGCTTCTTTTGGTGATAGTGATGAAGTGACTAAACCTTCAAAAAAGAAAAATTTAAAAAATGATGAGGTTGAAAACGAACCTAAAAAAGACTTTAATGAAAAGCATAAAAAGCAGGCAAAAATTAAAGTTAATTCTAAAAATAAAAGGAAATAGTGTTGGATAAAGTTTTTAAAGGCAAGGTAGTTGTTGGACTTAGTGGCGGGGTAGACTCGTCTGTTTGTGCATTGCTTTTAAAAAATGCAGGCTATGAAGTTATTGGACTTCATATGAAAAATGCCGATGAGGGCAATGAAAGCGATGATGCAAAAATGATAAACTTTTTGGCTGACAAGCTTGGTATTAATTGTGAGATTGTGGACTATGACAGCCAAATGCAAAAAGTTAAAGATTACTTTGCAAACGAGTATAAAAGTGGCAGAACACCAAACCCTTGCGTTATGTGCAACAAGTGGGTAAAGTTTAATCCTTTTATCCAGTTTGCTGAAAAAATTGGCGCAGATTATTATGCTACCGGTCATTATGTAAGGATAGAGCGTGATGACGGCAAAATTGTTTTAAAAAAAGCAGTAGATGAATCAAAAGACCAAAGCTACTTTTTAAATCAACTCTCTCAGGAACAACTTACAAAAGCTTTATTTCCACTAGGCGAACTTACAAAAACAGAGGTTAAAAAGATTGCAGAAGAAAACGGGCTTATAATGGCAAATAGAAAAGAAAGCTATGATGTTTGCTTTTTAGGTAACGGCAAGCTTGGTGACTATTTAAAGAGCGTTATTCCAGAAGTTGAAGGTAATATTGTTGATATAAATTCTAAACAAGTTGTTGGCAAACATACTGGTCTTGCAAAGTATACCTTGGGTCAACGTAAAGGGCTTGGCATTGGTGGCGGTCACGGCGATAGTAACGATTGCTGGTTTGTGACTGGCAAAGATTTAAAAACTAACACGCTCTATGTTTCGCAAAAAGAAGATGATTTATTAAGCAATATTTTAATTGCAACAAATTTTAATTGGATAGGTGGTAGACCAAATCAAGATGAATTTGCTTGCAAGGCAAAATGCAGATATCGTCAAGTAGACCAAGATGCTAACGTTTATATAAATGATGACGGCTCTGTTAAACTTATTTTTGATACACCACAAAGAGCAATAACCACTGGACAGTATGCTGTACTGTATAAAGGTGATGAGTTGCTTGGCGGCGGCGTGATTCAGCACTAAAAATCACATTTTATGCTGCGTTTCTAAAAAATTTTGTAGACAGTCATTTACATTAGTAAACTCCTTCATAAAAAATTTTTAGAGCCTAGCATAGCACACAATTTTCGCAGTTTTTAAATTATTTAAAATAAAATTAATCTAAGGAGAGATTATGAAACCTATTTACTTAACAGGAATTAAACCAACTGGTACTCCACATATTGGTAACTATTTTGGAGCTATAAAGCAAGCAATAGAATTTAGCAATAACCCAGAAATTGAGAGCTATTATTTTATTGCGGACTATCACGCACTCAATTCACTTAAAAGCAAAGATGAAATGCAAACCTATTTTAAAGAGCTTGCTTGCACTTGGCTTGCGTGTGGACTTGACCCTAAAAAAGTTGTGTTTTATCGTCAAAGCCAAATTCCTGAAACTACTGAACTTTGTTGGATTCTTAACAATGTTACACCAAAGGGACTTATGAATAGAGCTCATGCTTACAAAGCTTGCATTGAGGCAAATGTGGCAGCTGGCAAGGATACAGATGACGGCGTTAATATGGGGCTTTATAACTATCCTATTTTAATGGCTGCGGATATTCTTTTATTCAACACAAAGTTTGTGCCAGTAGGTGCAGACCAAAAACAGCATGTTGAAATGGCAAGAGATATAGCAAAAGCTTTTAACAAAAAATACGGTTATACTCTAGTTGTGCCTACCGAGGTTATTAAAGAAAGTGTTGCTACAATTCCAGGTCTTGACGGCAGAAAGATGAGCAAGAGCTATGGCAACCAAGTGCCACTATTTTGCGACGAAACTGCACTCAAAAAATTTATTATGAGTATAAAGACAGATAGTAGTTTGCCTACCGAGCCAAAGAGTACAGACTGCACTTTGTTTGATTACTTTAAGTTGTTTGCAAGTGAAAGTGAACTTGAAGAAATGAAAAATCGTTTTGCTACTGGCATTGGTTGGGCAGAAGCAAAAACAAAACTTTTTGAAGTTGCAAATAATTATCTTATGCCAATGAGAGATAAGTATAATTATTATATGGAACACTTTGACGAAGTAATTAAAATTCTTGAAGATGGCGAAGCTAAGGCAAGAGCTATTGCAAAAGAAACTATAAAAAGAGTTCGTGATGCAGTTGGCGTCTAACAGTAAAAATTAATCAATCTTTATCGTTTCTAATAAAAATTCTAGACAATCACGTAGGTTTACTACGCTCATGCCTAGAATTTTTTTTGAACCTTGCATTTTGGTTAATTTTTGCCGTTAGAAATTTAGTGCTAATATGCGTAAAAGTTCAATTTATATTTTGTCAATCACTTGAAATTTATGGTGTGTTATATTATAATTATTGTATTAATAATTTTTGGAGAAAACTATGCAAGGATTTGAAGAATTGTGGATTAATGAAAAAGGCATATTCACTGGAAGGTCACTTTATATTGAAAGACCAGAAGATGTTGATAAGTTTTTTGGTGTGAAATTTGAAGATGGTGATAATGACGAATTTTATTTAAACCTTGCATGTAAAAAATATGATAAGAAATTGTTTGATAGAGTTTTGGCGTTTACTAAAAAACTTGAAAGCAACAATTATGAAATGACGGTTTTTGTTGATGCAAATAATAAAATTTTTGATATGACAGAGTGTGAAAATTTTATTGACTTTGAAGATGAACTTGACCATAGACAAATTGGTTTAAAATTTAAATCATTAGATAATAGTTACTCTCTCAACGAAGTTTTGAATGCAACTGAAAAAACACAGAAACTTATTGATGAACTTAATAATGGTGGATATTCTCCATTTGAAAAGTATCTTAAAATTTATAGTTTTTTAACATCTTTTGTATATAATGATAAAAGCGACAAAACATGCAGAGAAATTTATGGAGTGCTTAACAATAATACCATTGTTTGTGTTGGATATTCTGATTTGCTAAAAACTATTTGTGATAAGGTTGGGCTTGAGTGCTATGTTAATTTTGCTCAAGTTACTGAACGTAAAGGTATATTTGGTCATCAAAATAATATTATTAGAATTAAAGACGAAAAATATGGCATTGATGGTTATTATTACTGCGACTCTTGTTGGGATAGTATTAATGAAAATAAAGAGCCATATTTAAAATACAATTTTTGTCTTTTGCCATTCTCTGACATTAATAAAATCAAAGATTATAAAATTGTGCTTGATGATTATAATTTTTTAACAGTCAGCAGCAAAGATGAAAACAAAGAGTTTTATGAAGAATGTTTGTCTTTGGATTATGATTTACTTTATGACATATTTGCACGAACAAGACTAACTTTAAATTTTGATAAAACTGAGAAATTGTTTAATAACAAATCAAACTATTTAAAAAGAAAAACAGATGCAACTGAGTTTGTTAAAAATGTTTTTAAAAAATATGATGTTCCAGCAAACATATATATGGATTTAGAGGAGTGTCCAACTGTTTTTTTACCAAGCAAATTTATTTCATTTGCAATGTATAATAATTTTAACCAAAAGGCTTTTGAAGAACATATTAACGATTTTAAACTTTACCATAAACATAAAACTGAGCCAAAAGATGAATCAACAAAGAATAAATTTATTGATGAAAGCGATTATCCAACTGCTGACATTGAAAGTTATTTCGGTAAAATTGATGATATTTACTTATGGCTTGATGATTCAAGTTGCGGCACAGAGTTTAAAACGATTGATGATCTTATTTATGACGATTTAAGTTGTTTTGAAAATATTGAACATTTTACAAGTGTGCTTGCCAATATGAAAAATCACAACAAGCCAGTTTCGGCTGAAACATTCAAAAAGGCGCTAAAAGCAATGTGGATAATTGACGGAATGACAGAAGATGAGGCTGAAAGATTTGCAGACAGGGCAATTCAAAAGAGTATTGATAATTCAGAAAAAATTTTTGATGAAGATGCAACAAATTGTTTCAGAACTGAAAAATTAAAGCGAAGACAATTAAATGCTGATTAATATAATTTGATGAATTAAATTAAGGTGCAAAAGTGGCACCTTTTTTATTTATTTTTGTAAATATTGGCTATTGACTTTAATGCAATTTGATGTTAATATAAAGTGGTATTAGGAGGAATATTTATGAAAAAGAAAAATGGAAAATTATTAGGTCTTACAAGTAAACAAGATTCAGAATTGCTTAAAAATAATCCTGAGGAATTTTGGAATGAAATAGAATCAATCGGTCCAATGGCTTTTGGTTATATAAAAGATTTAAAGGAAATAAATATTCCAGAGAGTGTAAAATATATTGATGACTATGCTTTTGCTGGTTGTTTTGATTTGGAAAAAGTTACTATGACTGATTCTGTCAAAAAAATTGGCAGTGGTGTGTTTGAGATGTGCCACAAACTGAAAGAAGTGCGTTTATCTGATAAATTAACAGATTTGCCTTGGATAACTTTTTATGATTGCCAAAATCTTGAAAAAGTTAATATTCCAAGTGGTTTAAAAAGTATTGATACAAATGCTTTTCTTAACTGTATAAGTTTAAAAGAAGTAGATTTGCCAGAATCTTTGCTTTCAATTGGTCATTCTGCATTTTCTAATACAGGTTTAACTAAAATTGTTATTCCTGAAAAAGTAAAGGCTATTGGTAGCGGAGCATTTTGCGATTGTATCCAGCTAGAAGAAGTTACCATTCCGGAAACTGTTAATTTTTATAGCTCAATTAGTGTTGACATGGAACTGAATGTTAATGTACTTGGTCATCCTTATAATAATAGGCTTCAATTTGATGTTTTTGGTAATACTCCAAACCTTAAAAAAATTGAAATTATATCAAATAATACATTAGAAAATTGGATTAATAAAAATCTGATTACTGTTAAATTTGTGCCATCAAAATTAGTAAAGAATAAAGTTGGTGAAAATCAGGCAGAAACAATGTATGGTATAGAAAAACCAGAAGAGAGTTCTGGTGAACAACTTGATATTGATACAATAAACCAAAACCAACCTGAGTAAGAATAAAAAATTTAATATAAAGTGTCTGCATTAGTAGGCACTTTTTTTGTGGTTATAATTTTAAAAATAGTGACATATATAATAGATATATAATATAATATATATAGTATATATATTTATATATAGAGCAAACATAAAAATTTTGTCAAAATATAAATTTTTTTTAAAAATATTTAAAAAAAGGTGTTGACATAATCTGTTTTTTATAGTATCTTCTAAGGGTCGCTATCTTTGGGGTAGCCCAAAAGGTGATGAATAATATTAATTTAAAATTTTTTGAAACTTTTTTAAAAAAGTTGTTGACAAATGATTTTGAATTTGATATTATTGATATGTTCCGCACGAAACTCGTGCAAGGACACTGCAAATTGACAAATTAATATATTGAAATGTACAAGGTTTTTTAGAACGAAAAATTCTTGTTAATTTCTTTGAAAAAAGAAACATACTTAAAACAAACTTTATTAGTCAGTACAAATGTCTATTAGAGTAAGAATTAAAACTTAAGAGTTTGATTCTGGCTCAGGACGAACGCTGGCGGTATGCTTAAGACATGCAAGTCGAACGAGCGATGACCTAGCTTGCTAGATCAAAGCGAGTGGCGGACGGGTGAGTAACGCGTGAGCAACCTGCCTCTTTCATCGGGATACCAATTGGAAACGATTGCTAATACCGAATATGACCACAGTATCGCATGATACAGGGGTGAAAGGGTTTACTGGAAAGAGATGGGCTCGCGTCTGATTAGCTTGTTGGTGGGGTAACGGCCTACCAAGGCGATGATCAGTAGCCGACCTGAGAGGGTGATCGGCCACATTGGGACTGAGAACGGCCCAGACTCCTACGGGAGGCAGCAGTCGGGAATATTGGGCAATGGAGGAAACTCTGACCCAGCAACGCCGCGTGAAGGATGA
>CAZYYI010000027.1:0-11398 GCA_964651835.1 uncultured Lachnospiraceae bacterium
CTTAAAAATATTTACAAAGAACTTAAAAGTGAGTATGAAGATTTTGTTATACCAAGTCATGGTTGTTTGGTTTCTTGGAGCAATCAAGGTGTGTTACTTCTCAACACAACACTTACTGTTCGTGAACATATGGCAAACTCTCATTCCACTTACGGCTGGCAAAGGTTTACTGACAGAGTTATTGAAGAAGTTAACAAACTTGACACTCCAGTTGTATTCTTGCTTTGGGGCAGAAACGCAATTAATAAAAAAGTACTGATTGATGAATCAAAACATTTAGTTTTGACAGCAGCACATCCAAGCCCACTTTCAGCTTATAATGGATTTTTTGGCTGTGGACACTTTAAAAAGACAAATGAATTTTTAGTAAAAAATGGTAGAACTGCTATAGATTGGCAAATTAAAGAAATTAATTAAAAGGTAAAATATGCAAAGTAGAAAAGTAAAATGCTTAAATATTGTTTGCAGCGTATTATGTATGCTGGTATTTCTACTTGGCATATTTTGTTTTTTATCAAAGTCAACTGATGTTGAAGCATATGCTGTTATTACTGAAGATAAATTAACAAATGTTACAGATCTGGTTGGTTATAGCGAAGATGAAGTTAAATTAGTTTCAACTAATCTAATTTCTGCTCCATTCAATAACCGCAAAAATGAGTTTATGCCAGGAAATGCCTTTATCCCGACTTATGATAATGAAAAAACCTATGAAGTTGATACAAAATTAATTTTTACTCACCAAAATGAGTATTTAAATGAAAATCAGGCAATTTACCTTTGGGTTTTTATACCAGATAATATGGGTATTTGTCCTTATGATTTAAAACTTTCACTTATACTTAATGGTGATTTTGAAATAGTTTGGGAATTTTTAAATGCTTCACTTGATGTAATGTGCGAAAAGTATTCAAGCAATGCAGTTGACTATGGTTGGAAACTTTTTGAACTTAAGCTAGCAGATGCAAAGTCTAAACCTCAAAACCTTGATAGCATAATTAAAAGCCAAACTTTAAATAGTCTTAGAGTAGAATTTATAAAAAATACTGGTGATGTATCCTCTGGAAATAGTGATATTTTATCTAAATTCAATGTAGCAGATTCTCTTGCAATTTATCATATTTTTATGGCTGAAGAAACAAATGATGATTCTGGCATTGTTTCTTCATTAAATTATTCAGCCGCAAAATATAAGCAGTCTTTTATTGATAAGTTGAATTCAATATATTTAAATGACAAACTTAGCGTTTTAGGCTCTAGTGAAATTTTTGAATACGCATATGTTGGTAAAGAAGATATTTCAAACAAATTGCTTGCTGGTTGGTCGATAGATGTTTCTATTAATGGCAGCTTGGTTAGTTATGATTTTGGCAATGAAATAAAATTTCAAGAAGAGGGACTTTGCAATATTATTATAAAATATAAGCAGATGTTTCATAACTCGAGTATTACTGTTTTAAAAATGTCTACCTCTATTTATGTTGAAAAGTTTGGGCTTGGAAAATTTCAATTTAAAAATCAAACGATAAAGGATAATGAATCTAAACAAATAATGTTTAATCTTTCTTCTGGTTTTGAACTTACAAGTGATATTGAAGTTATAAGCAGTGATAATTCAGTTCTTGATGTTACATACTATGTAAATGAAAATATTGTATATATTACCTTAAAAGGTAAGTCTGGAGGCAATGCAAAAGTAACGATACAAGCCTCTGGTAAAAGAATTCAAGCTGACAATCAAAATGGTGCAATTAATACAAATTTTACATTGTCTGAATCTATGGAAGTTACAGTTAATTCAACAGCCAGTGACAGATTTACACAAATATTTTTGTGGTCACTTCTTGCTATTTTTGTTGTCACATTATTGATTTTTATGCTTATTTCAGTTGTAAAGGCACGCTCAAATAGTGTAAAATAAAATTGTAAATGTTTGTAAAGGAGGAGCTATATGGGTTACAAAGATGATTATTCTAGCAATATTGGCGAAAAAATACCTTATGATGATACGCCCATTACTCGCCGTGAGCAAACAACTTCTTATAAAAGGCGTAGGTCTGGTTCTGAACTTCCACATTCTAAAATATTTATTGTATTTTTAGCATTTTCCTTGGTTCTTAATATCTGTCTTTGCATATCTACAATCTACTTTGTTTATAGAGGAACAAGAAAGGAAGTTAATGTAAACTATAACACTATTAATGGTGTTACCCAAGTTTCTACATTTGCTGCAAGTTCTGCTTACTTTAGCAGTGTGTGTGTTGCGGCTGGTGCAAATTCAAGTATTTCAAATGAATATGCATTTTTTAATCAAACAAGCAGTCATGGTGCTGGTGTAACACTTAAAGTTGACAAGGCGACTAAAACAGCATATTTTTTGACTTGCTACCATGTTATTAGAGGATACAGTGAAAAAGAACTTTATGTAATGTTACCAACCTATGATAAACCTATTAAAGTTGAAAAGGTTGGGCATTCATCAAAATATGATATTGCTGTTTTGAAATACTCATATCTTGATACAAACACTCCAGTTGAAGATATCCCAGGCGTGCTTGATGTGAGAGAAAATGGTACAGTTGGTTATGCCGAAAGCTATTACCTTGCAAGAGGTGAACAGGTGTTTACCGTTGGAAATCCGCTATCAAGAGGCTTCACTGTAAGCTCGGGTATTATTTCAAGCTTAAATATAACTGTAACTATTGATGGCAGCAGCTCATATGAAAAACGAGATGCTCGTGAAATCAAATTTGATACAGGCATCAATCCTGGAAACTCTGGTGGTGGTTTATTTAATAGCAAAGGTGAGTTTATTGGGCTTGTAAATTCAAAACTTATGACTGCTAAACCTGGTGGTCAAACTATAACAGTTCTTGATATTTCATATGCTATACCTGGAACTTTTGCCCTAAGCATTGCAAAAAGTATTATTGCAAATAATGGTACAGCTAAATTTGTTGATATTGGTGAATTTCAAAATAGTGATACTATAACTCCTTTCCCTTATGGCGAGGGCGAAAATAAAAAGATGCTTGAAAAATATACTTCGGTAACTGTTAAGTCAATTAAATCTGGAATTTTTGCTGAAAATATTAGTGCTAATGATGTGATTGAATCATTCAGTTATACTGATAGAGAAGGAAAGGAACACAAAGATATTTTAATGCTAAATAAATATGTTTTTGAAGATATTTGCTTTGATATTAAGCCTGGATCTACAATTTACTTTAAAATTAAAGGCAAAACTACTCTGGGTAGGATTACTGCTCCTGAACCATTAGCAGTGATATAAAGTAACAAAATTATAAATTTGATAAAAAAATCGTTGCAATTAAAATTAGATTATGCTAACATAAATTTATATTTGGAGGAAAGATAAATGACAATAGATAAAGTTAAAAAAATTATTGCTAATCAACTTTCAATTGAAGAAGGAAAACTTACTGAAAAAACTAATATTGCTGAGGATCTTGGTGCTGATTCACTCGATCTTGTTGAAATTTTAATGTCACTTGAAGATGAATTTGCAATTTCTATCCCTGATGAAGCAATCCCAACAATTAAAACTATTAAAGATATTGTTGATTTTATTGAATCACATAAATAAAAAAAGAGTAATTTTTACTCTTTTTATTTTGCAAAAAATGTTTTACAATTGGTGAATATTATTAAATTATTGTAGTATAATAAAAAAGTGAAAAAATAGCATAAAATTTGTTTACAAATAATAAATTTTGTTATACTATTGTGGCACAAATACTTCAAGGAGAATTTTATGGGAAAGTATAAAAAATGTCCTAGATGTGAACTTAATTATATTTTAGAAAGTGAAAATTATTGCAAAGTTTGTCAATCTGAAATGAAGCATCATGATGGTGATGATGAAGATGAACTTTTAGATCTTGAAGATATGGACTTATGTCCTGTTTGCGGTCAAAACTATATTAAGATTGGCGATGCTATGTGTGAAGACTGCAGAAACCGTAAATCTGGTGATGATGAAGACCTTGAGCCAGCTGCAAAAATGTGGCGTGAAAGCGATAATGATGATAACATTGTTGCTGTTTCTGATATTGATAGAGATTCTGACGAATATGAAAGCGATTATGACGATAAGTCTGATGAAGACGATATATTTAAATCTGAAGACGATGATATATTGTCTGATGATGAACTTTTGGATGATGAACCTATCGCTTTTGAAAATGATGAAGATGAAGAAGATGATGAAATCTCTGAAACCTTAAAAGATGACTTTGAGTTTGTTGAACCTGCATCTGATGATGACGATGAGGATGATGACGACTACGATGATTTTGGTGGCGAAGGAGATATGCTCTCTAAAAAATAAGATTAAAATATTTGCCCATACTTTGTATGGGCTTTTTTTATTGCATTTTAATTTATAAAAATTTTATAAGGATTTTATATATAATATTAAGTTGAGTTGAAAATTGCCGAAAAATATTGTAAAATAATCTTGGAGTAATTATGAAGATTAACTTTATTTTATCGGATACTACTAGAAAGGCAACTTCGTCTGCTATTTTTGATGCTGTAAAAAAAGCTAAACAAGATTTGCTTAGTAAAGTGATTTTGATTGTTCCTGAAACCAAGTCTATTATTATTGAGAGGGAACTTTTGGATAAACTTGATGGTGGAGCTACTGCAAATATTTTTGTTTATAGCTTTGTGCGCTTGCTTTCAAGGCTCGGCGGTATTCGTCAAGATAAAGTCGTTTCAAAACAAGCTTGTGTAGTGCTTATTAGAAAAATTATTGATGACAATGTAGATAATTTTGTTTGCTATAAAAAGTCTTGCAAATTTACTAATTTTGCTGAAAAAGTGTATGATACAATCGCTCAATTTAAATCAAGTGATATTTTGCCAGAAGACTTAGCTGCTGCACTTCCAAACTTATCTGAATCGCTTAAAGCTAAAATGACTGATTTGTTGTTAATTTATCAAGAATATCAGAAATTGCTTGGTGAAAAATTATTTGATGAATGTGACAGATTAAATCTACTTACTGAGCTTGCTAAAAATGATGATACAATTTCTAATTCAGAAATTTTTGTTGTTGGCTTTGACAATATTACCTATGAAATGGAAAGGGTTTTAAAACAATTTGCTATTTATGCAAAATCTATTACGTTTTCTTGTTGTTATTTTAATCCTGAACGCAGCGATTCTTATATTCAAAAAAATGATTTATATAATAAATTTAAACATATAGCAGATAGTTTAAAACAGCCATATAATCCTATATTTTATAAAAGTTTTGAAAAAGGTGATTTTTATAACATTGCAAATAATTTATTTTTACCAAAAAAAGTCAATGCAAAATCTAATGGCAGTGTTAAAATATTTAAGGCAAATTCAAAAAAAGAAGAAATTTCTTTTGTAGTTAACAGCATAATTAATGACATAAAATCAGGCAAAAGATATAAGGATATTGGACTTTATGCCTGTGATTTAGAGAACAATTATTCACTTATTGAGCAAGAATTTAAACTTGCAAATATTCCTTGTTTTATAAATATAAGCCACAATCTTTCAAATCACTTTTTGGTTAATTTTATTGAAAGTGCAATTAAGATTTTTATTTCAAACTTTTCTAAAACCGAAGTAATAAAATTGATAGCTAGTCCTTTATTTTACAACAATGATATTTCTGCATTCATTAATTATATCAAATCTAGCGGTTTAAATTATAAAGCGATTTTGAATATTTCAGAGCAAACTTCTGACAATGAAAATGATAACAATACCATTACGACCTTAGTTAAAATGTTAAATGATTTTAACAATAAATTTGAAAAATTGTTTAGCGGAAAGAAATTAGTTAAAAGTTTTTTACAGGGGTTAGAGGAACTATTTAATTATTTTGATATTGATAATAAAATTGAAGATATTAGCAAAAAGCAAAAGGATTTAGAAAGATATATTGACAGCGAACTTTCACTTTCAGCACTTGCAAAGTGCAGAAGTTTTATGCAACTTTTAAACAATTTTATGGGTGAAAATGAAGTAAGTGCTGAAGAGTTTTTGCAAATATTTTTATCTGGTATTGGGACTACAAAAATCAATCTTTCACCAGTTTCTATAGACTGCGTTATAGTTCAAAACAATACTGATGGTTTTTATAATATTAAAAATTTATATGTCTTTGATTGTAGCGATGGAAAATTTCCTATTAAACTTGATGATAAAGGTATTTTGGTTGATAGTGAACTTATCGAGACTAAAAGTTTTATAAAAAATGCTATAGAGCCTACTGTTAGTGAAATAAATGCCAGAGAAAACTTTAAAGCCTTTGAAACCACTTTGCTTCCAACTGAAAAATTAGTTTTAAGTTATAGCATCAAGGCTGATGGTGGAGTAGTTGGCAGACCATCGAGAATATTATTAAGGCTTTTAGATTTGTTTGGTGAAGATATTTTAACCAGCTTTAAGCAGACTGGTGAATTTTATAATAATAAGGTTGCAGAGATTGATATTGCTGGCAAGATTGGTGAATATTTTGAAAGTGGACAAGGAATATCTGAAATTAAGAAAAATATTAGTAAAATTAAACTTGGTGAAAACTTTAAAAATTATTTAAAAAATCTTGAGTTTGGTGATAAAAAATTTATTTTAAATAATGCTAGTGATTTGTATTTTTATGAGAACAAATCTAGTATTTCTCAGTTTGAGACTTACTTTGATTGCCCATATAAATTTTTTGGCACATATGGTTTGAAACTTAAAGAAAATAAGGATGCAAGTTTATCTAGTCTTGGCATTGGTACAATAATTCACAGAGTTGTGGAGCTTTTTTCTCGCGAAATAAACAAGTTCAATATGCTTAATGGTAAAGCTTTTGATGAGGAAATTAATAGGCTATTAGAAATAGCATTAAATGAAAATTCAGTGAGCTTATCTAACAATGCTGCTGTAATTAATTTGCTTAAAATTGAGTGTAAAAATTTATGTTTAGGTATTGTAAAAGAACAGCAACAATCTGGTTTTAAAATTTATAAAACAGAATTTGAATTTAATAAAAATGAAATTGTTTTAAAATTAAATGGCGGAAAAGAAATTACTATCCAAGGCAAGATTGATAGAATTGACAAAATGGGCGAACATTTAAGGCTTATTGATTATAAAACTGGAAACATTGAAAGCAAAATTAAAGATATTTATTTCGGCAATAAAATACAACTTGCAAGCTATTATCTTGCGGCTAAAAATCTTGGTGATAAATCAACCATTGGTTTGCTTTATTATCCAATTCATAGTGATTATGACAGCGCAGATGACAAAAGTAATTCTCATTACAAAATGCAGGGCTTGCTGATTGACAATATTGATATCTTAAAAAATATGGATTATTCACTTTCAGAAGACAAAACAGCTAGCGATTTTGTGTCATTAAAAATAAGATTTGGCAAAGACGGTGAACTTTTGATTTCTAGGGATAGTTCATCTAGCAAAAAATTTCTTAAAGCAGAGGATTTTGAAAATATTGCAAATTATGTAAAGAGCCTTATTACATTAGCGGCAGGTGAAATTTTAGAGGGTAATATTGAACCATCGCCAATTGCAACAGGCAGTGATGGTCTTGAAAAGTGTGAGTACTGCAAATTTAAAGGTTATTGTGGACTTGAAAATGCTAAATTTAGTAATGGCAGAAATCTTGATGGTGAAGTTACTACTTTTAGTTTTTGCAATAAAAATTCTGATAGCAGTGAAGGGGGCAAAAATGAGTGAAGTTTTAAATTACACCGATGAGCAAAAACAAGCAATTGGCACCCCTGATAAAAACATACTTGTCAGTGCATCTGCTGGTAGTGGAAAAACCACCATTATGATTGAAAGGGTGCTTAAGCTTATGCTTGGTGAACCTAAAGTGCCAATATCTAATTTTTTGGTTGTTACATTCACAAAAGCTAGTGCTGCTGACATGAAGAAAAAACTTGTAGACAAACTTTTGAGCATAGAAAGCAAAGACGAGTTTGTTTTAAATCAGATTGAAAGTGTTGATACTAGTGACATAACAAACTTGCATAGCTTTTGTTCAAAACTTGTATCAGTTTATTTTTATAAGGCACAAATTGATGCTTCATTCAAGGTTTTGGATGAGGTTGATGCAACTTTGCTTAAAAATAAAGCAATTGAAAAATTGTTTAATGAAAAAGAAAAGACTGGTGACTTAGAATACTTTATGCTGTTTGATATGTTCCAAAAAAAGCGCAACTTAACACAGCTTAAAGAAATTATTTTTAGAATAGATAGTTTTATAAATTCTATATTAAATGGTGAGGCTTGGTTACGAGATAAAGTAAATGAAATGCATAATGTAAATTTGGATAAAAATGAGTGTGCAAACCTCATAAATAATTATGTATGTTCAAGAATTTGTGAAGATAGTAGTCTTGCTGAAGAATTTGCAAATAGGTGTTTAAAAGTTGGTTGTGACAAATATTATAATCATTTTATTGATATTTCAGAAAAGTTAAAAGTAATAAATAAATCGAAATCGTATATAACCAACGCAAAAAATATTTTTGAGTTAAGTTTAGGTAAAAGACCAACTGTTAAAGACGAGTTTAAGTTTCTTTCTAGTGAAGCAAAAATTGTTAATGATACCATTAAACATAATTTAGAAAATTACCGTGAAAACTATTGCTCAGATGATTTAGATGTTTTGACTGATGGGCTTAAATTTGGCAAGCAAGTGTTAACAAATTTGCTTAATATTGTTGCTGAATTTGATGAGATATATTCAAAAGCAAAAAAAGAGGTTAATGGGCTTGACTTCAATGACCTTGAAAAATATGCCTTAATGATTTTGAGTGATGAAGTCACTTTAAATGCTGTGCGTGAAAAATATAAATATGTTTTTGTTGATGAATACCAAGATATAAATGAAGTTCAGGAAAAAATAATTTCACTTTTATCAGGAAAGAATAATCGTTTTATGGTGGGTGATATTAAGCAAAGCATATATAGATTTAGGTTTTGCGATTCAGACATTTTTTTGAATACATACAAAAATTATCAAAATGGAAATGACAATAACCTTGCAATAAAATTAAATTGCAATTTTAGAAGTGACAAAAAGATACTTAAATTTGTTGATTTGGTATTTTCTGGCATTATGACTGAAAAGTTTGGTGGCATCGATTATAAAAATGATAGCTGTTTTGTTCCAAATGAAAAGAATGTTGATTTGCCGGGTAGTGTAAATTTGTGCTATATTGATACCGAAAAAACAAAGTCAGAACCAGAATTAAATGAAGGTATTTATTCAGTAAAAAATCATATCCAAAGTGATACTGATGAAATCAAAGCTTCAGTTGCTGAGGCTGTTTATGTTGCGGGCAAAATTGCGGAACTTACTAGTATTGATAATCCTAACAGAATTGAATATAAAGATATTGCGATTTTAGTTCAGTCAAGAAACACTGCAGTTTCTAAATTTTTGGATACGCTATCTGTACTAGGCATACCAGTTTCAAGCGATGAAAAAAGCGATTTGCTCTCTAAACCATATATAGATGAAATTATTAGTTTTGTGAAATTTTGCGTCAATCATAATGATGACTTTTTGTGCTACAAAATTTTAAAAAGTCATATGTTTAATTTTTCAGATAATGAGCTTTCTGAAATTAGAAAAATTGATATGAAAGTTAGATTTTATGAATGTTTGAAAAATTGTGAAAACATAAAAGATGAATCATTAAAACTTAAGCTTTTAAATTTTAACAATAAAATGGAAAAATTTTATGAGCTTTCTAAACTTATTAAAATTAAAGATT
The DNA here is from genome assembly GCA_964651835.1 of uncultured Lachnospiraceae bacterium. GTDB lineage: Bacteria > Bacillota > Clostridia > Christensenellales > UBA1242 > RGIG1681. The sequence continues at coordinate 9,804 of CAZYYI010000027.1, forward strand.
TCATCAGACAAATTTTGGACGATTTTGATTTAAAACAAATTTGGCTGTCAAATGCAAACGGTAAACAAATTATTACTGAAATTGATGATTTTGTTAGAGTGATACCTGATGTTTATGCCGTAGAGTTTGTTACTGGATATGAAAATTTTTCGCTTGAGATTCAAAATGAAATTGATGATAAATGTGTAAAATGTATGTCTATTCATGCTTCTAAAGGAATAGAATTTAATACTGTATTTTTAATCAATACTGCCAAAAAGTTTTCAATGAAATCACTTTTTAGTGACTTACTTTTAAGTAAACAATTTGGCATGGGCGTGAACTATTTTGATACCAATAACAGAGTTAAATATGATTCTGTTGTGCGTTCGGCTATCAGCATAACTGAAAAAAGAAAATTGGTTGAAGAAAGCCAAAGATTACTTTATGTTGCACTTACGAGAGCCAAAGAAAAATTATTTGTTGTTTGCTCAAAAAACAAAAGCGCGCTTCAAAGCAAATTTCCTGCAAGACCAAATTCATTCATTAATTGGTTTGAGTGGATAATATTTAATGAACTTCAAAATGTGCATAACGATATAATTAATTTTGAAACCTTTAAACTTAGTGATCTTGAATTTAATGGTAAAAAAGAAAAAAGAGAATTATTGCTATCTACTGAGCTTGAAAAAGATATACAAAAAGACTTTGAGTATCAGTACAAAACACAGGTTAATATTCCTTTAAAAAATTCAGTTTCAAAAATAATTGAGCAAAAAGAAAGCTTGAAATTTGACGAGAATACTTTAGATGAATTTGATGATGAATTTGAAAATTTTGAAAGAATTACTAATGATGAAATTTTAAATTCATCTGCAAAAAGAGGTACTTGTTATCATAAAATATTTGAAAAATTAGATTTAAAAAATGTGCAAGAAATTAAAAATAAATTACGCATAATAATAGATGAAAATTTAGCAGAAGATGAAAAAGAATTAGTAAATGTAAATAATATAATACAAATTTTAGATTTGCCATTTTTTAAAAATATAAATAACGATGATATTATTTTGAAAGAACGTGAGTTTTATGCAAAAATGCCGGCTAAAATAATTAGTAGTGATGCAGGTATAGATGACAGTTTTATTTTGCAAGGCGTGGTAGATTTAGTGATTATTAGAAATAATGAATTAATAATATTAGATTATAAAACAGGAAAAATTAATCCAGGAAAATTAGAAAAATATAATTTTCAAATCAATTTATATGCAGATGCGATTAGTAGGGCATTTAATTTGCCAGTGCAAAAAAAATACTTATGCTTTATTGACGAATGCAAAATTTTAGAAATTTAAAATTTGCTTTAAAATTGTTAGTCTTTTTTTGGCTGTTGTGTTATATTAAGATAGTAAAGGGGACAAATAATGGTTTATGAATATTTAATTACATTATGCAAACTTATAGTAGCATTAGTAACAAGACATCCACAAAGTTTGATTTATGCTGCTTTGATTTGTTTAGGAACTTATTTGCTTTGGATAATTATTGCATTAGTGTTTAGTTTTCAAAGAAGATTTTATGCAAAATCAGCTAAAATGTATGATTTTATTAAAAAA
>CAZYYI010000028.1:0-11138 GCA_964651835.1 uncultured Lachnospiraceae bacterium
TGGTGGAACGACATACTCCACCAAGGATGCCTCCACGAAGATCATATACAACAGCACTACGAAAAAGTGGGGGATCACAGGTATTGCCACCGTAGACGGGGCAACTGGTACTTGGACGGTGATCACCAAGGACGGCGGCACCTATACGGAGGACATGGTAGACGATGGGAACGATACGGGCACCGCTACCATGGAGCTGTTCGGCGTGAAGGTCGTTGACACACTGCCCGCCGGCTGTGCGACCGCTACGGTTCAGGGCGGCACCGGCTCTTCTGCGGCGAGCCGTGTTGTGGTGCCCCGTGATCAAGCTGTCACCGCCGCGCAGACCGAGAATACCGGCTATGATTTCGAAGGGTGGGTGCAAGCTGCCGCCACCCCGATTGGGAATGTGACCCCTTCCGGCACCAAGAATGCCAAGTGGACACTGTCGGATACGGAGGGCTCTCAGTATACCAATACCGCGGACTTGGAGATCAAGCCGACCTATACCTTCTGGGTCAATATCAAGGTTCAGGATAGCGCTGGCAATGGGCTGAATATTCAGCCCAGCACGACGAGCGGCAAAAACGGGGTGAAGCAAACCGGAGACGGCAATTATAAGATTTCCGGCCTCGACCCAGATACGGCAACATACATCCTTTCCGCCAACGGCTTTACCAGCACGCAGACCTTTGAGCCGGATGATGCGGGTGACACGGTCAACCTCACTATGTATAAGGTCTATACTGCGGTGAACATCGGCTCCAGCGTCAACTCCGCAAAGATCGGGAAGGGCACCACAGCTAACGCGGATGAGGTGTATATCCCGGTTGGCGGTTCGACCACCGATACGCTGAAGGTGTCCGTGACGTCCACCAACGGCACCGGTTACCGCAAGGAAGCGACCACCCACTGGACGCTCGATAAGACCGATAAGGGCGTTTCTATGGCGGATGTGACGTCTGCCGGCACTGCTGTCACGGTGAACGGAATTACAGGTGATGTTAAGATCACCGCCAACTTTGTGCAGCAGTGGACCGTGACGAGCTACGTCACCAACTCTACCTCTACGCCGAAGTCCAAAGCCGCTCTGGAGGGTGGCGCTGGCACAGGCGCGGACAGTAGCAACAAGAGCACCAAGACCTTGGACGCTGGCGAGGCGGTGAAGATCACCTTTACCCCCGGCGTGGGCGAGGACCTGAGCGGATGGACGTTCGGCACTGGGACAGCGGGTAAGTGGTGCGCCACCAATTCTTCTACGGAGAGCGACTGGAAGGATATTTCTGTGGCGGCGAACCGTCCCGGCAATACTGTGACGGAGTTCTACTTCAAGCCCACCGCTACCAGCACCATCACCGCCGCGGTAGAGCCGCGGAAATATCAGGTGGAGGTCACCGTCAAGCTGGATAACACCGGCACGCGCAGCGGACGGACGGTGGTGCTGAAGACCGACAACAAATCGACTGCCGCGGCAGTGTATACCCTGACCGAGGCAGACGCCACGAACAAGCCCGGCGTTTACACCGAAAGCACCCGGAAAGGTATCCTGTCCGGTTCCGGGAACGGGACAGTATACTACATCTGGGTGGATGGGGTAGAAACCGGAAAGACCTTCCAATTCTCCGCCAATGAAGCGGAAGGCGTGGCCGCGGACGGCACCACCCCCTTGGATGACGCTGCCCTCGCCGCCGCTCAGGCGAAGCTGAAGAGAGAGGTCAACTACTACACCGTCAATCTGGCGGTAGCTAGCGGTGGCGGCGGCACGGTGGCCTTTACCAGTGGCGGCGGTACCTTTAAGACCGTGCTGGCGACTGGTGGTACGCAGACGTTCAATGTAACAGCCTCACCTACCAATGTGACAGACGCCCACTACCGGGTCGAGAGCTGGACAGTGACGCCTGACGGCAAGAGCGGAACGGTGCCTGCCGGCAGCAAGGACACAACTGTAACCTACACCTTCGATACGGAAGGCAATCTGTCCGCCAACACCAATATCACGAAAACTTCGCAAATCACTGTGACGGTGGAATTTGTCAAGCAGTATAAGGTGGAGGTTACGGGTGGACGTAACACAGCAGGCGGCTCGATTTCTCAACAGGTGAAGGTCACCGGAGACACTGCCGCGGATGCTTGGAAGACAACGGTTTATGTGGACGCGGGCGAAACCGTTGACCTCCAGACAAAGGGCACGATTTGGGGCTTTACCCACTTCCGGAGATGGGCGATCGCCGACGATGGCGGAACGCCGACGGCGACTCCCCTTGGCAAAGGTAAGTTCCAAAATGACACCGATACGACCCGATACGATCAGACCTATGGTCTCAGAAAGCAGGACAAGGACAACGCCACAATAAATCCCAACAACCTGAACGTCTTCAAGCCCGAGGCGGACACGGTCATCCAACTGGATCTCTGGCTCGAGCCGAAACTATCTGATGGCGGATGGACGTATGAGCGTGGCGTCGGCAAGGATCAAAACGATTCTACTAAGGTGAAGCAATTCACTTGGACCAACAACGACGCGAAGAAGATCACGACGGTCACCGTCCAAGGGACCAACGGCAACAGTTATGGGCCGCAAGAGCTGACGCCGGGGACCGATTATACGCTGTCGGGCGGTAAGCTCGTCCTCCAAGACAGCTATATCGACAGCGACAGCGTGCCGAAAGGCGACTATAACATTACGGTCGAATATATCCTTGGCACAACAGATAATGAGGTCGAGGAATTGACCGTGGCGCAGCCGTTCTATATTAAGGTCACGCCCTACACCCTCACGAAAGTGGACATCGGCGTACCCACGAAGAAGGCCGGTGAGAATTATACCCGTGAGCCGGACAAGACGCTGACCATGAACATCCACTCCACCGACGAAAAGACCAATCAGGTGGCTTATCTGGAGTCCGATAAGGACGGCGACAAGTCCCATGTGGCGAAGGAGATCAGCAAGAGCCATCTGACCTTCACTTGGTATTGGTCCGCCACCTCGCCGGGCGCCAGCTCCAGACCGTTGACCGCGGCTGAGATCGCCAATCTGAACAAGGCCACGCCCACCTATCCGGGCGGCGCGACTTGGAATAAGCTCACAAGTGATATGACTGCCACGTTTACCAGTGATGGCGCGGGCGGTTATACCGCTGTACCCACCTTTACCTCCAACGCCACCAATTACACGAACCTGCAAGGCAAATATGTCTTTGCGGTGGTCACGGCCTCTACCACCGGCGAAGGTTCCGTCATCACCAACCCCATTTCCGTGGACTATGACGCGACTGTCATTGTCCGGCAGGACATCACCCCTGTCACGGACGCAAAGGCAGGGGAGTACGCTGTCTACCTCTGGCCCACGGACGGCGGTACCTTTGACGTGACCTCTTCCAAGGCCATCCAAGCGACCAACACTGCCGCGGATGGCACGAATAACGGCAAGTATACCACCAAGAGCTCCGCGCTGAACGCCCTCAAGAGCTATTATATCTATGTGCTGGAAACTGAGAGCATGGACAAGACCAAAACCGCCAGTTACGTCCAGCTGAAGAACGGTAATAACGCTGTTACCTATAGCCGCACCACGGCTACGGCCCCCACGGTGGACTACTACACCGTGAAGGTGACGGACATGTCCATTACCTCTGACATTAAGCACCTTCAGGACCTGAAATCGGGAGTGGTGACCGCCGGCTCGGCGGCGGAGACCTTTACCAGTACCAGCTACCCCTCCTTCACCGCCACCACCGGCAAGGGCGTGAAGATCACCAGCGCTGCCGCGAAGGGCGTTTTGAAGGGCACCACCGTGACCGCCACGGCCAACGAGACCGCCACGAATAGCGGAATCGGCTGGACGCAGGACTACACCCTTGCTTGGCAGGACAAGGAAGGCGCGGAAACCAGCTTCTCTGACGCCGCCTCCAAGCTGAAGCAGAACAGCAGCGACGCGGTGGGCACCGGCTACGCCTACGCCACCGCCACCAACGGCTTGAGCACGAATGTGGACATCACCGGCCGTCTGGAGCAGAACTACTACACCATCGAGGGTAACGTGGTGGACGTCAACCGGCAGTCGGGGGCGATCACCTCCGGCGGCGGCGCGATCCAATCGCCCAAGCTGACTGCTGGCACCACGACCTATGCGGGCACGCTGAATCCGACCTCGGGCGGACACGGCGCGAAGGTCAGCTTCATCGTGCCTAAGGCGGCGAAGGATACCTACACCTTGACGGCTACGCCTGCCGCCAACACCACCATGAAGGGCTACACCGTCCCCTCCGGCACCACTGCGCCGACTACGGTGAACACCTCGATCACTCTGGGCGCGCTCGATGCCGGCACCACCGGCGATGCCCTGAAGAACCGCTTCACCATCTTTGTGGTGGCGACCAGCCTGACGCTGTCCGTGAGCGACGGTCACGAGGGTCACGAGGCGCATTCTTCCCGTACGGACGGCGTCTCCGTCCCCCTCGCCCCGCCCGGCGCCTCCAAGCATGATGTAACGGTGATCTACGATAACTATTCCGGCGACCCCGAGAGAAATCAGACCGTCACCATTACCAATGACGGCAACACCCCGCTGAATGTGAAGCTGAAGATCGAGAAGAAGAAGGTGACCGATAGCGGCTGGACTACCGTTTACGAGAAGGATAAGACCGGGACGTTGACCGATATCCCCACCAGCACAAAGAAGGCGGATACCAACGGCGTCACCTTCGACACGCTGGCGTATGAGTACGCCCTTGGTCTGGCTGCGGCCGATAAGAGCGCGGCGATCCCCGTGGAGATCCCGGATGATCTGAAAGTCGCGGATAGCGTCACCTACCGCTTCACCTTCAACTCCTCGGATGGGCGCGATGACGTCGACGGGCAAGGTCCTATCCTGACCTTCGACCTGATCATTACGGTGAATCCCGTGACCATCGGCCGCGTGACCGCGGTGAATGAGGGCGGCACCTTCAAGGTGCAGCACCACTGGCTGCAGGAAGACGTGACCCGCGACGGCAACGCGACCACTGCGGCGCAGATCAACGCCCGTTACGCCGCCGATACGCCCTCTAATCACTACTGGGCCGCGGAGACCATCGAGACGACGGGTAGCGCCCACCCCGCTGAGAGGACCAGCATGGCTAAGCTGACCGCGCAGATGGGCAATGCGGCCGCGGACGATGACGACATTTACTACCGCTGGTATGTGGCGGATCCTGAAGCGTATGTCGATTGGGACAACAAGACGATCGGCACGTTGAAATGCACCAACGGCAAGGAATTGAGGCAGGTTTCCACCGCCACGTCCTATACCCCCACCGACGCTGACCACGGCAAGATGCTCTATCTGGTGGCGGTGGGCAAGAACAACGCCACGAACGCGGTCCGGACCCCTGACGAGGTGAACTTCAACGAGAAACCCGTGCCCATTCCCTATCCCGCCACCATCACCCTCTATGAGAACGAGGTGAGCGGCGGCGCGAACAAGCGCGAGAAGGTGGAAGCGGGCGAAAAGAGCAACTACTATGTGTGGCTGTGGAACACCGAGAACGAGGAGGATTTCCCCGACGATCCCACGGTGGCGGGCAGCAAGGCCATCCCCGCCACGGCTGTGGACGGTGAGGACGGCACCTACACCACCGACGTAGTGCTGTATCCCGGCAAGACCTATCAGATTTGGGTCAGCGCGTACACGGGTTGCGATAAGAAGTACATGCGCAACACGGGTAAGACCGTCACCAGCGTGGACAACAGCAAGAACCAGACGGTCGACTACTATCTGGTGGATGTGCAGGATACCGGCTTGAGTCAGAATGATTTTGACGATGGCAGACTGGGAACGATCGCTGACAACAGCACGGTGTTCTATAATGACGCGGACTTGGGGACCACGGTAGACGCCGCTCCCAGCGCCATGATCCCCGCCAAGGGCGCGACCGCGGCTACGTTGGACGTGGGGGGCAAGTACGTCCTCAACGACACCACCGTCACCTTCGGTTATAGCGACCGCGCTTTGGACTACGATCTGATCTGGGGCGGTGGCATGACTGCCAACCCCGACAAGCCCTCGGACAAGAACGTCAGCCACACGCTGACCTATAAGGACGCGCCTAAGGCGGCCGTTACCACTCAACTGAAGCTGAATGTTTACGATGTTGTTGCGTGGGTCACCGGCAGCTTGGGCAGCGTGCAAGAGATCACCATGACCATGAATGACGGCGTGGATACTCGAGTGTTCAGCACCGCGGGCGACACCGGTAAGATCGCGGGTCTGAAGAATGGCGATACCGTCACCTCCATCAGCACCACCGACCAGAACAAGACCTTCCGCCTGCCGAAGTATGAGAGCTATGCCACTGTGGCTACCTATGATACAGATGCGTATACGCTCCAGTGCTATAAGTATGAGCACAACGGCGCGGACAAGGGCAAGGATAACTTTGAAGTGCCTGTCACGAAGAACACCAGCTACGATGTGGTGCTGCAGGGCGAAGGTTTCTCCATGCGGGTCGCGGATGATGTGGACGCGCAGACCAAGAAGAACACCAATGGGGCCAGCGGAATTACTGTGAACGGTGTTTACAGTGAAAGCAGCGACCCCAAGCAGCAGGACGGTAGCCAGACGCAGACCATTAAGCTCAACTACAATTATGGGGCAGACCAAAAGGTCAAGCTCACCGTGACCAACCAGTCTCAGCAACCTAAGGATGAAGACCAACCGAAGATCCTTCTCCACAAGGTGACGTTTACCCCCGACGCGACGGCGGGTAATCCCATCGTTGTCAGCACAGACGCGGGCGACACCAATACCTTTGCCGGTGGAGCCGTGGTTGAGACGATGGATGACACAGGTAGCGCCACGGTCACGCTGAAGATTCCCAGCGGTCTGCCTGTTGGGAAGTATGAGTATACGGCCCAGTTTAGCTTTAAGACGGAAGCGGACGCAACGACCGGCGCGAATGCGACCTATAAGCTGGTGGTCGAGGTCGAGCCCCTGACCTTCACCAATGTTGTGATCAAGCCGGAGACGCTGGCTGACGGCACGACCAAGACCGGCAAGCTGACCATCGACACATACGACGCGGAGCGCAAGGCTGTGGTTGGGGAGACGAGCGCGCAGACGTTCACGGGTATCACACCCAACACGACAGCGACCTCTCCCGATGACGACACCGCGCTGAAGCAGGACCCCGACTACGGCTATCAGTGGATCAGCGCTCCCGTGAGCATGTCCGAGAGCGACGTGAAGGCCGCGGTGTCTTGGAGCAACGGCACGCTGAGCGTCGATGGAAGCACTGGCGTGAAGAAGTGTACCGGCTCCGGCAATGCGGACAAGACCTACACCCCCAACGACGACGACGCCGGCCGCAACATCTTCCTGGTCATCTACGGTACGGATAACGCCACCGCCACCGCCAACGCCGACCGCCGCAACGCCACCGGCTTCGCGGTCTCCAATGTTGAGAAGAACACCTACAAGGGCATGGTGGCCCTGAAGGTGGACGGCGCTCCCAAGCGCGGGAAGGATGACGCCGACAGCGCCGATCCCACCAAGACCAACGACGGTGACGGCTATGAAGTGGTGTTTGTGAACGAAGACACCGCTAAGACCGTTACCGCCAAATGGACAAAGGTGGGCGATGAATACGCCTATGTGGCCGATTTGGAGCCCAATACCAAGGGCTATTCCGTGAAGATCAGCCGCGCCCGGGACAACGCCACCCTAGTGGTTCTGGCGGGCGCGCTGGTCACCGGCACTGGCGACCTCGCCACCAATGATATCGATACCAACAAGAACAATGTGGTGGAGGCTGTGTTCTACACCGTCAACGCCGTTCCGTTCACCGCCCGCCCGTATACGACCGCTCCGACTGACACGGGCGAAAAGTTTACGCTGACGGGTGGCGGCACGAGCACGACCCAAACCAGCATTCAGCCCATCCTTAAGCTGGGCAACGATTCGTTGGACAGCGGCACGCCTGTTTTGAAGGATCAGGTGATCACCGCCGCGGTTTCCGATCTGGGCGCGCCCAACGCGGGCAAGGGCTGGACGCAGGACTACACCCTGACCTGGCAGGATAAGCTGAACGATAGCAGCTTTGACACCTCTGCGGCCAAGGCGGACGACAAGACTACCGCCACCGCCACCACCGCGGTCTCCGACGGTTACGACCACGGCGCGGTCGTCGGTAAGACCTACATCGGCGGCCATCTGGACCAGAACACCTACACCATCGAGGGCCTGATCTCCGGCGGCACGGTCACCGACCAGCAGGTGAAGAACGTCACCCTGCAGGAGACGACCAGCAATATCCTCTATTACAGTGATACGGACACCACGACGAACAACAAGGGGATCTCGAGCGCTGCGTGGGATGATACCAACAACGACGGTAAGCACAACAGCACCGACAAGGTCATCTTCACCGTGGTCAAGGGCTCCTACACCATCACCGGCTACGAGGATGGCAACTACACCATCCGCAAGGTGACCGTGGACGGCGCCGATCCCGCTGCCGGAACGAAGCGGAATCAGAACAAGGTGGAAAATGTGGCGAACAGCACCCACAAATTTGTCATCTATCTGGAGCCTAACGATCCGAGACTGAAGGTCACCGACAACAAGAACCCGGCGAATGCCGCCACTTCTACCGCCACGGCTGACCACCAGTTCGCCGACAACGACGCGGTATACATCTACAAGGCCCTGACCGGGGACAATAGCTTTAAGCTGGAGCTCCATAACCCCGGCAACTTGGATCTGGAGCTGAAAGCGCCGGTGCTCTATACGGTCAAGACGGGTACGGATTACAGCGACAGCGCCAAACTCCGGGCGGCTCTGGCTGATACCACCGTTGCCCATCAGGAGACTTTGACCGGGAACGGCTGGACACACAAGGACGGCTCCCGCACCATTGTGAAATTTGAAAGCCTGCCCGCCGCGACCAACGATGTGAAGATCGGCGCCGGTGTGCCGGACAGCGGCGTGCCTGCCCGGAAAGCCGGTACGGTCACCGTCAGCAAGGACGTTTACAACAAGGATGATACGATCTATGTGGTGAAGTTTGAGTCCAAGTACACCACCACCGACGGCAGCCCCCTCGGCGACCATGACGGCCCCACCGTCTACTACGTCCTCGACCTGACGGTCGAACCCCTGCCCATCAAGAAGGTGACGGCGGAGGCTCTGAATGACAGCGCCGGTACCCTGCAGCTGACCGGCAACGATTTGAACAGCGTCCTCGTTGACGATGACCGCGATGGCAAGACCGCCGCTACCGGCGGCACCGATCCGATTGGCGCGGCGACAGCCGGCTTGGCCAATACCGACATCAGCTACGTTTGGTATTCCGCTCCCACGACTGAGACCGTGGACGCCAGCGACTTCGAGTTTGATACCACCGGTATGAAGCTGACTGCCGCGGGCGCGGCGAAGGGGCTTGCGCGCGGTACGGAGACCGGCTATGATAGCAAGCAGTACACGCCCAGCGACGCCGAACAGGGCCTGAACTTCTATCTGGTGGCCTACCGCGCCAACGCCAACTCCAACGCCAGCGAGTTCGCGGTTTCCGAAGAGGTCTACGCGCAGGTAGAGGTGGAGACCAAAGCCTATCGGACGAATACAACGACGGAAGTTCCCGGCGTTGCCATCAATCCCCCGGATCCGCTCCCGGATGGGACGACGAAGAAGAGTGGCACGGACAACGTGTTTATCGTGGCCAAGCCGACCTCTCTCAGCTTCACTGCTGACATGAATGATTACAACAAGGATCCCGATGATCCGGCTCAAGCCAACTACTACTTCGTGAAGTGGGGCGTGGATCCCGCTGACGCGGCTACCGTTCCCACTGGGCGGGATCTGACTTGGGCGTATCCCGTGACCAAGAAGTCCACCGTCATCGGCTACTACGACCTGCTGCCGCAGCTGAAATATAAGAACGGCGCTGTGGCGGGCGGTTATGTGATCGGGAACGATGCCGACGAAGTGCAAAACGACCGTACGTTGAAGTACGAACACAACGACGGCAGCGGCGCCAACAAGGTCCGGATCTTTATCAAGCCTGCCGATGATGGAACCTCCGCCTTCGGCGGCACATGGGCGGGCACGACAGAGCAAGAACTTGGTTTCTCCCACTTTGACTCTGTGAACGGGAAAACAGGCTCGAGCATCCAGTTTGGTGAGGACGGCGAGTATCTGCTCTCCAGAGAGAACCTGATCAAGCTGTATCTGAAATCTGGCAGCACCTATGAGATCACCTTCTATGATATGGAGAGAGGCTCGAAGGCCGAAAACGGCTATGCGGGCTATGACCGCTCCGTGACACTGAAGATCACCGCGGGCAACTTTGACGTGACCGCGCGCGCCAAGGATGTAGACGGCGATACGTCGAACGGCAATCAGGGCGGCAATGTGCGGCTCTATACCACAACGCCTGAGGATGACTCCGGATTCGTGAAAACGGATACGAAAACCACCAGCGGTGGCTTCATTCAGGCGGAAGCCAAGCCGGAGCCCGGTTACCGCTTCGTGGCTTGGAAGGTCCTCACAAAGGACGATGACGACGCCGTGGCCAACGGAGGCGACATGACGCCCAAGGACGGCAAGTCCTTGGTGGTCTCCTTCTCCCCCGAGGGCGAAGGCGCGATCCTCGAAGCCTCCTTCGAAAAAGCGCCCTTCACGCCGCAAAATGACGCCAAGACCTCCGTTTACTACGGCGATGACCGGCTTCAGGCGACCGACGGTAAGCTGACGGTCAGCGTGACCAAGGATACCACGAACGGCGTCACCCAGAGCTTCAGCTATGCTCTGGCTACCGAGAAAGAGCTGACCGACTATCTGAACGGCGCGGCCCGTCCCGCCAATGTCTACACCAAGGACGGCGTGGAGGTCGTTCCCGGAGATACCACCAAGAACACCAATGTGGCGCCCGCGTGGTTGAAGCTCACAAAGGAGGACAACACCACAGCCAGCTTCTCTGTCGAGACCAACATGGCCGCCACCGGCGTCAACGTCCGGAAGGAGAAGGATGCCAGCGGCAACCTCGTTGATGTTGAAAACGAACTGGTGGTCTACTTGAAGGTCACCGAGGACAACACAGGAGAGTACAAGCTCGTTCCCGTGACCATCGACGTGATGACCTCCAAGCTGAAGATCGTCACGACCCAGACCCCCGATTCCACCG
>CAZYYI010000029.1:0-11102 GCA_964651835.1 uncultured Lachnospiraceae bacterium
AAGCCGCCTTTATCTTCTTTGTAAGGCTGTCATCTTGTCCGCTTGGACGTGGATCCATTTGGCTCTATTGTACAAAATGGATAGTTTGCAACTTCTGCACCTACCTTGGTTATTGCATTAAATAAGGTACTTTTACCAACATTTGGTAAACCAACTACTCCTAGTTCCATAATTACTCCTAATTTTTATCTAAAAGCATTATACAACAAGAAAATAAAAAAATAAAGTAAAAGGGTAATTTATTCTTGATAAATTAAATATATTTGTAATATAATACTATTGTTTATTAACATTAATTTATTTATAAGAAGGAATAATTATGAGCTTTTGGATACTTTGTCTGCTTTGTATTGTGCAAGGTTTAACAGAATTTTTGCCTGTATCAAGCAGTGGACATTTGCTACTCGTTGAACAAATTTTTAAAATAGAGGGCGATACGCTAATGTTAAATTTGTTTTTACATTTAGCAACACTACTTGCTGTTATCGTCGTGTATCGAAAGATTATTTGGAATTTGCTAAAAAAACCTCTTCAACCATTAACTTACAAACTCATACTTTCAACAGTTATCACCGTAATAATGGCTGTAGCATATGAACTTTTAGACTTAGATAAATATGGTTTTAAAATTTATGGCTTTTGCTTTTTGATAACATCAATTGTCTTAATGGTAACTTATGTTTTTCAAAAACGTTCAAGCACAGTTAAAACTGGTGAAATATCTGTAAAAAGCGCAATCCTAGTTGGTGCAGTTCAAGGTTTGGCAGTACTCCCTGGTATATCAAGGTCAGGAAGTACAATATCATCCCTAATATTAACTGGAAATGATGAAGAAAAAGCATCTGAATATAGCTTTTTACTTAGCATACCAGTAATATTTGGAGGCTTCATACTTGAAATTATCAAACTTGTTAAAAATGGAGGCACTGGAAACGCATTTGCAAGTATCAGTCCTTGGCTATGTATATTTGCATTCATATTTACTTTTGCAGTAGCCTTTGCATCATTAAAAATTACTCTTAAATTACTTAAAAAACATAAATTTGTATACTTTTCAATCTATCTATTTATTTTAGCAATCGTAGTTATAACCTTAAACTTTACAATTTTTGCTTAATTTTTAGATAATTTTTAATAATTTATGTAACATTTTATTTAATTTTTACATTTAAAAACCACCAAAATATTGGTGGTTTAATTTTTATATCAAATTTTTTTTTAGTGTTATTTACTTTTTTTAGAACTACTTTTGCTTGAGGTCTTAGATTTACTTGATCCAGTCTTTGTGCCTGTAGAAGTTTTGGCAGAATTTTTTACTGAATGTGAACTTTTACCACTGCAAGCCTTCATTGAGCTAGATGACTTACCGCTGCAAGCCTTGGTGTTGTGTGCTGCTTTTCCACTGCAAGCCTTTGCAGATTTTGAAGTTTTGCAGTCTTCCTTTCCACATTTTTTGTTTAGTTTATTTGATGCACTTGTACAATTTTTCATACTTGCACTTGATTTAGCCTTAGCGCTACAATTTTTTGTAGATGAAGTAGATTTTGTTTTTGTGCTTTTACAGCAACCTTTTCCACAATCCTTTGTAGAATTAGCTTTTGTAGAGTTTGTTGTTTTAGATGTTTTCATATTTATCTCCTTTTTTGAACTCTAATCTTATTATTTGCAAAATTCGACAAATTATTCACAAATCAATTTTAATTAAAGCTTTTATTTAAATTTTTACTAATATTTTAAAATTTATTCATAAATAATATAAATTTAAAAAAGAAAAAACAGCCAAACTAATTTTGACTGTCTTTTTAATTTTACTTATAAAGTGATTCTACTAAATCTACAAACTTGCCAGCTCTGCCTTTAAATATAATTGGCTGACAATTTCTATAACCCTCTTCTTTGTTAGCGCCGAGTGAATAGTAAGCAACAATATTACTATAACTATTATTTGATGGTATTATAAATAATATTGCATTAAATGATATCACCTTTGTATCGCCATCTATTCTAAGTAACACATCTTGCTGTGCATTATCACCACTAAATATAAATTCAAGTGCTATATTATTATTTATTATATCCGTATTATAATTTGCATATGTTGAATTAACATCTTGAGTTGGCATTATATCAAGTGTAGAACTATGAATTAACCAATCAAATAGAGTTAAATTTGTGATGTTGTTATAAGTTTCTAGAATTTTATTATATTCTTCATCACTACTTTTATATCCGCCACTTTTTTTCGGAGTTTGAGATTTGTTATAAATAATAATAGCTTCTGGCATTCCAAGATTTAAATTAACATTCTTTTTTATAACGCTCAAGCATATCAGTAAGCTTATAATAGCCACGATTAAACATGCAGATATAATTGAAAACACCTTTTTCATAAGATTTTCCTATATTTTTTACTAATTTATTAATATTAATTGCTTATTTTTCTTCATTCTTTTTAGTTGTTGTAGTTTTTTTAGCAGAAGTTTTTGTTGAAGCAGGTTTACTATTACTACTTTTTGTTTTAGAAGCAGTCTTTGATTTGCTATCTGCTACAGTTGTAGTTTTAGGTTTTTTGTTATTAACAGCTGACTTTTTTACAGTTTTAACAGAATTTTCTGCATTTTTTTCAGAATTTTCTACTATTTTTTCTAGCTTTTTCTCAATATTTTGAGCTTCCTTTTTTTTACGCTCTTCTGCAAGTTTACTAAGTTCATTAAAAAGTTCATCAATTTCATCTTGATTTAGCTTTCTATCGCCTTCAATTTCTTTTAAACCATCAGTTTTATTATTTGCATATGTATTATCTACATTTGCTGCATCTGATATATTTTCATCAGAATTTCCGGTAACGTTATCACTTTTTTTGTTATTTTCTACATTTGCT
The DNA here is from genome assembly GCA_964651835.1 of uncultured Lachnospiraceae bacterium. GTDB lineage: Bacteria > Bacillota > Clostridia > Christensenellales > UBA1242 > RGIG1681. Next base: position 2,882 of record CAZYYI010000029.1, read on the forward strand.
TTTTTATCTTTATTTTCAATATACTCAATAATTTGTTTTTTAGACTTGCCAGCAAGGATTAAATCAACTTCTTCAGCATAAATAGTTTCTTTTTCTAGCAATACTTCAGCCATTGTTAAAAGTTTATTTTTGTTTTGTTTTAAAAGTTTTTCAGTTTCCTTTTGGCACATATCAATTATCTTTTTAACTTCATCATCAATTTTTTGTGCTTGATAATCGCTGTATGGCATACGTTCTTGATAATCTCTGCCTAAAAATACTTCATTTTCGCCACCGCAGTAAACCATACCAACTTCACTGCTCATACCCCATTCAGTAACCATACGTCTTGCAATACTACTTGCACGCTTTAAGTCATTTGAAGCGCCAGTTGAAATATCACCAACAAACAATTTTTCTGCTGTTATACCACCAAGAAGCATCTGTATTTTACAAAGTAGCTTTTCGCGGAAGTAAACTGTCATATCGTCGTCAGTAGATAATGTATATCCCCCCGCTCCCCCTCTTGGTATTATTGAAACTTCATGAACTGGGGATTTCTCTTTTGAAAGTTTGCTAATAAGAGCGTGTCCTGATTCATGTATTGCTGTGTCATATTTGTCTTTTTCTTCAATAACACGGCTCTTTTTTTGTGGACCAAGAGTAACTTTCATAATAGATTTCTGGATATCTTCAGTAGTAATCTCTTTACGATTTTCTTTAGCTACCAAAATTGCACTTTCATTTAAAAGGTTTTCTATCTCTGCGCCGGTAAAACCAGAGGTTATCCTTGCAATAGTTTTTAAATCTACATCACTGCCAATAGGTTTATTACGTGCGTGAACTTTTAAAATTTCCTCACGACCTTTAATATCAGGTACAGAAATATTTACACGTCTATCAAATCTGCCAGGTCTAAGTAATGCTGGGTCAAGAATATCTACACGGTTGGTTGCAGCCATAACAATGATGCCCTCATTATCTTCAAAACCATCCATTTGAACAAGCAATTGGTTAAGGGTTTGTTCTCTTTCATCATTTCCGCCGCCCATACCAGCACCACGCTGTCTGCCAATAGCATCAATTTCATCAATAAATATAATACAAGGCTTTGCTTTTTTAGCGTTTTCAAACAAATCACGTACACGAGATGCACCGACACCTACAAATAATTCCATAAAATCAGAACCACTTATAGTAAAGAAAGGTACATTTGCCTCACCAGCTACCGCTCTTGCAAGCAAGGTTTTACCAGTTCCTGGAGGGCCTACAAGTAGTACACCCTTAGGAATTTTTGCCCCAAGCTCAATATATTTGTTAGGATTTTTCAAAAAGTCTACAATATCTTCAAGTTCAGCCTTTTCTTCATCTTCACCAGCAACATCTGTAAACTTTGTTTTGCTAGGATAAATTCTTGCACGGCTTTTAACAAAATCAAAACTTTTATTATTTGTTCCTTTAATCTGTTTGATTACCATAAATATCATTACACCAAATATCAAAATAGTTAATATTGGATAAACAATACTTATTACAGATACTGTGTTGGTTTTTCCAAACACAATTTTTGGAGCACCAGACATATTATAATTAGCTTCTTTACCATATTTTTCTTCAAAGAGTTCTAAAATACTGGTTTCAGCACTATTTCTATTATAAAACCAATGTGCTTCATCATTATTATAATAAATTTGGATTTTTGACTGATTTATGTCAATTTCCTTAACATTTCCGCCAACAAACTGTGTTCTGAATTCATTAAATGAAATTTCTGTACCTTGAGCGTTTCTTGATACAGCCCAGAATATTATAGAGAATATTGCAAGAACCACAACGCAAATTATTATATTGCGGATAAATCTATTGCGTTGTTGATTTATGCGAATTTCTCGGTTTTTATCTTGATTTTCCATTATATTTTACCTCAAATAATATTTCTTAAATCATTTTAACAAATTTCTAATCTTTAATCAATTATTTTTGCACTTTTTTGCCTTATTATATGCAATTATTTTATAAAAAATATTAAAAATTTTGTCATAAATATAGACTTAATGAAAATATTTATATATAATAGATATAGAGGAAGCATTATGAACTGGTTAGACTTAGGAATATTAGTATTTGCGGTTATATTTGTAATGATTGGAATTAAGAAGGGTTTTATGACTTCATTACTTTCCAATTTTTCGCTGGGCGTAAATGTACTTCTTAGCTTCTTCCTTTGCAGACCAATCGGATTTATCTTAAACAAAATGCATCTTGGTGAAGCCATTGCAAATAGCTACACTACAAAATTCTTTTCTGCTGAAGTATTCTCTCAAAATCTGATGACAATACCTAGTGGTGAATTAAAAGGTTTTGTAAGTGGTGCAATCAATCAAAGTGGTATTTCTAACTTTGGAAAATGGTTATTTGAAATATTTTTAAATAATAATAGACTTTATGCTAACTTGCACGATTCAGGACTAGAAAGTAGAACACTTGGTGAAATAATGTCTAGCACCTATGCAAGTTTCTTTGTAACAATAATATCTTTTGTAATTTCAATGGTTCTTTTATATTTGATAGTATTGTTATTTAGATTTATAGTTAAAAAACTTCGTACCATTGGGTTTGTAAAAGTTGTTGATAATATACTTGGTGCATTATACGGACTTGCTAGATGTTTAATCTTTTTAATAATTATCAGCTGTATAATCAAGCTTTTAAGCTTTATGTCTTGGACAAATCAAGTTATAAATTATATCGATGGTTCTTTCTTCGGACGTCTTATATATAATCAGATAAGTGATTTCTTTAATAATTTCTTAAATTTTAAGGATATTGTACGAGCAATATTTGGAAGTTAATTAAGATTAATTAAAGCAGCCAATTGGCTGCTTTTTATTTTGCTTATAAAAATTTTATATCAAACAATTAGCGTAGTAACATATAACTACGTTTCACGGGAAACATCTAATCATTTACTATACATATTAAATTAATTAAACGATTGTATATTTAATTAATTATTGTTCCACGTGAAACTTATACACCTAATTGTTACTACGTTCCACGTGAAACACCTTATATAGTTTTATTAAATAGTTCCACGTGAAACAAATATGATAAAAGTAAACGACAATCTATATTATATAAAAATAAAAAGCTAAGTATTTAACTTAGCTTTAATTATTTAATTTAAATTATTTATCATTTAATATTTCATATATACGGTTTAAATCATCAGCTGAATAGTAATCAATAATAAGTTTACCTTTATTATCATCACCTTTAATTTGAACTCTTGTACCAAGTGAACGCTTTAGCTTTCTTTCAAACTCTTTAAGCTCTGCACTCTGCAATTTTGGTTTAGCATTAGAACTTGTTTGTGGTAAGCTTGCGAATTTAACCATATTTTCAACTTCTCTAACGCTTAAACCTTTTTGAATTGCCGCAAGTGCTATTTCTTTTTGTTTGGTACTATCTGTTATAGTAAGCAATGCTCTAGCGTGACCTGCAGATAGTTTATTTGCCTCAACTAAGGTAATAATTGAATCGGGCAAGGTTAACAATCTTAATGTATTAGTAATTGCTGGTCTACTTTTACCAATTTTATCGGCAACTTCTTCTTGAGTTAAATTATATTCGTTAATTAAACTTTTTATTGCTTTAGCACTTTCAATAGGGTTTAAGTTTTCTCTCTGCAAGTTTTCAATAATGGCAATCTCTTTCATTTCTTGCTCTGAATAATCCCTAACAATGCAAGGAACCGTTTTAAGTCCAGCTAGTCTGCTTGCTCTCCATCTACGCTCACCAGCAATAATAACATACCTGTCTCCAGTCTTTTTAACAATGATAGGTTGAATAACCCCGTGTATTTTAATAGAACTAGCAAGTTCAGCCAATGCATCTTCATCAAAATTAGTACGTGGCTGATCTGGGTTTCTATCAATCAAACCTATATCAATCTGCAAAGGTGTTCCATCTACAACAGTTTTTGTAATAGTTTCACGTGAAACATTATTCTCTTTAACTGCACCACTTGTTATATCTGCTTTACTGTTTTCTTGATTATCTCTAACCTCTAATTCTTCATCATCTTCTTCAAATCCACCAAATAGTGAATCTAAACCTCTTCCTAATCCTCTTTTCATAATTACCCCTTATTTTGTTATTTTTTTATATAAAAATTAAATATTTTACATTTTAACACTAAATTTCATTATAATTATCATTTCTTCTTTTTAAATATTCTTCAGTTAATAGCTTATAAGCTTTAGCGCCAACACAGGTTTTATCATAAGTGCAAATTGCTTGACCATAGCTTGGTGCTTCTGCAAGTCTAACATTTCTTGGAATGATAGTTTCAAATACAGTAGTAGCAAAAAACTTATGTATTTCAGCTGCAACTTGTTTTCCAAGATTACTGCGCGCTTCTCTCATAGTTAATACAACACCATCAATATTTATATCTGGATTTAAACGCTTTTTAACAAGCCTTATTGTATTTAGCAATTGACTTAAACCTTCAAGTGCAAAAAATTCACATTGAATAGGTATTAAAACTGCATCTGCTGCAGTAAAAGTGTTAATTGTTATAAGTCCAAGTGATGGTGGACAATCTACCATAACATAATCATAGTTATTTTTTACACTATCAAAAATCTCTTTTATAACAAATTCACGTTTTTTTGCATAAACAAGTTCTACTTCAACACCTGCTAAATCAATATTAGAAGGTATTATGTGCAAATTTTTAATTTCAGTATCATAAATGGCATCGTCTACAGCCACTTGCTTTGACATTACTTGATAAATTGAGTTAACTTTTTCATTTTTATCAATACCAAGATTGCTGGTCGCATTGCCTTGAGGGTCTAAATCCACCAAAAGCACGTTTTTGCCCATTAATGCCATATATGCAGCCATATTTACGCAAGTTGTAGTCTTACCAACACCGCCTTTCTGATTTGCAAACGCAACAATTCTACCCATAAACCACCAATTTTTATATTTTTATAGATTTTTTTAATATTATTTAAAATTTTTTGCTATTTTTTTGTAAATTTTTATACAATCTATTCGCAAAATATTTTATATTAATTTAATTACTCTAAACCTATTATAATATATTTTAATAAATTAGCAAACAAAATAAAAAGCAAATTTAAATTTTTAGCATAGAATAAAATATGCTTACATTCTGTTTACTAATATTATGCATAAATATTGATGCTTTATCTTATGGCGTTGCTAATGGCGTTCAAAACCGCAAATTTTCTGTGTTATATATACTTTTGGTTTGTGTTATGTCAACCATAATGTTTGCAGTTCCATTATATCTATCCAAATATGTATTTCAATATTTTGATGAACTAATATGTAGAATCATTAATGGCATAATACTTATGCTTTTAGGTTTCATCTACATTTTACCTAAAAATTTCATCAAAAAATTATTTAAAAATAAAAAAACAAACTATTCGCAAAATACTAAAAACTCTACTATAAATACTGGTACAACTACAAATATTATTATAAATAATTTTAATGAAAATCAAGATAAAAATAATGAAAATTATATAAAAAATAGTGATAATTGCTTAAAAACCACAAAAAATATCAACGCTACCTCAAAAAATAATAAAAAAAGAAATCAGAATTCAAATAATAATGAATTGAATTCTGATTCTAATACTCAAAAATATACTAAAATTTCATTTGGCAGATGTTTTTTTGAATGTTTTGTAATTTCAGTCGATGCAATCTTTACTGCTTTTTTAAGTAACTTTACAGATAACTATTATATTTTTGCTGTGGCATTTTATGCAATAACAAATTATTTAGCAATATATCTTGGGAATCGTGCCCTTTACAAAATTAATAAACTCGTTAAGTTTAACTTAAGCTTTCTTAGTGGATTGATATTTATTCTTCTTGGCGTTCTTAAAATTTGCGGATTTTAATTGTTTTTGATACATTGCATCAAGTCTATCGCATACATCATTCCAAGTTAAATAAATCTCTAAATTGGCATTTTTGCCAATTTTTTTCACATAATTTACATTTTTAATTAATTCTTTTAATTTATTAACTGAAGCTTCTTCGGTATTATCAACCAAAAATCCATTTTGATTATTTTGTATATTTGCAGCTACTCCAGAGTTTTCTATACATAAGGTCGGAACATCATAGCAAGCACATTCAATTTTAACAATACCATCTGTATCATACAGTGATGGAAAGTATAATAAGTTAGAATTTTTAATTATTACTGCCTTTTCATCTTCAATATCAACTTTACCAGTAAATATAACCTTTTTGTCTAAGCCATATTCTTTAACTAATTTCATCATTTTATTTTGTTCAGGTCCATAGCCTAAAAAAATGAAATTAAAATCTAGCTTTTGTTTATTTAATTTGTTTAACACTCTCAAAATAAAATAAACATTTTTAACTTCAACAAATCTGCCAATAAATATTAAATTAAACTGATTTTTATTTATTTTATATTTATTTAATATAGATTTTTCATAATTTTCATCAAAATTTTTGCGAACCATACTTGTTGCATTTGGCAAAATGTCTACTGGCCTATTTATACCATATTCAAACATAATGTTTCTTGCAAACGTGTTCATAGTTAAAGCAACTGTTGATTTTTGGAACACCCCTATAGTAAGTTTTGTCAACCAGTTTGCAATAACTTCATTTTTAACAGCATTATAAAAATTTTGTTTATATTGACTATGGAAAGTAGTAAAACTAGGAATTTTTCTCTTTTTTGCAAGCTGAAGTCCATAATTTCCCATATTGAATGGCGAATTAATATGTATTAAATCAATTTTAAGCAATGATATGTATTTTAAAAATACAGAGTCAAGTTGTGGAAAACCTAAATCATAACCCTGACTTTTAAGAAAAACTGAGTCACAATACAAAACTAAATAGTTTTCGTTTTTATAAGCCATTTGTTTATGCTTAGGAGCACAAACAACAATATTGTATCTGTCGCTTAAAATTTTTGCGTAGTTATCAACAACCATAACCACACCATCAACAACTGGTAAAAATGTATCACTAAAATAAACTATTGTCTTTTTACCATTGCTATTGTATTTGTCAATAGTATAGTAAATATCCCTAACATCTGTTTCACTTGAAAGTAAATACTTATTGCAACGTTTTACTCTTTTAAGATTGCCTTTTTCAAGTAAAACATTTTGCTTATTTAAATTTCTACGCATAGTTATTACTTTTTTAGAAAATTTATCGCCCTCTAACTTCTGTGAAAATTCCTTTTTTTTGTATTTATCAATTATTTTTTTCTGTTTTTTCTCAAATTTTTGCACTTTTTTTTCAATTTCAAAAAAATTGTCTAAATTTATGTTTGTACCTAAAAACTCATCCATTAAAAAACCTGAATATTTTTTACTTTCATTATTAGAAACAGCATTTTCCACAGAAGTTTTTTTATTATTAATTTTTTTATTTACTTTGTTTGAATTAGAATTTTCTGAAGATAAAAATTTTGACTTGCTATGCAACTCTTCAACATTACTATTTACATTGCTTTTATTATTTTTTCTTTTTAAAGATTTTTCCATTGAATTTTATTTTCCTGCAATAATTATTAATATTAAATATTATAGTTTAAATTAGATGTGTTTTCGGTTGACGAAAATTTAAATAGATTTTATAATAAATATATTATACAATTAATTTTAAAAATAATCAATTAATTAAATAGTGGTTTAGAGGTTTATGAAGCATAAAAACAAAAACTCTCGTACATTTTCGTATGTTAGCTACCTAAAAAAATATAGGGTTGCTACTTTTTTTGCACCTTTACTAAAAGGTGTTGAAACTGTTTGCGAACTTTTTGTACCATATATTATGGCCAATATTATTGATATTGGAATTAAAAATAATGATATGCGATACATTATTTTGAATGGTGCTTTAATGCTATTATTAAACTTAATTGGTGTTATATTTGCTGTTAGTAGCCATAAAATTACTGCTTTTTGCGAATCTAGTGTTGGCAGGGATATAAGAGATGATATTTTTGCCCATATAAATGAACTTTCACACGCAGAGTTAGACAAATTTACCACAACAACTCTTTTAAACCGTACTGTCAATGATGTTAGAAATATTCAGAACGGTGTTGGCGCTATACTTAGAAGAATAACCAGAGCACCAATACTTCTTATTGGTTCATTAATAATGGCAATATTTATAAATCTTAAACTAA
>CAZYYI010000030.1:0-11062 GCA_964651835.1 uncultured Lachnospiraceae bacterium
AAGGCCGAGGCTCAGACCGCCATCCGGCGTATCTTCAACGCCCTCACCGGAGAATATGAGGGCTTCACCATCTCCCTCAGCATGGGAGTGGCCCAGACCGACCGGGTGGGCACGGACTATGACACGCTGTTCCACGCCGCCGACAACGCCCTCTATGCCGTTAAGCGCGGCGGGCGGGGCAAGTTCCTGTTCTACGACGAGACCATGAACGATACCCTCTCCAGCATTTCCCCCATTATCGGCGAGACGCGGGAGAGCCAAAAAAAGGAGGACGAGCCGAAATGACCCTTCAGGAATGCTACGCCGCTCTGGGCGGGGACTACGGCGAGGTGATGGGACGGCTTCGCAGCGAGAGCCTTGTGCGGAAATTCGTCCTCAAGTTTCCCGCCGACCCCAGCTTTGCCCTTTTGGAGACCTCCTTGTCCGCGGAAAATTGGGCGGAGGCCTTTCGGGGGGCGCACACCCTCAAGGGGGTGTGCCAAAACCTGAGCTTCACCGCCCTTTATCGGTCCAGCGCCACGCTGTGCGAAGCCCTGCGGGGCGGTCAGCCCCTCACCGACCCCGCCCTCGCTACCCAAGTGGCGGAGGACTACCAACGCGCCGTCGCCGCCATCCAAGCCTTCCAGTCGTCCCTTCCGGCATAGGGCCGGACTGAAGTGGGTGGAAACGGTCCATCTGTGTGGGTATATTTTAAGCGTCCGGTCTTTGAAAGACCGGACGCTTTTTCAACTTGAAAAAATAGGCGCAAATACCGCCAACGCCGCGCCGATGGCGATGGCGGGAGCTAGGGGCAGCTCGTGCTCGTTGCCCGGTTCTGACATATAAGGCTCAAAGCGCATCGTCAAAACGATTCCTTTGAAATACCTTCCGACCCTTTTCAATCTTTCCCAAAGGGTATGCTTGCGCCACAGCAAAAGCGCTCCAAGTCCTCCGGCAATGAGCATTGACCACAAAAAGCAGTCCAGCACTCCCCGCAACCCCATCAACGCCCCTACCGCGGCGTATAGTTTGGCGTCCCCCGCACGGAAGGCCCCTGCCATCCACAGCGCCATTCCCACTGCCAGCGCAGCGGCAAACCCAATCAGGCAGTCTTTCGCAGACGCCCACCCTTCAAGTACAGCTAGTAATATTCCATATATAGTAGCACTTAGCGTTATCGCATTGGGGATTTTGTGGCGGGTGCAGTCAAGGAAGGCCGCACACAGCAGAGCAAGGGTCAGACCCACCAAACGGCAGTTTTGGATCATGGTCATCTCCCCTGCCTGACCACATGGGCCAAGATCGCGCTGATATTGTCATCCGCCCGTCCAGCCTTGATTTGGGTCAGTAGCTCGTCCAGCGTCTGCTGGGGCGTTCTTTTTTTGCGCGTGGAAAGGAGCTGGGGCGTGACGTTCATTTCGTTATAGAATCCGTCGGAGCAGAGGAGGAGCCAGTCTCCCTCCGCCAGTTCTCCCTGTCCTTCTTGGCAAATGTAGTCTTCCCGTATGCCCAGAGCAGAAATGAGCACATGGCGCATACGGTGGGTCAGGGCCGCCTGAGGGGTAAGACGGCCCTCATCCATCTCCTGCTGGCACCAAGTTTGGTCCTTGGTCAATTGGTAGGTATGACCGTCACGGAGTAGATAGATACGGCTGTCACCCACCTGTTTGAGCAGGTAATATCCGTCTAAAAGGAAGAGAAGGGACAGGGTAGTGCCTGACTTTTCGCCATAAGCGTCCCCCGTGCGAATGGTCCAGTTGATCTGGTCGATCACCCCGGAGAGACTGGTTGCTATATCCTCCCAAGAAAAGGGGGTCTTGGTCAGCAAAATGGGCAGTTCGCTGTCCCACCACAGTCCCAACAACAGTGCCGCGGTGTAGCTTGCCTGATCCCCGTGGGACATACCGCCCATGCCGTCGGCTACCGCCAAAAGGAGGAACTCCCGCTGGTCGATTTGTCCCCGGCGGACAATAACACTGTCTTGATTTTGAGGGCGGCGGTTGCCGGGGTCAGACACGATCCCCAGTTCACAACGCAGGGTCTTCATTGTCTGCCACCAGCCTCGAATTCCAGCTGTTCGTCAGCCAATAGCAGAGAAACATGACCGGACAGGGGATAGGGGGTATAGGGCGGCAACACCGTGCCGTCCCCCAAGTGAGTGTGGTTGGCGGAGCCCTCATCCCGAATGAAATAGGCTCCGTTTTCCACAAAAATAGAGGCGTGACAGCGGGAAACCCTTGGGTTGTCTATGTTCAGGGAGCAACCGGCCTTGCCGATGGTAAAGGGAAAAGCGGTCAGCTCAATGCGCCTGCCACGATAGGTAATGGACGGACCAAAATGGACGGGCGTGTCCAGCATGACGGTGGCCTCCATCAGGGAATCCACACTAACGGTACCCTGCCACTCTCCGTCGTCAAGGGACGTGATCACAGGCGGCGCAAGGGGTTGTGTCCTCGCTGGAATGGGCGCGCCGGCAGAATTTTGAGGAATGCCGCCAGAGAGCAGGTGCGTTTCTGCGCTCATGTTCAGCTTGGGAGCGGTATTGGGAGCGGGCGAAGCCTCCTTTTTGCCTCCGAAAATAGACATAAAGCCGCCTTTTTTCTTCTTTTCGTCACCGGCGGGCTGGGCCGGCGCGCCGGGAATCGCAAAATCAGCAGGGCCACCGGGCGCTTTCGGCGGCGCAGGAGACGTGGCGTTCTCCGGGATCACAGGGGTTGCGGGAACCGCACCGGGAATGGCGAAGTCCATCGGCGGCGGAGCCGCCTTTTTTTCTTTCTTCTTTTTTTCCGGCGCGTGGGGCGGCACAGGAGAGGGTGCGATAGGGGGTGCAACGGGGGTATGCAAAGGGTAAGTCTCCGGGGCCGAAGACGATACGGAAGCGGTCACGAAGGGGGCCAAGGGCGGTGCCGGAGCGGCTGCTTTTGGAGCCGCCAAGGCTTCCATCTGCTCCAGAGAAAAGTCGGGCTGGATCAAATATTTGACCATGCGGTCAAAATAGGGGTCGGGCTGCTCCCCGGCGCAGTGTTTGCCTAAAAGAGCCAAGAAAAACTCCCGCAGTTCACCATCGCTGTGATCCGCGCCGCCCTCCAAAGGCAGCAAGGGCAAATAAGCGCTAAAATGATTGTCGACAAAGAGGTATTCCAGATCCAGCACACACATGCCCACCCGCAGAAAATACTCTGGCATGAGATGAAACAGGTCAAACAGGGACTTAAGCAGGTGCTCGGCTTGAGCGCGGGTCAACCTTTGATTGCCCAAGAGGCTGTCCAGCCGCTTTTTCCCGGTCACATCATAGTAGAGTCTGGTCTTGCCGTTCATCACCTGACGGTGGACATCCAGCAGACCGGGAATGTGATTGCGCTCGTTCATTTGAACGCAGTGCTCCATCAAGCGGCTTTCGTCAGTAGCCACCACCAAGTAGGTGTTGGGTTCCAGCACGGTATAGGTCGCGTTTTGAATATTCGCTTTTTGCATGGGCAAAGCCTCCTTATCCCAAAATTACCGGTCAAAGCAACGCGCTCAGGAAGAAAAACGGCGCCAAGGGGAGTTGAGACCGGAGCGATGTTTTTTCCCGCAAAAGCCGGAAGATGCCCAAAAGCGCCATGAAAAGCATGGCTCGCATGAGCACATAGAGCACCGACGGGAAGCCCAGCATTAGGCCCGCGGTGGCCACCAGCTTCACATCCCCGATCCCGATATCGTCACGGCGCAGCAGATGGGGGATCCCCAACAGCGCGCCGCCAACCAACCCGCCGATCAGACCATTTGGCAGCTGGGCCACGCCCAGCGCCAGCGTCCGAAAGGCCAAAAAAACGGCCGCGAAAACAAGAGTGGCGTCGTCTGGGATATATTGGCCCCGCATGTCAGTGACCGCCACAGCCAGCAAGTAGCAGTCCAAGAGCGCGAAGGCGAAGAAGTCTGCGCTTGGCGCGTCAAAGAGCCATGCGCCGTACACCCCCGCCAGCGCGGATACTACGAGCATCGCCGCCCACAGGCGTTTCCACTTTCCCTTTCGCTTGCACAGACGGACAAAGAGCCGCCGGTGGGCCAACCCTCCAAAGGAAAAAAAGACGGACACACCACCCAGAATCGATCCTACGAGGAGGCCGAATACATAGCGCATCATGTTTCCGCCGCCTCTTGATGCACCTGCCGCAGGCCCTGTGTCTCCCCGCCGATCCACGGGTGGACCACCACAGACTGGACCATGGGAATGCTGTCGAAGAAGGCAGAGAACATAGGGTCTTTGTACTTGTAGGCAGCGGTCAGAATGATGTCACAATCATGCGTGCCGTCTATGGCGGCTCGAACGGTAATGTCTCCGTCGATCAGGCTACGGTTGATCTTCATTTCGTCCAGATAGTTGTTGACAATATAGGTCAGGCCACCGCTGGCCCCTACCTCTACCCCCGTCGCAACGAGCACATTGACCATGTCCTCCCCCTTGATCGCGGAGGCTTTTTCCCCCAGAGTTTTCAGAGATTTGCTCAAGTTTTCCCCATCGTCTACCATAGTTTTCAGATTCTCTAGTTTGATACCGCCGGAAAAGCCATCCACTACCTTTTTCAGGTTGGTGGTGGTGTCCGACAGCGCGGAGGCAACGTCGGTGGCCTTTTGGGCGGTCTCGCCGTTCAGTGTCAGCGTATCTTTTACGCCGACGGTAACGTCGGCTACATAGAGGTACTGGGCAAGCACCGTGGCGGCGTTGTTCATGCCCATTTGCACGGCGAGCTGGGTATAGAATATGTTCATGAAGTTAAGAACGAAGACAATGGCGAGGATATAGAAAGGGAGGACGATAGCGGCTTCCACCGTAAGCGCGCCGGACTGCTTTTTCTTGTTCATGCCCCCACCTCCTTAATAGCTCACGGCACTGTGGGCGCTGATCTTTAACCGCCCATTTTGCCGGAATTGGGCAGGGATGACCGGCTCGCTCATAAAGAGGAACTTGATCGAGCCGTCCAAGGTCGCCTCTACGGCCCCGTAGCTTTTCTCCATAGAAAATTCCTTCAATTTTTCGTCGTTGCCGTTTTCCCCCTTATAGCGGAGGTTGGCCTGAACAAGGGATTGGATGTGTTTGACCTTGGTCTTCTGATTTTGCAAAAGGAGGAAGATCTGGATGTAGTCCATATAGGTCATGCCGATCAGGCTTTTCGCTCCCTCTGTGCTTTTGGGACTGCCGATGGGCAGTTTATCCTTGAGGAAGCCGCCCACTTTTTCCGCCGCCGCGTCGGTAAACTGGTCGCCAAGGGCGTTCAGCTTTTCCGCAGCCTTGGTCTTGATCGTGTCCGCGGCCTTGTTTACCTGCTGCACCGCCTTGTCCTTGACGCTGGACAGTCCGTTTCCGATGGGCGCTACGGCGGTATCCAGCGTGGAGTTGAACTCGCTCACCGCCTGACCCATCGCCGCTTGCACCGCTTCGCCGCCCGCTACGCCGTTCAGATCGGCTCCAAGGTCGCTGTTCCACTGGGCCACTTTGTTTTTCGCGGCGGTGACCCCCGCGTTCAGGGAGCTGTTCGCCCCTTGATAGGCAGCGTAGATGGCTTTGTTGGCGGCATTGGCCACCTGATCGGTCATGGCGTCCACCTTGTCCTTAGCCAGTTTTTCCAGCCCCTCTGCCGCAGCGTCGATTGCCGCTTCCGCCGCGTTTTTCACCGCGCCTTCCACGGAGAGCTTCCAATCCGCGCCCTGCTTAAAGAGCGGGACCTCCTCGCCCTTGCATAGGTCAATCACGTCTAAAGTCGATTCCGCCACCGCCCACGCCACGAGCAGAGCGATGGAAACCGCAGGGGCGAATGGCCCGGTCGCCGCCGCGATGGCGTTGGCCTGAGCCACCTTGGCGGAGTCGGTGAAGATCGCGATCAAATTGAACGCGGTGCGGATACCCAGCAACATGGCTTGAACCTCCAGAACGCTTTTCCCGGTGTCCGCCTCCCCTGTCAGGACATATTCCAGCTCCGCCTGCGTCGCGCAATAGTCCTTATAGCTTCCGTCAAGGAATTTTTTGGCGTTGTCTCCGTCCTTTACCTTGTCGGTTGCCTTATAATTTTCCACATAGTTAGGGAAATAGTAGGCCGCGTACTGGTTGACGTAGACGTCGTCCCGCAGGTTCTCCAGCAAATCCATGAGCTTGTCCAGCACGCCACTCGCCGCGCCCAGCATTTTGTCCGCGCTGTCGGCGGAGTTTTTATATTCCACCTTATCTCCCATGTCGAACTTTTCCTTGACCGTGTCATCCTTCTCCGGTTCCTTGACCTTCAAGTCCTCCTCTTTCAGAGGGCGGAGGTCCGCTTTTTTTGTGTCCTCTTTTAGCTTCTTGTCCACTTCCTCTTTGCTTTTTTCGGCGGTTACCTTCACATCCACCTCCGCCTTGGAGACATTAGGGATGGCATCCTGCTCCAAGGCGTTGTTCAGGTGGGTCAGGTTGTTCTCCAGCCAGGAGAAGTCCACGGACGGGTGCTTCAGCAGCTCCGCAGCGGTGGCGCAAATGGGATCGGGAAGATGTCCGTTGGTGGAGGTAGAGGTTGCGCCCTCTACGGCGGTCATGCGGCTTTTCAGGTCGGACGCCATGTTGCCGGGGATCGCGCCGCTGGCACTGGTCCCCATGATCTTCGCAATGTTTTCATTCAGGGTGATCGCGTTGTTGACATTGCCGATCTCCCCGGCAAATTCGGCGATGTAGGAGAGGAAGGGGCGGTTTTTTAGCAGTTGGCCCGCGTTGGCCTCCGCCAGCTCCATTTCGGGGGAGAAAACGGTGACAGCGTTTTGGTTGCTTTGACCCCCGTGAGAATCCATCTTGCTTTTCAGGTTGGCAATGTAATGGGCGTAGGAGTCGACTTCGCTGTCAATGGCGGAGATAAGCGCTTGGGCGTTGGTTTGGAGCTTTTTGGCGTTTTCCCGGGTGAGCTTGAAGCTTTTCTGGGCTTTTTCTACGCCGGGCCTCAGCTTGGTCGCCCAGTCGTCTCGCGTCCAGCTGGGCGCGGTGGGCGGCGAGGGCGTTGGATCGTCAGGGCCGGCGTTCTCGCAGGCGGCCTCGTATGCCGCGTAGGCACTGCGGTAGTCTTCCCACTCGTCCAAATAGTCCTGCGCCGCTTTTTTCGCCGCTTCATCAATGGGGGCAACATAGTCAGCAAGGGCCTTGGGCGTGACGGGCCCGGTCTCTTTGCTGCCTTCCGTCCATTGGGCGGGGTCTTTTACATAGGCGCGGACAGATTGAATGAACGTGTCGATGTCCTCGAGGGTGTTTGAGACTTTTTGCGCGTTGCTTTGCTGCTCCTTGCTCAGTTTGATTTTTTCCTGCGCCATGACAAGGCGGTCTTTGATCTCGCCCAGTTCACCCAGCTTGGTGAAAAAGCCGGTGGTGTTGTCCAGCAGCAGGACAGGCGCGCGGTATTTCATGTGCTCAATAAGCTGGTATTCCACAAATTCGGTGTCGGCAAGGGAGGTGGTGACCTTGGCGGTGACAGTGGTTTGGAAGTCATAGCCATCGAAACCCTTGGACTTGGCGGTGTCGCTTCCAAAGGCGGCCTTCATCAACTCCTCCAGAAGGTTCAGCGCGCTTTGGCTGTCCAACTCGGCAATGCCCAAGGTACGCTCCACATAGCTGGTGAGCTTTTCCTGAATGACCGTTTCGTCCATGCCGTCCACCGCCATGAGGCCGTAGAGGTCGTAGACCAGCTGGTTATAGTAAGACAGGACGGAGGTGGAGGCAGAGTCCAGCGCGGACTCCGCCATTGCGGAGGCCATGCGGTGCCGCGCGCTGTCCACCAGCACGCCGCACAGGATATATTGGGCCAAAAAAATAATGATCAGGAAGATACTGATAGCCCCTTTTCCGCGGCGTTTCCACTTTTGCTTCATATGTCCCTCGCCTCGTCACTTGCCGGATTTGAACAGGTCGTACACAATGCCCGCCGTGCGGACAAAATCCACAGGGTCAGTGACGCTGGCTTTGGCGGACACGTTGGTGGTCTGCTCCGCGCCGATGCCCACCAGCTCCAGCATATGGCCCAAGGGATTGACATAGTGTTTGGTGATCTTGGCCTCTACGCTGGGGGCAAAAAGGCCGAAGTGATATTCCACGGACAGATCCTCCTGACTCTCGTCCGCCAAAAGCTGGGGATTCTTGCCCAGCATCAGTTCAAAGTAACGAACCGCGTTGGCCTTTTGCTTGCTCGAGCCGGTAACGGTGTTTACAATGCCGGCGTAGGGGTCGTGCTGGCTGTAATCGAACTTTTTCAGCCGCCCGTCATCGTCCCAAGCGTTGTCGCTGCCAAGGGCGCTCCATGTATAGCTGACCTTGCTGGCGGTACGCATGGCGGCGGTGCGGGTGGTGACGGTCTGGTGATGGACGATGCCTATGTAAATCAGCCCGATGACAGTGAACATGACGACCGGGAATAAGATCGCCATCTCCACAGTGAACATACCGGGGCTGGAATGCTTTCTTTTTTTCACGCTTGTACCTCCTCTTGGGAAGGTGGGATGGGAAGGTAGCCCGAGCCTCCCAGCGGGGTCACGCGCCGGGAGGCCGTCGGGGCTGGTCACGGGGTAATCTTTGTTATGTCGTCCTCATTGGCTGTACTAAACAATTTGCCAGTAATGTTTTGGACAAATTGAACAATAGCGCCACGGAAGATCAAAGCCACAGCCACTAGCACGGCGATGATGATGACGATCTCCACCGTTCCCATACCTTCCTCTTCCTTCCAAAAGCGGGTCAACAGGTTCTTCATCGTAAGCTCCTCCTTTCTCTCAAATTCAAATATTCATACTCATGACCGCGGGCGCGGCCACAAGGAGTATGACGGCGATCAGCATGAGCATCATGGGGAACAGCATTTTGGTGGACACTTCCTCCGCCATTTGCCGGGCGGCGGCCTTGCGGTTGGTCCAAAGCTCCGCGCCGATCTCACGCAGCGCGTTGAGCACGTCTGTGCCGCCGCGCTGCATATTTTGCAGCAGAACGGACACCAGACGGCGCATTACGGGCATATTGCATTGGGTGACCAAAACATCCAAGGCGGCCTCGTCCGTGGCGCCGTTTTCCATTTTGTTCACCGCTTTGCGAAGGGCGGTGTAAAGGGGCGAGTCCCCCGCCATTTCCCGCCCCACCTTGATGATGGCCGCGCGGAGGGTAAGCCCCGCGCCGGACAGGATCACCAGTTCGTTGGTGAAGTCAGGCATATCCATAGCCACTTGGCGGTGGCGTTTTTCGATCTTCTTCTCCAAGGAGGTAAAGCTGGCATAGGCCAAAAAGGGGGCCAACACGATAAAGAATGCCAAGATGGTCATGTCCCCCGTCCCGGCAAAGGCCAGCGTGCCCAAGAGCAGGGCCAGACAGGCATAGGTGACAGAGGCCGCCCATCGGGTGCGGAGGTGAAACTCCACAAACTCCGGCTCATAAAGCTCCCGAAGCTGCATGCGGGCCTTGCGGTCCAGCTTGGAGGCGTATTGATACTTGCTCAGCTCCATGAGCATGAAGCCCACGCCCATAATGTCCCGCAGTCCATATTCGTCCTTATCCATGGCTTGGATCATGGCGGCGTAACGGGTCTTTCCTTTCAAGTGGAGCAGCAGGAAGATCACCAGAAGCGCCAGAGCGGGAATTGCATAAATTGGATTTTCCATCCCCTATCCCCCCTTACACTTCGATGTTGGTGAGCTTTTTGCCCCAGAGGTAGCCCACCAAAATAATGCCCAGCGCCAAGGTCGCGATGCCGCGTCCCTCAATGGTGGTGAAAATCGGGTCCATAAAGCCGCTGGTGGTGACAGTGAGTAAGTACACAAGGCCGATGGGCATAACGGTCAAGACCTTTTGCTCCATTTTCTTCTCCGCCAAGATGGTGTCGATCTCCGTCTTGGTTTCGATCTTTTCAGTGATCACGGTGGAGGTCTGGCGGATGATCTGGATCAGGTTGCCGCCCGTACGTTTGGAAATTTCAAAAATATTGGCGAAGGTGCGGATATCCTCAATGCCGCTGCGCTCTCCGAGGTCGGCAAAAAGCTCTTCGATGTTCCGGTTCATCTCCAGCTTGGAGACGATCAGCTCCAGTTCTTGGACAATGTAGGCTTCCGTGCCCACATACTGCCGCTGCATATCCTCCAAGGTGGCGGTCATGGCCCGCTCCACCGAGCTGCCCGCGCCGATCGCGGACGAAAGAGAGTAGAGCATATCTTTGAATTGCAGGGTCAGCTGTTGACGGCGCTTGGCGATGATCTGTTTGGTGCGGATGGATGGGTAGGCGAAGCTGCCCAAGGCCAAGATCGCGGACAAGATAACATTTCGGTAAAACACCCAGCCCAAGGCAAACAGCAATGCCGCCGCCAGCAGAATATACGCCAGCCGCTCCATAGGCTTCATATAGTAAACCGAGTAGTTGAGACCGCCGGTGTCGCTCCGCTCGGGGAGCTTAACAGGCTTTTCCTTCTTCGGTTTTTTCTCCTTGGGCGGCTTGGCCTGTTTGACCTTTGGCTCTTTCACTTTTTTCTCTTTCATGTCTCCAACCCCTTATTCACATCGCTTGCGATGCCTGCCATATCAAACTTTTGCAGCTTCTGCATGGGGTTTTTGGTGCGCTTGAGGCTGCCGACGATCTTATGGTCGGCGCTCTCCCCTTCTTTTTCAAAGCGGTAAAGCCAATTCAGCTGGTACTCCCCATGCTCATACCCCAAAACCTCCACAATGTCCAGAGTCTTGCGGCTCTTGTCGCTCATCCGGCCCAAGTGGACGATGAGGTCCAGCGCGGAGGCAATCTGCTGACGAATGGCATCGATGGGGAAATCCGCCCCGGTGAGCACCATAGTCTCCAACCGGGAGAGCATATCCTTTGGCGAGTTCGCGTGACCGGTGGAGAGGGAACCGTCATGTCCGGTATTCATGGCTTGAAGCATATCCAACGCCTCTTCACTTCGCACCTCGCCCACCACGATGCGCTCCGGACGCATACGAAGGGAGGACTTAATGAGGGAGCGAATGGAGATCTCGCCCTTGCCCTCGGTGTTGGCGTTGCGTGTCTCCAGCCGGACCAGATTGGGGATGGTCTTGATCTGTAACTCGGCGGAGTCCTCGATGGTGATGATG
>CAZYYI010000031.1:0-10896 GCA_964651835.1 uncultured Lachnospiraceae bacterium
CTGGGATAATCTCATCAAGACTATTATAGCTTTGTTCTTTTAAAAGTTTAAGCAAATCTGTTGCAATCCAGTTAGCAATTGCTTTTGGATTATTGTAGATTTGAACGCTTGCATCAAAATAGTCAGAGATGAATTTTTCAGAAATAAGAAGTTTGCTGTCGTAGTCAGATAAGCCATAGTTTTCAGTGTATGTTTGGTATCTTTCAGCTGGGGTTTTAGGTAAGTTCTTTCTAATCTCTTCAATTTCAGAAGGGAGAAGTTTTAAGTTAACAATATCAGGTTCTGGCATATAACGATAGTCCTTGCTTTCTTCTTTTGAACGCATAGCAATTGTTATGCCTTTGTTATCATCCCATTTTCTAGTTTCTTGAATAATCTTTCCGCCATTTTCAAGTTCTTTAATTTGCCTATCAGCTTCATACTCAATTGCACCATAAACGGATTTAAAGCTGTTAAGGTTTTTCATTTCAACTTTTGTGCCGTATTCTTTTGCACCAATTTTACGAACTGAAATATTAACGTCACAGCGCATACCAGCTTGTTCCATCTTACAATTTGCAACATCTGCAAATATAAGGGTTTCACGGAGTTTTGTTAAAAACTCAACAGCTTCGTCAGCAGAGTGCAAATCAATTTCAGTAACATGTTCAATAAGTGGAACGCCACCACGGTTGTAGTCAATATGGGTTTCATCAGTAAAGGCGTCATGCACAAGTTTACCAGCGTCTTCTTCAAGATGAATATGATTAAAACGAACAAAGTTGCCGTTATCAAGTTTAATGCCACCACCAACACAGATTGGTGCTACATTTTGACTGATTTGATAGGCTTTTGGAAGGTCTGGGTAAAAATAATGTTTTCTATCAAAACTTATGTTTTCAGTTATAGTGCAGCCAAGTGCAAGACCTGCACGGATTGCGAGAATAACAGCATTTTTATTTAGTACAGGCAGTACTCCCGGCAAACCTATACAAACAGGGCAAACATTGGTATTTGGGGCGTCACCAAAACTATTTTTGCAAGAACAAAATACTTTTGTTGCGGTTTTGAGTTCTGCATGAATTTCAAGGCCGATGTCTATTTCATAATCGTCTCTCATTATTTTGCCCCCTTATAATAATTTTTTTCTACATAGTCTGCTATTGCTAAGATGTGTGATTCATCAAAATGTTTGCCGATTATTTGAAGACCAATTGGCAAACCATCATCACTGCAATCAAATGGAACGCTAAGGGCAGGAACTTCTGCAAGATTTGCAAAAATTGTAAACATATCCTCAGCATACATTGCAACTGGGTCATTTGCTTTTTCACCAATTTTAAATGCTTCACTAAATGTAGATGGAAGAAGCAATGCATCACAGCCTTTAAGCGCGTCAACTGTTTCTTTAGTTATCAAGCTTTTGATTTTTTGTGCTTTAACATAATATGCATCATAGAATCCGCTTGAAAGAACAAAGTTTCCGAGCATTATTCTACGTTTAACTTCTGCGCCAAAATATTTGGTTCTGCTTAAATTATATATTTCATCAATCTTATATGCGTCTTCACTACGATTTGTGTATTTAATGCCATCAAATCTGCCAAGGTTGCTAGCGGCTTCTGCTGGAGCTAAAATATAATACACTGGAAGGCTCATATCATAATGTGGTATAGAGATTTCTTTGATAGTTGCGCCTTTAGATTTTAAAAATTCAAACAATTTGTTATATTTAGCTTCATGTTTAGAAGTTTTTAAAACTTCAAGCACTTCTACAGGAACACCAAAAGTCATACCTTTTACATCTAAACCAAATTCTTTAGTAAAATCTGGTACAACCTCATTTGAAGAGGTTTGGTCAAACTTGTCTTGTCCAGAAATAACATTCATTAAAATTGCAGCGTCTTCACTGGTTTTTGAAATTGGACCAATTTGGTCAAGGCTGCTTGCAAAAGCAACTAAGCCGTATCTTGAAACTCTGCCATAAGTTGGCTTTAAACCAACAACTCCGTTAAATGAGGCTGGCTGTCTTATTGAACCACCAGTATCACTACCAAGAGTGATTGCGGCAAGCCCAAGACCCATTGCACTTGCACTTCCACCACTTGAACCGCCAGAAACTCTGGTGTCATCAAGGGCGTTTTTTGCCACACCAAATGCACTGTTTTCAGTAGAACTGCCCATTGCAAATTCATCCATATTAGTTCTACCGATAATGATTGCACCGGCATCAATTAATCTTTGAGTTACTGTTGCTGAGTATGGTGCAACATATCCCTCCAAAAATTTTGAAGAACAAGAAAGTTTATGGTTTTTATAAGAAATATTATCCTTAAGCAAAACTGGTACGCCGTGCAAAATAGGGAGGCTTGTTGAAGTTTTAGCAATCTCATCTTTTTGCTTTGCAATTTCATAGGCGTCATCAAAAAATTCTAGCACTGCATTTTTGCTACTATATTTTTTTATTCTATCAGCATAGTAATTTACAAGTTCGACAGCTGTTAATTTTTTGGTTTGGATTAAATCAATAATTTCTTTTAATGATAAGTTGCAATATTCCATTAGTCCACCACCTTAGATACAACATAATAGCCATTTTCTTTTTTTGGAGCATTCATTAATGCTTGCTCATTTGTTAAGCCTTGCTCAGACTTGTCCTCACGAAGACTATTAAGCGTTACAAAATTTTTATCTACAACATTTTCTTTTACATCGACACTTTGAACTTTATTAGCAAATTTTAAAATATTACCAAGTTCATTTTTCATTTTATTAATCTCTTCACTAGACAGTTCAAGAGCAGAAAGTTCTGCCAAATGTTCTATTTGTTTTTCAGTAATTTCTGTCATAATTTCTCCTGATGATTTTGCAAAAAATAAGTGCCTCTTAATTTTGAGGCACTGCTATCAGCCAAAACAAGTTTAATTAATATTAAGTAAAAATTATCACTTGTAATATTAAATTTTGATAATTGCAAAACCTACTATTTTTTATACAATTAGTATAACTTTCTTTGTGGTTTTTTGTCAACGATATTTTAGACATTATTAAATTGAAAGGGGAGGAGTTTGAAATATATTATTATTAATTTTTAAGTCCTCCTAGTAATTTTTAAAAAATTTGTAGAAAAATATTACCAAATATAAAATTGAAATTTTTGTTGATTTTAATTTTGCAAAATAATTAAGATAAAAATTATAAAAAAAATTGTAAAATTTTGTAATATCGAATTTTGATAAAATTTATAAAATTTTGCAAGGTAAAATTTTGTCGAATTATAGATATAATATTTAGTCGAAAATTGTAATGTAGAATTTTGTAAAAATATGTAATATCGAAATTTGTAAAAAATAAATGGTAAAAATTTTGTCGAATATTTGATGATAAATATTTTTAATATAAAGTTAATTTAACTATTAAATTTTGAAAAATTTGTAAAATTTTGTTCGGCGTGTTTTTTTGTAATAATGCAAAATTTGTATAAATTTGTTTATTGGATTTCTTCTTTTGAATCTTCAAAATTTGTATAATTTTGTGGTAAAAAAATAAAAAAAATAGCGATTTTTGTTATCAATATTTTGACGAATTTTGTTATAAAAACTTTAACTAACACCTCATTATTTTACAATTTTTGTAAAATTGTTTTTGTAAAAATCAAAGGATTTTTAATCAAAAAATATGCACAAAAAAAACAGAAACACAGTTCTGTTTTAATTTAAGCTAAAAGCCTTAAGCTTTACCAAATGCAAAAACTTAACTATTTTCCAAGTTCTTGTTTTAATTTAGTAAGCTCAATTGAAATAGCAGCTTTTGTGTTGTTTGCTTTATTTTTGTGAATGATACCTTTTGTAACTTCTTCATCAATAATTGAGAAAGTTTCTGGTAACAATTTTTCAGCAGCGGCAACATCTTTATTAGCAATTGCAGTTTTAAACTTTTTAACTGCAGTTCTAAGTTTGCTACGTTCTGCTTTATTGCGTTCATTATTTCTAATAGCAACTTCTTGTCTTTTTTTAGCTGATTTAATAATTGGCATAAATTTTTGCTCCTTTTACGGTAATCTAGCCATAATTTTAACACAACTTTTGTTTATTTGCAAGTATTTGCACCAAAGTTTTTATATATTTTTGATTTAGCTTACTTATTTCATTTGAAAACATAAAAATAATTTCACTTGATCCAGAGAGCTTTAAGTTTATTTGGCCATTTAAATTTGCAATATTTGTCGAATTATGTGATACTACATTATTCAAAATTTTGTCGAAATTTGTTTGTGCTACTTTGCCCTTTCTATTATTTTTTTGACATAAAAAATCTGTGAAAGTTACTCTTTCACAATCATTAACATTTTTTAAAATATTCAAATTAGATTTGCTATTATTTGATTTAAAAATCTCTAAATTTTTGCATGTCAAAAAAACTTGTTTTGCGACGCCTCTATTGCCGTCAAAAACAGGCTTGTTTGTTATGTTATAAATTAAATCACTAACATGAGCATAATGAGTGCAGCCCAAAACAACTGCATCGTATTTAATGCATTTGGACGCGATAAAATATAAATCTTTATAAAGATTTAATTTGTCAGACAAACTGTCTCTAGTTAAATAATTTTCAATATTTTCTGCAAAGTCAGAAAGTGAAAGCGTACCAAAATTAGCCTTAAGCTTACGCTTAAGAAGCAGATATTTTTGTTGCTTTGCAGTGAGTGGGGTACAAAGCGTAAGAATATTATTGTAGCCCTTATCTGCCGCAAGTTTAATAGCTGGTTCAGTGCCAATAAACGTGAGGTCAGGAAAGGCAACTCTCAGGCTATCAATAGCTGAAGTTGTTGCTGTGTTGCATGCGAGAACCACAACTCGAACTTTATACTGTTTTTTAACCTTGATTATAATATTTTTTAAGTACTCAAAAATTTCTGCTCTTGTCCTTGAACCATATGGACAATTTTTGTTATCTGAAAAATATATGTAATTTCGCGGGATTAGCATATATGTTTCGGATAGTGTAGATAGCCCCCCAATTCCGCTATCTATAAATAAAATATACTCTTTTACCATACTAAAGTATATGCTAAAAATAGAAAGTAGTGGCAGGTTTTGACTGAGTTTAAAAAATATTTAAATATTTTGTCATTAACAAAATTGTTTAATTTTAAAAGCTATTTTGATATTATTACAACAAAAAAGAGAGATAATTAATCTCTCTTAAACTTAAACTTAGTTTATCTTGTTTTGATGCGCTTACGAACCAAAACTAAGAATACAACCACAACTACTAATATAACTGAAGATAGCACAATAAGTATGATTGTTGATGCGTTTAGTGGTTTGTTATAACTATATGTATTTGTGGTGGTTGTGCCCATTGAATCAACCATTGTTATTGTGTATTTTCCATATTCTGTAAGTGAAATTCTGCGGTTGTCTGGAGTAAGCACACGTTCTTCAATATTGCCATCATGGTTGATTGTAACTGTGATGTTTCCAACTCCTTTAAACTCAAGATGCAAGCCAGGAATTTCATTTTTGCCGTCTTCTGATAAAGTTATTTTTTCCATTGAAACTTGTTTTAAAGCATAGTTTATAGTATAAGTATTTGTGCCAGTATTTTCAAGATTCTTTGTTTCTGATACGCCATAAAGTTGAATGGTTAAAGGAAGGGTAATTTTAGGGTTTTGGGTGTATGATTTTGGAGTACTTGTGTAAGGTATTGTTGCAGATTCATTTACTCCATTTGCATTGTAATGAGTTTTTGCTGTTAAAGCTATTGTAACTCTAAACTCAATTGTTTTTGTTTCGTCTTCGTTATAAATTATTACTCTATAGTCTTCATCAGTATCAAAAATAGGCAAAATCAAATCATTATTTTTAATCATATTTTTAACTTGACTTGCGCTATAAGTTGTTTTTGTACGACTTGTGCCTTCGCTGTAATCAGTTTTAATTAGCTCAATTTTACTAATTACATCTTCAAGTTTAACATTATCTTTAAAGTTATTTAAATTTTTAATAGTTAGCAATATATTGCTATTTTGAGTAGTATTACTGTAAATGTAATCGCTAAGATTGCCATTGCTGTCTATTTTTTGGGCTATCATATAAATATTTTCAAAGTCAGAAGTGATATTTGATTTGATATAGAATGAAGTTTCTTTAATATTATTATTGGTTAAACCTTTAGCATAAGTACTGTCATAAATTTTAATTTCATATCTACCTGTATTATTAAAAGTTATTTTAAAATAGTTATTACTATTAATTGGAGCACTGACTGGATTTGAACCATTTTCACCTGTTGCAAGATAAGTTGTATGTTCTATTGTTCTTTTATTGCCGCTATTATCAACTTCTGTGTAGGTATCAGTGTAATTTGCGTAAAAATTACCATTTTTAGTGTACATTTTAATTAAGTAGTTAAAACCATTATAGTTGATATTGTAATAAAGTGGGTTGTATTCTGTATAACTGTAATTTGTAAGTTCAAGGGTAACACTATTAAATTCTTGATCTTTAGCAGGTTGACCAAATTTGGTGTCGCCATCAATTGAGGTTATAAATTTAACAGCTGAATTATCACTGAATTTTACACTTGGGCGAACAAAGTTAATGCTTATTGGCGATGAAGAAATGTAAAAATTTAATTCAGCATCGTCTTGTCCATGGTATGTATAGCTGTCAACGATATGAAGTTGTAATTCAGTGTCGTTGGTTAAGTATAGTAAATTTTGACTTACATTACTTGAAGATAATACTTGAGTACCGTTAGAATTATAAAGGTTTATGATAGAATTTTCTGTTCTTGGTTGTAACTCTTGACCATGATAGGTGATTGTTTGATATCTATTAGTGTAGCCCTCAAGAAGTTTTAGTGAATATACCATTACAGTTGATTCTTTAAAACTTGATGAATTGTTAAATGTTAATTGTCTTATTGGATGTTTTAAAATGTCAAAAGTTATTGTTACATTGTTATTTGTTACGAGGTAATTTTTGCCGTCATTAAGAGCAGTAAAGTTGTCAGCTGTTAATGTATGCCCATATTCAGAGAATGTAAGATATTCAAAAATTGAATTATTTGTAACATTTGCTGATGCACTTATTGGATTTTCTGTGCGTGGCAAAACCAAGCCTACTATAGCGGCTGACAGAGAAAAAATTATTCCGAGTAAAATAAATTTTAATTTTTTCATAATTACCTTATATTTTTGCTTTAGTCTTCATAGTCATCGTTAGATAACACAATACTGTTTCTTCTGCGAATATCATAAAATACTTCGCTTTCTTTAAAAGTTCTTCCAGGGATAAATTCTGCAGGAACTGCACCAATTTTATAAATGTCAAGACACTTAAAGTATGGTGTAACTATAGATTTGCAAGGATATTGTTGGAAGTTGTTTGTAATATTTTCACCAAGTGGAATTTTGTCAAGCTGTGATGGGTGAATAAGTGGAACTTGTTGAAGAGAAGTGGTTTTTGAAGATGTGCTCTTTTCTTTTCCGCTACCTTCATTTTTGGTTTTACTATCAACTTCAATGGTGTGGTTACCAAGTTCTTTAGAAAACTCTTCACGAGTTTTAAGGTCAGGGGTGCCATAGAAAAGTGTTGAACGACACTGACCACGCACGATTTCTGCAACTTCTTTTCCGTAAACATCATCAAGCTGCGAGTATGACTGAATTGCCATATTTAAGAATATCCATCTAGATCTAGCAACGGTTATAATACGGTTAAGGCCTTCGATTTTAGGCATATTAGCAAACTCATCAAGAATATAGAAAAGTGGACGCTTTAAGTGTGCCATTTTGTCTGGGTTTGTGTATTCATTTGCACGTGATTTTTGTACAAATTCCTTATAAGCTTGAGAAATACATACACTGGCAAGTTTATATCTTGTAGCTCTTTCATCAGGAATTTTGATAAAGAATGCTGTTGGGCGTTCATCAAATTCAGTAAAATGAATGTCATTTGATGATGTCAAAAAGCAGATACCATTATCAGAAAATAGTGAAAGGTTGGTGTTGAGTGATGACATGTAACCATCACGGGTAACGGTTGCTTTTGTTTGGGTAATGTTTGTTGAAAGCTCTTTAGATTTAGAAAGTGGGTCACGGCCATTAAAGTAGTCTTTAACAACTTCATAGTCATCATCTTTGTTCATTGCAATTTTGTAAGCATTAAAGAAACAGTATTTTTCTTTGGTCATACCAAGTGCGTCATTTTCACTATCTTCAAGCATGGCTATCATACAAGCCAAAAAGTAGTCACGTGCACCATCTGTCCATTGCTTGTTTTTTGGGTCTGGGTCAGATGGAACGATTGCACTTGCAATATCGGTCAAACTTTCAAAGCAGTCATCTTTAATTTTTTGTTTTTCAACGTCAACTTCGACCAAAGTTTCACGAAGGGTAGAAAAGGCTTTGCCCATAAATTCATACCATTCAGAACTTTTTATGTCGCCAGCCTTAAGTAAGTTTGGATAGTTTTTAATGGGGTCATTTGTGTGTTTTAAAATTTCTTCTTCCATATGAAGTCGTTTTTGCCACTGAGTGTAGATATTTTCAAGTGGATTCCAACGCTTGCTGGCGTATGGTTGTGTTAAGTCAAGCTGAAGAACTGTATAGCCTTGATTTTTAAGTTTTAAACTATGGTGAGAAAAAATTTCGCCTTTAGGGTCAGTGATAAACAAAGATGGCTTTGTTTTAAGCTCTGATAAAATCTGCATAGATGGTTCAACCCAGCAAGCAGTTTTACCAGTACCAGATGCACCGACAATCAAAACGTGGCAAGCTGGGGTAAAGTGTATATTCAAATTTCCGTGTTTATATTCAAATCTAAAAGGGACACCTGTAATATCAAGATTTTTTAAATCAGTAAATTTGCAATGCTTAAAGTTTTTGTCAAGTTCTCTTAAAGTTGCAAAGTGTTGGTTTTCCATTGAACTTTTACCTTTAAGCTTAGTGTCTTTATCTTTGCTTGTAATTGAAAGAATATACAGCAAAAATCCTACTATAAAAACAATAAAGGTAAATGCAAGGACGACACTGTTGCCCATTGAAAATGGATTCTTAAACAAAAATATGTTAGCTATTATACCAAGTACATATGAAAGTACTAAAAGTATTGCAGTAAAAGCAAGAAAGGATGACCATTTAAATTTTCTTTCAGAAAGCATATTTCACCTCTAAGTAAATTATCAATTTTGATTATATCATTAATTTTTTTTTATCGCAAATAATTTATATATATTTATATTAATAAAATTCTCTATAAAATCATAAAAAATATTCTTTAAAATTCAAAAAAAATTAAGTTTTGTTTTTAAATGAGTTGCGTATAGCGATTTAATTTGTTAATATAATTGTAGATTGGTGAAAGATTATGTTTGAATTTTTAAAAAATTTTTCTATATTTAGCAGACTGGGTGCTAGCACTGGTGATGAGGTGCTTGGACCAGTTTATGGTGCACTGACTTTGATTGGACCTTATGTGTTGTCGGTAGTTGCAGTGCTAAGCATTTTTTATGGAATTTTTCTTGGTGTAAAGTATGCTAAAGCAGAGGATGAAGCTACTAAAGTTAATATGCAAAAAACTTTGATAAACTTTATTATTGGTGCAGTTGTTGTATGGATCCTTCTTGCAGTGCTTTATGCTGTGAGGGCGCCACTTGCACGTATGATAGACGACATTTAACCTAACGACGAAAATGCGTCATCTTGCTTTGTTCTTTAAAAAATCTCCACACAGTCATGTAGGTTTACTACACTCATGCGTGGAGATTTTTTAGTGCCTCGCAATATAACCCATTTTCGCCGTTAGATATATTTTTTATGAATACACTTAATGTTAATTTGTTTTTTGAATAAAAAGTTGAAATGGTGAAAATATTATTTTAATGGAAGATATGCAAAATTTAATTAATTAGGATAATTTTAGAAAAAATGTAAAAAAATCGTGGAAAATAGTTTTTTTTATTTGCTAAATCAAATTTTGTGTGTTACTATAAAATCAGTCGATATAATATTTAATTAAAAAGGAGAAAGGGTATGAATATTATTTACAGTTTACTTGCTGCTGATGCTCCAGAGGCTTTACAAAAAGCTTATGAAAGATTTATAACAATTGTTAATATCGTTCTTCCTCTTCTTATCGCTGTTCTTTTGGTTCTTGGTATGTTCTACGGCATTCAACTTGGTGTAAAATATGCAAGAAGTGAAGAAGAAGATGAAAGAAAGAAGAATAGACAAGCACTTATCAATGTTTTGGTTGGTGTTGTTATTGCAATTGTGTTCGTTGCAGTTATTGAAGTTATCTTAAACCTTGGATTTATTAAAGATTTGTTCTACGACGTAAATCCTAATCTGTAATAGAACAAAAATGCAAAACCGTTTTTATACAAACTACAAATAAAAAACGGCAAATAAAAATTTTGTACAAACTACAATTTAGCAAAATTTTTAAACAAACTACAAAAAGTGAATTCACAAAAATACACCCTAGCTTTAAGGGTGTTTTTTTGTTGCTAGAATTTATTTTTATGCGTAATTTTGACAATAAAAATTAATATAAATTAAAATTAATTTAATACATTAAAAATGTCAAATTTTGATAATTTTAGTCAAAAATATACATTTTAAATTAATTTATATTAAAATTAATTATGTAATTATTTTTTATAATTGTTATTAAATTAATGAAAAATATAAAGTGTTAAATTGTATGTTTTTAGATTTTCAAAACTTGCCACACTCGCACAAAATGATAGAGTATTTGTGTATTTTTTTTGTGTTTAATTTTTGATAGAAACAAATACAAAATTGAAAAATATATTCAAAATTTACTTATATTTTCTTGTTAAAATCAGCCAAAAAAGAGCTTAAAAGTTTAGTAAAAATAACCATAAAAAATTCTTCAAAAAAAT
>CAZYYI010000032.1:0-10317 GCA_964651835.1 uncultured Lachnospiraceae bacterium
CTCTGCAAATGATAAAATAGAAATTATATTTGTAAATAATGAGTTTAAGCCTAGATAATCAGTACCAAAATAGTAGATAAAATAACGACGCACAAAAAAGCTCAGAATAACCTGAATTACATAAGCTATAATTGAAAATGTCATATTTCTTATTGAATTTTGCTTTCGTGATTTAGTTTCTACCATATTTCCTATTTCTTATTTTTTTATTTTTAATTTTATTAGATAAACAAGTAATTTTAACTTAAAATTAGATTCAAACTTGCAAAAATTTCTAATTTTTTTGAAAGTTAAATTTTTATTTACAAACAATTTTTTTTCATCATCTAAACTATTTAAGTTTAAATTATTAGATTTTAAAATTGAGTAAAAATTTAAAATTGTTGATATTTCAAAATATGCTAATTCTTTATAATATAAATTTTTATCAAAATATTTATACATATAAGGTAAAATTTGATAACTATAATCAATTTTTTTCATATTTATTGAACTAGAATATGAAATCTCATTTTCGCAGTAATAATATAAATATTCATCTAAATAATTAATTTGAGGCTGTTTTTGCAGAATTTCCATAATGAAAACAAAATCTTCTGAATATTTTAAATTTTCATCGAATCGAATATTTTTGGTTAAATCTTTTCTAAACAAAATTCTCCAATTACTTCCCATAATTGAATTTTTATAAAGCATATTATTTTTTAATTTAGATTTATTGCCTATAAAATATTTAAGTCTATCTGCATTGTTTAAATTTTTAATGTTAAACTCATTTATATAAATATTGCTATTTTTACATTTTAAAATATATTTACAATAAACGCAATCATATCCTTCAATTTTGTTTAGCATTTTTTCAATCATTGAATTATCAATATAATCATCTGCGTCAATAAACATAACATATTTACCAGTACATTTATCTAATCCAATATTTCTTGCAGATGAAACGCCACCATTTTGTTTATGAATAATTTTTATTCTTTTATCTTTTTTTGCCCACTCATCACATATTTTATGTGTTTCTTCAGCGGAACCATCATCTACAACAATTATTTCTAAATTTTTATATGTTTGCAAGGTAACAGAGTTTAAACATCTATTTAAATAATCACCAGTATTAAATGTTGGAATTATAACACTAACTATTTCCATTTTTTTCCTTAAATTTACTCCTCAAAATCAATTAAATTTGGTTTTTCATCTAATATTGATTTATATTGTGCAAGATTTCCGAATTTGCCATCTGCGTCTAATTTCATATACCTTTCATATTTTGCTTTTCTAGATTCTTCATCTACCCAACCATAATGCTTTATTCTTACATCTACATTTGCACTTGGTAAGAATCTTATTGTATAAGGAAATGTACCACAATGTTGATTTTTCTTTAAATATTTAACTTTCATTTTAGGCTGATATCTAACTAAATATGTTCTATAATTGTTATGAGAATTCCAAAGAGAATCGCTCCTATATTGTTTATCATTCCAAAGGTCGAATAATCTAAAATTAAATATATCAATATCTTTATTATTAATCATTGCATTTAATTTTTGTTTAAAATCTTTTTCTGGAATTTCGTCAGCATCAAGAGTTAATATCCAAGTTGGTTTCATTTTTACGGTTTCGTCCCACTGAAGTCGTCTTAATTTATATTCCTGAGAAAATAAAGACACTTTATTTTTTACAATATTATGTGGAAAATCTTTTAAAACTTCTTCACATTCTTCAACAGTATTATCAGTTGAAGCGTCATCTATTATTAAAACAGCATCAACATATTGTTTTGCGTTTTCTAAAATGGTTTTTAAATACTTTCCAGCCTCATTATGAACAACCATAGACAAAACAACTTTGTTTTCTTTTTTTACAATTCTTTTACGTTTATAATTCCATTTAACAAAAGCAAGTCCCCATTTTTTTATTTTATATTTTAAGCCTTTATGGTTTGCTTTCATCTTTTTAAATCTGTTTTTAATTTTAAATATCAAACTATTGCCTTTTTTTGTAGACCTACACATATCCCATTTAAAGCCATCTTTTTTGAACTCTGAAACTCTGTTAAGGTATTCTTCACGGTAGATATGATATGCAGGATAAACAGTATCAACATATAGTTTAAAACCATTAACCATTGCTCTTATGCAAAAATGTCTATCTTCACCCCAGAAGGAAACATTATCTATAAGTGAAAAATTAACACCTGAATTTAAAACTTTTTTAGATATTAAAGTACAAGCACCTAATCCACCAACTTCATATACACCAGGGATTTTCATAGAAACTATAAAATCATTGGCCTTTTTGTTTCTTTCTTTTTTTGAAACATTTGAATTATCCCAGTCTCTTTTAAAATATGCATTTTCGTCTTGAATCCAAACTTGTGGATATGCAATTCCGCCAACAACCCACTCTGTCCAGAAAACTTCTGAAATTATATCTTTATTTCTAGATATTAAATGTTTTAAGGTTAACTTATTTAATACAATATCTGAGTCAATAAAAAATAGATAATCAAATTTTTCTTTATCAGCAAATTCAATGATTTTATTTTTAAATAATATAACTTTATTAATTATATCCTTTTTCCAGTGATGAGTTTTTGCATCACAATTATATTCTCTTTCAAAATATCCGGAAAATGAACTTGCATTATCTATCTTAACATTTTCATTTTTCTTTTGGAAATTAGAAAGCAACTTTGAGCTTTCTGCATCTGAGTTATCATCAATAAAGTAATAACTTACACTTATATCATCTTTATCTAAATCAATTAAAGAATTTAAAAACTCCTTAAGTATTGCTGGTTTTTGTCTTATTGGACTACCGATTAAAACTTTTTTCATAAAATTTTCTCCTATAATTTTTCTTCAAGTACATCTGCTATTCTTTTGCTGGCAAAGCCGTCACCATAAGGGTTTTGTGCTTTGCTCATTTTTTCATATTCAGACTTATCTTCAAGCAAAAGCTTAAAGTTTTTGTAAATATTTTCTTCATCTGTGCCAACAAGCTTGAGTGTTCCAGCTTCAATACCCTCTGGTCTTTCAGTAGTGTCACGCATAACAAGAACTGGTTTGCCAAGTGAAGGTGCTTCTTCTTGAATGCCACCGCTATCTGTCAAAATCATATAACTTCTTGAAAGGAAGTTATGAAAATCAATAACTTCAAGTGGCTCAATAATATGTATTCTATCATTATCTCCCAAAATTTCATTAGCTGTTTGTCTAACAACTGGGTTCATATGAATAGGATAAATAACTTTGACATCTGTGTGTTCGTCAACAATTCTTTTTATTGCTCTGAACATATGCTTCATAGGTTCACCCAAATTTTCACGCCTATGCGCTGTAAGCATAATAAGTTTTGAACCTTTTGCCCACTCAATTTCAGGGTGGCTGTAATCTTTTTGAACTGTTGTTTTAAGTGCATCAATTGCAGTGTTTCCAGTTACATAAATAGTGTCAGCATTTTTTTGTTCATTAAGCAAATTTTGTTTTGCAAGGTTTGTTGGTGCAAAGTTAAATTCACTTAAAATTGAAACTGCCTGTCTATTGAATTCTTCAGGAAATGGTGATTTTAAGTTATATGTTCTAAGTCCTGCTTCAACGTGACCCACTGGAATTTGCAAATAAAAGCAAGCGAGTGCAGTAACAAATGTGGTAGATGTATCACCATGAACCAAAACAACATTTGGTTTTTCTTTTTCAAGCACACTCTTTATTCTTTCCAAAATATTTACAGTAACATCAAAAAGTGTTTGCTTGTCTTTCATTATGTCAAGGTCATAATCTGGTTTTACATCAAAAACATTTAAAACTTGATGCAACATTTCACGATGTTGTCCAGTCACACAAACTATTGTTTCTAAATTTTTTCTAGTCTTTAATTCTTTAACGAGTGGACACATTTTGATTGCTTCTGGCCTTGTTCCAAAAACAAGCATTACTTTTTTATTTTCCATAATCTATCATTTCCTTTAATTTATTTTTTATTTTTTTGTTATCGTATTTATAATTTTTTAATTTTTGTTTTAAGTCTTTAATTTGTTCAGGATTTTTTAATAATTTTTCAAGTGCAAGATATATTGCATCTTCTGTATTATCACAAACAATGCCGAGTTCCCCAACAACTTCTTTAGCTGAAACTGTGTTAGTGGTAAACACTGGCACACCAACAAGCATAGATTCAATAAGCACTAAACCGAAAGATTCATTATACGAATTAAGCACAAGCAAGTCTGCCATTTTCATATATGGATAAGGATTGGCTTTTGAACCATATAATTTAACTTGATTTTCTAAACCATATTCAATTATTTTTTTTGTTAAGTTTTCATTTTCTGGTCCATCACCTAAGATATGCCAGAAAAATTTGTATCCATTATCCCTTAACCTTCTAAGCACATTAAGCGATCTAATATGTGCTTTTTCACTGCTAAGTCTTGATACGGAAATAAGATTTATACCATCATGCCTTACCATATCGCAAGTTTCGTTTGCTTTTATTTTTACGTCTTCGCTATTTACAAAGTTATAGAGATAATCAGTTTTGCCATTAAATTCTTTATAAGTTTCAAGAAACATATTTTCACAGCTTTTTGAAACAAACCAAATTTCATCAAAACGCTTTAGCAATTTATAAGTATTTGAGTTATTAATTGCGCTATTCACATAATCATTATGAATATATACAACCTTCTTTTTTGCATTGCACTTTTCAAGCACAAGTTCGCTCCAGCCCGCATACATACTTTTTTTTGAAATGGTTACTGCATAAGAAATCGCTATATCATAATCACCAAGATTTTTTTGTTTTTTTATTGCTAGCTTTAATGGCAGATGATTTGAAAAGATTTTGCACCAAACAGCAGTGATGCTTCTTTTTAAATAAATACCTTTTCCTTTCGCTTTTGCACCATTATTTGTTAAACCGAACTTATAAAATTTTTTGTTTGGAGTGAAAATGTTTATATTTTTGTTTATTTGATTTCTAAACTCGCCTTCTGGATTAAGAACTAATAAATCAACCTTATATTCACCGGCATTTATCTCTGGCTCTAACCCAGCAAGAAAATCAACTAGGCTTTTTTGCACTCCACCAATTTTTAAATCTCTTACCGAAATTAAAATTTTTTTCATATTTCCTCAATGTATTTAATTATTCTCAATTTAATATCTTTTATTGTATTTAAGTATTTAAAATAGAAACTATCTTAATTATCAATGCTTTTTTTCTTATTTTTTTCAAACACTTTATATATATCTATTTTTAATGATGTTAAAATTATCATTACACAACATATTATCAAAAAAATTGAAGTGCCTATTAACAAAAATAAATTATCAAATACAAAATTATATGGATAAACTCCATTTGACCCTCTTACCACTGCAGATATAATGTTATATACTATACCGAGGCAAAGAATCGCAACAATGCAAATGTTCTTTAATTTTTCTTTTATAAAAGGTAGAACATAAGGTATTAATAATATTATTGGGAAGAAGAAATATATTGAGAATCTATTGACGAGAGAAAATAAACCACTAAAAGTACCATAAAATCTGATACATACACTTATATAAAAAATTATTAAAAAGAAATTATATATTGATTTCTGTTCACTTGAAAGTTTGTCGATGTATCGTTTAAAGTAATAAAAGATAAAGAAAACAGCGAGCATACCTATTGAATAAAGAACGTAATAAAGTTTTATTGGCTCTATAAACTCTGGATTAGTAAGATATCTATTATAATAGTCAATTTTTGTAAACATACTGATTAGTTTTACAACTGGTCCTAAACAAAAACCTAAAACTATCAATAGGATAACTGAAATTATAATAAACTTTTTATTCATTTTTATATAACGAATAAGGAATAAAGGCAAAAGTATAATTGCGGAATTATGAAATAAATATGCAATTATACAACAAGCTAAATAAGGTATGAATTGTCCATCAATTATATACCTGATAGAATACAAGAATATTGCCAATGCTAAATATTGTCTCAAAGCATTAAACGAATTACCATATATGCCTAAAGCAACTAACAAGAAAAATGAGAAACTCACATTTTTTGAATATTTATAAATAATAAATGAAAACGCACTTATTATGATAGTTGAAGATATAAACAAAACATAGCTGAAAGATAATCTTGATTTTACAACAATAAAGTTTATTAATTCAAAAAATGGTTCAAAGAGACCATAGGCTTTATTATCAGCTAATAAATCATTATAATGATTAAAGTAGTTATTAGTATCAGTTCCAACACTAAAAGCCCTAAAACTAGCAACGAATATTAATATTAAAGCAGAATAAATAACAATAAATTTATTGAATTTTTTTTCATAAGTCTCATTTAATTGACTGCAATTTGGTCCAATAAATCTTTTGCTAGTATTTATATTTATAATAAATGCTGAAACACCAAATATTAATAGCAAGTAAATATAAATTAACATAAAACTCCTTCTTCATAGGTACAGTTAAATATTGATAAAAGCTAATATCAATACACAGTAATATTTTATCATAATTAATTAATTTCCCGCAAGTTATTTAACATTATTTTTATACTATTTCAATAAAACGCAATGTTTATTTTGGACAATAAAAAATAGAAAGAAATTTAAAACTTCTTTCCACTTTTTCTTAATTTAAAATTATTATAAATATATCAATTTATTAAACAAATTTTAATGCTGCTTTTATACCAAATATTTTCATAAACATATAGAATAAAACAGTACTAATCGCATCTGGATATGACAAAAGCTTTAAGTTTTTATTTAAAAAACATATCACTTCATCTTGATTAGATTTATCCATATACTTGATAGCTCTTGTTAAAGAAAAGCAAAGTAAACTAGCAAACTTTTTTAAAACAATCTTTTCCCTTCTTCCTAAATCGCTATTATCAACAAAATTCATTGACTCCAATGCAGCTTTATAACCTTGTATTGCTCTTTTTGTATCTATTGTTTTAGTTAAACTTCCATCGTGCTTAGTTTCATAATAATAGAAACATAAATTAGCATACATTAAACTTTGAGATAAAGCACATGCTCTTATTCCAAATTCCATATCTTCCATCTGGAAAAAATCTTCATTGTATCTTAAATTATACTTGTTTATCAGCTTCATACTGATTGCACGACTACTACTGCTTGAAAAAGCTGTATTTAATTTGAAATTTTTTAAAAAAGCTTTTCTAGTTAACTTTTTGTCAAAATATTTAGTTTTGCATGGAAACAATCTGAATAGCTTGTCATTTTTATAAATATTATAAGTAAACTGTATAAAGTCAATTTCACTATTTTTTTTCAAGTAGTTTACTAATAATTCAATTTTACCATCAACATAGTCATCACCATCAACAAAATAAATATAATCACCATTTGCGTGATCTAAAGCACAATTTCTTGCAACTGAAGGACCAGGTTTTGAAGTTTCATATACAAAGATATTTTTATATTTCTCACAATATTTTTTTGCAATTGACAATGTGTTGTCGGTGCTATTATTTACAGAAACAATAATCTCAACATCATTCATACAATTTGATAAACCATTTATCAAACTGTTTAAACATCTTTCTATATATTTTTCTTCATTATGAGCAGTTACCGCCAATGTTAAAATCATGTTACACCTTTAAAATTAATATTTTTTAAAATAAATAGAATTTAATTAAATAAACTAAATCTCTTTATAAATTTCTTCCATTTGTTTTAGCACTACATTAATATCAAAATTCTTTACAAATTTAATGTTTCTTTCACCATATTTTTTGCAAAGTTCTAAGTTGCCAAACAAATCTTCTATTGCTGTTTTAAATTCATCACTCTTACTTGGATTACAAAGAAGTCCACCTTCACTTTCTCCAAGCAAGTCAACATTACCACGAATTTTTGAAGCTATGACTGGAAGTCCATAGCACATAGCCTCCATCATAGATTTTGAAAGTCCCTCTCTGAATGATGGCATAATATATACATCAGTTATATTCAAAATATCTGGGATATCTTTTCTAAAACCAAGAAGTTTAACTTTGCCTTCTAATTTATTTTCTGCAATATATTTTGCATACTCTTCTTGAAGTTTACCTTGACCGCAAATTACATATTTAATTTTTGGATTTTCAATTTGCTTCATAACTTCAAGAAGCATAAAGGTATTTTTATTTTCATTAAGTTCACCAACTGAAGTTACAACAAAATCATCACTCTCTAAACCAAGTTCTTTTCTAAGTTTAGTTTTGTCTAAGTTTTTATTAATTTTGTATTTTGTTAAATCTACACCAATACCATTAATTTTATATACTTTTTTAGCTTTAAACTTTTTTGCTGCCTCAAAATCTTCTTCATTGATTGTTACAAGGGCATCAGTAAATTTTGCACAATATTTTTCAATATTTTTATAAATTAGCTTGTTTTTAAATGGACAGCCCTTATAAAAGTGAAATCCGTGTGCAGTATACAAAGTTTTAACTTTGAACTTTTTGCCAACAAGTCTGGCAAAAACACCACCAACAGGTTGCATACAAGAAATAAAATCATACTTATTTTCTTTAAAATATTTTTTAAGTTTTTTATAACCTTTTAAATTTTTCAAAGTAAATGGAAATCTTGTAAAGTCAATATAATTTACATTTACATTTGGTATCTGTGAAACTGCATCAAAATCAAATCCGGTATTTTTGCAATACAAATCAACGCTTGCACCACTATCCACCATAAATTTGATGTGTGGAGGCATAAAACGTTCTATCATATCATCTGTAGTTGCAATGATTGCAATTTTTTTATTTTTTAATTCCATCTTAATCCTCTAATTTTGTTTCATCTTTTGACTTTGTTTTGTCATTTCTATTTTTAATCATCTCTTTTGCAAGACTAATTTTTTCATCATACTCTTCTTTAGTAATCTTTCCAGT
Organism: uncultured Lachnospiraceae bacterium; assembly: GCA_964651835.1. GTDB lineage: Bacteria > Bacillota > Clostridia > Christensenellales > UBA1242 > RGIG1681. Next base: position 8,953 of record CAZYYI010000032.1, read on the forward strand.
TCTAAGCAAATAATCACCATGAAATTCATTTGAAACTGTACCAGCCTTGTTTATATCCTTTTTGCCTTTACCAAGAATATATCCAATTGTTTTGAAGAATATTTTAACATCAAACCAAAATGTTAAATGCTCAATATAATATTTGTCATATTCAACAATCTGATCAAGAGTAAGTGAATTTCTGCCATTAACTTGTGCCCAACCAGTAACACCAGGACGAGCTGCAAACCTATCAAGTTGGTCATCGTTTAAAAATACACATTCTTCAACCATTCTTGGTCTTGGACCAATAAGGCTCATACTACCACCTAAAATATTAAAAAGTTGTGGGAGTTCATCAATGCTTGTTTTACGGAGAAGTGTGCCCCATTTAGTCATCCTTTCAGCATCTGGAAGCAAATTGCCATCTTTATCTTTTTTGTTTGTCATACTTCTAAATTTGTATAGTCCAAAAATCTTTCCATTTTTACCAGGTCTATATTGTTTGAATATTGGGTTGCCACGCAAAATAACAAGCGACATCAAATAAACAATTAAAAAAACTGGCGACAAAATTATTATCGACAGCAGCGAAATTATTATATCAAAAAATCGTTTAAAAAATAATGAATATAAGCCTCTTTTCATAATTCCTCTTTTGCTACTAACTAATCCAATTTTACACACACTTTGCTAAGGTGCAACAAGATAGTATATATATAACATATAAAGTATATATTTACCAGGCTAATGTGTCAAGTTAATAGTAGAAAATTATATAAATTTATAATTACCAAAAGTAATAATTTTATTAATAAAAAATAATCTATTCTGATAATTTTTTGCATAAAATAATATTAAAACTACCACGCTAAAAATAATTAAATAAAAAAATCGCAAAATTAATTAAAAATTAATTAAAAAATAGTTGAAAATATTAACTTTTAGATAATGGAGGAAATTATGAGAAGAAAATATAAATATGCAATGATAGATGATTACATAGCTTTGATTAGAATTATTTACATTTGCAAAGTTAGTGAACTTGTAAATGATAATTATTATTATAATAAAAATTCAAATTTAACACTTATGAACCTAGAAAATTCTGCTCTTGATTTAAAAAATAAATATGAAGATACCTTCCAAAAATTAAAGATTTGTGATGTATCATATATACTTTTAAGAAGTCAGCTAAATAGCGTAATTAATAAAAATTATGAAAATAATAGATATCAAAAATTAACATTTAAAAAGCTAAACGACTTAAATAACAGACTTAAACTACTTGATATTCACCATAATGTACACTTATTAAAAATAAAGTAAAATGTAATATATTAATACAATTATCTAATATTTTACATTTTATGTATATTCCATTGC